>JABFGF010000002.1:600000-969606 GCA_013112635.1 Calditrichota bacterium | reverse complement strand
AATGTATATACTTTGTGTCCATATGTCTAAATGTCCAAAACGAGGGTAATATATTTAATACTGAAATTCAAGATAAATAAATAGGCATCACACCTATTTATTTTTTAGTACGTTAGTTACCCAAGCTCTGGAAACTCCTAAGTGTCGTGCTAAATCAGCCTGAGTCCAGTTATTGCTTTCCATCAAAGATTTATATGTGTTGGCCCGCTTATTCCTTTTAAATGTATATTCATCTTTAGTTATTTTATCCGGTTTAGGCATATTATAAACGCGGTAAAAATGTATGAGAATTGCACCTGCATTGAAGAATATTTTGGGTTTATGGTACGATAATCCCGGTTTATCAAGTCTCTTAAACTCAATAAAAACAGTTAGATTGAAGTGGTTCGTCATCTTGTTGAGATGCCGGACCCGCGGACGGCTGACGAACCTGACCTTGATTTCATTGCCCCTTCTTCGGTTTCCGAGTTTTCTGTTTCTCTCATTAATTCAGATGGTAGTTCCGTTGCGGCTTCCTGGGATAACACAAGTTCAGGCGATGATAGCACATCCGGCAGCATTAGTTCTTTTGAAATAAGATGGGCATCAAAAGAAGCCGGACTGATTGATAACGATGAAAAATGGAGTGCTGCAACAATAGCTTTTCAAGGAAATTCTACTGTTTTTGCCGATGGCTCAACAGATATTGACATGAGTAGTTTTAATATTGGAGATAAGTATTTTGCAATCCGCACCAGTGATGAAGCCGGAAACATTTCGCAATTAGAAAATGGCTCTTTTTCAGATTTAATTTCTGTTCCCGATGCAATTAGCCCTGCGTCCGTTAGCAATTTTCTTGTGACTGAGGTTAATTCTGATTTTAGTTTGGCAACTGCTTCATGGGATAATTCAAGTTCAGGTGATGACAGCACATCTGGCAGTATTAGTTCTTTCGAGATCCGCTGGGCAAATGATGAAAAAGTTAACACAAATGCAAAATGGGAAACTGCAACCGTGGTTTTCCAGGGAGATTCAAGTGATTTTGCGAAAGGGTCTGTCCAGATTGATATGAGTGGTACAACTGATGATTCTAAATACTTTGCAATCAGAACAAAAGACGAAGCCGACAATATCTCTCCGTTAGAAACAGGATCTTACACAGATATTGTTTCAGATATAAAACAGTTTAAACAGCCAAAATCTTTCCAGCTTAACCAAAACTATCCCAATCCTTTTGGAGAAAAAAGCGCCCAGGCAAAAGAAGCTGTAACAACCATAAAATATAAGCTTAGTAAACCCAGCCATGTTTCACTAGACATTTATAATACATTGGGGCAAAAAATACAAACCCTGGTTGATATGGATCAGGTTAATGGAGATTATTCAATTAAGTTTGATGCTTCTGGGTTACCTGGTGGAATTTATATATACCGAATAAAAGCCGGTTCAAAAATCTTGACCAAAAAGATGCTTTTGCTAAGATAAAACTCATTTACAGATTAGTTTAATTTTGCTAGGGCAATTAGTATTTTTTTATGCATGTTATTTATATTTCGCACAGAACCTTTGTAATTATTAGCAATCATAGAAAATGCAATCAACCTGCCTTTTCTATCTTGTAAATATCCTGAGTGACTTTTTACACGGGTAATTGTTCCTGACTTAATCCGCGCATTTTTTTCAATCTTTGTCCCCACACCAAAGTTTTTAAAATGGCCAATGTCATCCGCATCTCCTGCAACACCCATCGAGTTATAAAAAGCGTCAAATTCTTCATGTTTGCTCATGGTAACAAGTAGTTCTGTCATCATTTTTGTGGAGATTGTATTTGTTGGTGATAACCCACAAACATCATAAAGACTCATTTCATCATCAATATTATTGCGCTCAAAAAATGAGGAAATTGCTTTAACGGAGTTTTCATTTGAGCCATAGTTAAAAACATTTAACCCGGCCATTTTACCAATCGCCTCAGAATACAAATTATTGCTGCGTTTATTAACAATGTAAACAATATCTTTTAAAGGCGGCGACCAGGTTGTATGCAAAACCCTGGATTTATCAAAATTAAATTCTTTGCGGGATACCTTTGCTTCTCCATCTACATTTACCTTCACCTTTTGCAATGATCGTTTTAATTCCTGTGCTGCAAATAAAGCTGGGTCGGGAATTGAACCTTTGATCGAAAACTCTTTTACACCAGCGGGAATTGTTCCTCTTAATGTTGCCCTAAATTGACCGGGAGCGCAATAAATATAACCATTATCTCCAGATCCTTTTTTGCCGGTTTTCATATTATTGTTAAAAGTCAGGTCCGGTATCTCAGGTTCTGTCCTCAATACTTTAGCACCATTACCAACGTTTTTTGCAGGCTTAAAAAAAACATGGTACAGGTTATCACTAATATTTAACGAATTACTTCCAGCCCCATAATAATTACCCAAATCAATCCAATACCAATATCCAGGCACTGATTGTTCATCGTAAAGTCCGGTAAAAGAAACAATATTCCCTGTGATTTGCTTAATGCCTTTTTGCGAGATTGCTTCCGTCCAACTCATCATAAGGCTATCCAAAGGAAGAGAACCTTTAACCTGTGAACTGCCCAAAGTAGGATCACCACCTCCGATAATTAAAAGGTCTCCTTTTAAAACACCACTTTCAATTGTTCCGTTTAAATAGAGCCTGGTTGAAAAGCGAAAATCACTCCCAAGCACATCCAAAGCTGTTGCGGTTGTAAATAACTTCAACCCGGATGCCGGAGTTAAACTGAAACTACTGTTATGATCAATAACAATATTCTCACTTTCGACATATTTGGCAAAGACAGACCATTGTGCATTTTTCAACGCAGCTCTTTTTTGATATTTATGAACAAGCGATTTCGGTGATTGAGCAAATAAAGTCGTGCCCAAAATAAGGATCAAAAAAAACAATTTTGACATATCTCTTCATCTTTCATGATTTTCTAATTAGTCGTTTAAAACTATCAAACATAAAGACAAGTCTAAAATATTTTTTATTATGTATGATATAAAACCCGGCCAAACTGACCGGGTTTGGTGTCTGCATTAGGGGGAGCAGACTTTTCGGACGTGGGGGAGCCCGATTTTTTTATCTCACTTTCATGACATAATAAAATAATACGGAAACCCAAAATCTATGATCATCGTCAATTTCAAATTATAAGTGTTTAATTAATCAATATAGAGCCCTACTTTTATAAAATTGGATATTCCTTTATTTCAATAGGTTTATTAATTAAACTATGGGCTTAACACTCCAAAATACCTATGGGAATTATTGATGATAAAAATATTTAGTGTTTTAACCTTGATGATCTTTTTGTTTCAGTTTTCCTTTGCCCAAACAGAAGAATCTCCTCTACGCATTTTTGGCTATTTTCAAAATTCATTTGTATATGAAAAGACTAGCAGAAGTCAAATCCGCAGATCATCATTTAATATGCAGCAACTAAACCTGATTGCCCAAAAAGACATAGCAGAAAGTTGGAGCGCTTTTATTAATTTTCAGGCTGTTAATAATTTTACTTCCGTAAAGCAATGGGGTGCTTTTAGTGTTGAAGAAGCCTGGCTTCGTTTTCGAAAAGGGAATCATTTTAATCTGAAGCTTGGTTTACAAATTCCAATCTTTAACAGTTTTAATGAAATCAAAAACAGGACACCGCTTGTTCCTTATGTAACCAAGCCTTTAGTTTACGAGGATTCGTATTCCGAAATAATTGCTATTAGTGACTTTGTTCCCCAAAAAACTTTTATCCAAGCCTATGGTTTTCATAGAGTTGGCTCAATTAAAATCGACTACGCAACTTACCTTGGTAACAGCCCAAATGTTGAAACCTGGGAAGGCAATGCAATTTCCGGCCTTGATACAACTGACACATTTTTATTCGGTACACGGCTTGGGTTTAGAACAAAGAATTTTAAACTGGGTGTTTCATTTACCTCTGACCAGGCTGCCGGTGTTAAGTTTAGCCCTAAAATATTTTTAGAAGATTCATCCATCAATAAACTTGTCCATCGTATGCGGCTGGGCGCAGATATTTCCTTTGAATTCGGAAATTTTGATTTTAAGTCAGAGTTTATCAGAGTTTTGTATGATGAAAATATTCCTCAATTAGATTTAACCAAAACTTTTTATTATGCAACACTTGGGTATTTTATTACTGATGAGTGGTATCCATATTTTAGTTATTGGCACATCAGAGAAAAATTTTTACCGAATGCTGACTTTTCATTTTCCGTTCCTACAGTCGGCGTGTCTTATATGTTAAACGATCGTATCACTCTAAAAGCCCAAAGTGCGCTTATCAAATTTAAAACCAAAGTTTTTACCGATCAGTATCATGTTGGACCAACGGCTGACTTTGGTAATCATGCGTTAGCAGTCTCAGTTTTCTTTTAATTGGTAAAAGAATGAAAAGCATTTTTCTATTTGTTTTTATTATACTCCTATCTGTAAAAGGCTATTCTCAAGTAGCCGTAATAGCCCACAACTCTGTTTCTGTGGATTCTATTTCTAAAAGTCAATTATTGGATTTTTATACGGGTGACATCCGTGAATGGGAGAACGATTTTACTTTGATTGTTTTTGATTTAAAACCAAAACCCGGCGTACGTGACATATTCTATAAGTTTATTGGAAAAAGTTCTTCACGCATGAAATCAATTTGGTTAAAAAAGGTGTTGCTTGGAGAAGGCGATCCCCCAGAAGTATTGGAAACTGAAGAAGAGATGTTAAAAACCATTGCAAAAACGCCAGGCTCAATTGGATTTGTTAGCAGCGACCTTGTAGATAAATCAGTAAAAGTTTTAATATTGATTGAATAGTGTTTCTTATAACAACTTAGTTTTGTCATGCCAGGCATTTTTCTTTTTTAATAGATTCCCAAAAATTACCGGACTAATTATATGCAAAACAAAACAGTTTTACTAACAGGAGCTTCGGGTAATTTAGGGCAAGCTGTTAAAGAATTGTTTTTGAAAAATGGCTATTCTGTTGCAGCCGCAGTCCACCCATCACTTTGGGTTACTCCAAAAGCAATTACAAATGTGATACAATTTGCATGCTCCTCAAAAGCTGCCGATTTACACGGTCCTGTTTTTAAAGTTTACGGCAACGGTTAAGATGGGAGAAAAAAAACAGCGAACACTTGCCATCGTACTTTTACTAGCTACTTCCGTAATCTGGGGCAGCTCATTCATTCTGATAAAAAAAGGGCTTTTTGTTTATTCCGTTGAGCAGGTTGCATTACTTAGAATTTTATTCGCTTATATCGTTTTACTTCCAACCGCAATTTTTCACATAAAGAAATATTTAAAGCCTCATGGCTGGCAATTGTTTATTTCCGGGTTAACCGGCAATTTAATCCCTGCATTTTTATTTGCCAAGGCGCAAACTCAATTAGAAAGCGGAATTACTGGTGTGCTAAATGCATTAACTCCGTTGTTTACTTTACTGGTTGGCATTTTCCTGTTTCATTTAAAAATTTATCGAAAACAAGTGGCCGGTATTTTAATTGGCCTGGCCGGATCAATCGGTTTAAGTTTAATAAATAAAAGCGGGGCTCTTGGTACAATCAACTACTTTGTGTTTTTTGTAATTTTAGCCTCTTTTTTATATGGATTTAATGTTAACTATATCAAAAGATATCTGTCAGATGTACCTTCCGTTCAGTTAACCGGGCTTGCTTTGTTTTTTATTGGGCCGCCGGCTTTAGTTTATCTTTTTTTTACAGATTTTACCACTCGGCTTTCAACACAACCCGGCTCGCTTGAAGCTTTAGGTTATCTTGCGATTCTTGGAATAGTTAACACTGCATTAGCACTAATTTTGTTTTTTAGATTATTGAAAATGACCTCTCCGGTAGTTGCAAGTTCTGTCACTTACATAATTCCCATTGTTGCGCTATTTATAGGATTTTTGGATGGTGAACAATTTTTCGCACTTCATTTTGTTGGCATGGCTTTAATTATTGGTGGCGTTTATATCGTTAACAGGAGATAGAAAATGTTCATTATATTGTTAAGTTTTATTTCATTTACGGGAATCATAAATATGGAAAAGAACACTTTAAAACTGGAAGAAGAGATTAAGAGCAAACTTGCCAAACATAATGGAAATTTTGCCGTGGCATTTAGAACAATTGAAGAAAACCCTATCTCACTTTTTCTAAATGAAAACGAAATTTTCCACGCGGCCAGTACAATGAAAACGCCGGTAATGATTGAAGTTTTTAAGCAAGCGGAAAGCGGAAAATTTAATCTTACAGATTCACTTGAAATAAAAAATGAGTTTAAAAGCATTGTCGACGGATCCGGTTTTAGTTTAGAAATTTCCCGTGATGGAGGTGAGGGGCTTTATGATTTTATTGGAAAGAAAAAAACAATTTCTGATCTTGTTTATGATATGATTATCCGCAGCAGTAATCTGGCCACAAACATTGTCATCGAGTTTCTTGATGCAAAAAAAGTTACCCAAACCATGCGCGAAATGGGGGCAAATACTATTCAGGTTTTGCGTGGTGTTGAAGATATGAAAGCCTATAATGCTGGTTTAAGCAACACAACAACTGCCAAAGATTTACTGGCTATTTATGAAAAAATCGCTTCTGGTCGCGCTGTAAGTAAATCGGCTTCTAAAAAAATGACAGACATTTTATTAGATCAAAAATACAATTCGATTATCCCGGCGCTGCTTCCTAAAAGTATTAAAGTCGCCCATAAAACAGGATCTATTAGCGGTGTTCGACATGACTCAGGAATTGTAATTTTAGAAGATGGGAATAAATATGTCCTGGTTCTGCTTTCCAAAAATTTGGAAGACCCTGATGGCGCGGTAAAAACCATGGCGGAAGTTTCAAAAATGATTTATGAGTTCGTCAAACATAATAATTAAAAAAGTCTATTTGTTTAGATTGTTTTCAATCCATTCTTCAAAATTCAGATAATCTAAAATATTGTTTTTCTCTTTTTCTGATAATCCTGCAAATAGTCCCGATTTTAGATTTTTAAAATGATCTTTATATTCAGCTTTGGGAACTGTACTTAACTTCGAAAAAAAAGATAGAAGCGTTTTTTCAAAATCCTGAAGATCACGTTTTTTCTTTAAAAATCTTCTGCATGATTCAACAGCATATCTTAAAAGAATCATATTGCCCAGTTCAAAATGGATCACCAAAAAAGACAGATGAGCATAGCTCATAATATCATCACGGGTGTTTGCATACTTGCCGGCAAGAATTATATTTAAGTATTTTAGAGCCTCTTCATAGTTTTCTTTAAAATAATGCAAACTTGAAAACTGATAATATAGCAAAAGCTCATAAGACTTTGGCCTATCTAATGATTTATCTTCCAGGAATTCTCTTACTTTGGGGATAACCTCAATACCACGGTCGGCCTGTCGTGTATCCCGATACATTTCAAGCTCCACATTATAGCTGTGCAACATCGCCTTAACTGCAATCGGATTATTGCTTTTCAGTCCATAACGGATTGGAACCCTGCGTATTTTGTAAATCATATGCTCGGCATATTCATATTGCTTTGCCTGTAGAGCAATTCCAACAAGATTGTTTAAAGCCGTTAAATATGCTGCCGGGTTTTCATAAATCTGATGTTCATTTTCTTCCCAGGAAAAGATTACCTTTTCCATTGTTTTACGCGTTTCCTGTAAATTGTTTTTTGTGAAATGTACCGCCTGCCAAGCATAGTGATAAAGCATTTTTGCCTGGAAGGAATCTGCAAGTTTTTCATTTTGAAGCAATGAGTTTGATTCCAGTTTTTCCGGTTCTGAAAAATTTGAAAACATATTTACTGTCAAATCCCAATAGCGGGAAGTATGCATCAATTTGTTTAAAACAGATTGCTCCAATTTGTTAATTTGATTGAGTTCGTCCAATGCTGCAGACGTACCCTTTTTATTTCGCAGAATTGTCCTTTTTATTTCGAGAAAACTTAAGAGGTCCGGCCATTTTTCATATTGTTCAGCAATTAGAATACCCTTTTCAACATTAAACAGACATTGTTGAAAAAGCTCTCGCTTTAAAAGAATTTCCACATTGCGCTGTAAATCTTTTAATTCGGCTTCTTTAGAAATTTTAGAATGATAATTGCGCAAGCTTTTCAGGATAAGATTGCTTAAATAGTTTTTTGTTACATGAAGCTGTTTTATGAATGCTTTACCGGCAAATTTTTTTTTGATTGATTTTTCATCATATTCAACTTGATTGTCTATTTCATCAAAGAGCAACAGGTAATTATTATCTCCACTTGTTGATGAAACAAACAATTTGAAATACCTTTTCTCTGCTTTGCTCATCGATTTTATTAAAAAAAATAACTGGGTCTTTTTTAGCATAGACTTTTACGTTTTTTTGTGGTTTTCCCCAATAGACTAAACAATATAAGCCCTGCGTGCAAAAATAAAAAAAATAGGTTTTTACGTTTTTTAAGATTTATCATTTGAAGCTATTTTGATTTCTGCTATGTTTGTTCCACAATTTTTTGCAATTATAAACCAACCAAACGGAGGAAATTTTATGGCAAATGCAATTAACTGGTTCGAAATACCTGTTTCTGACCTGGACAGGGCAAAAATTTTTTATGAAGGTATATTTAATGTAAAGCTGGACCTTAACGAAATGGGGCCAATGAAGATGGCTTTTTTTCCAATAGATCCTGAAGCAAGCGGGTCAGCAGGAACTTTAATCAAAGCCGAAGGATATACACCTTCACATTCCGGGTCAATTGTTTACTTTAGTGTAAATGACATTGAAGGAACACTTTCAAATGTTAACTCATCGGGAGGTAAAACACTGGTACCTAAAACAAGCATTGGGGAACATGGGTTTTTTGCCCATTTTGAAGATTGCGAAGGCAATCGTGTAGCATTACATTCACAACAATAACACACAAAAGGAGAAATATAATGGCAAATGCAATCAACTGGTTTGAAATACCTGCAACCGATCATGACAGGGCAGTAAATTTTTATAGCTCTGTTCTTGGCACAGACCTACAACCTATGGAAATGCAAGGGATTAAAATGGCCTTTTTAAGCAATGATCCCGGTGAAGTAGGCGGCTCGATATGTACAGGCGAAGGATACAAACCTTCTGCTGATGGAGCAGTTGTATATCTGAATGGTGGTGAAGATCTTTCAACACCGCTTGGACGAGTAGAAAAAGCTGGCGGTAAAGTGGTTATGCCAAAAACTAAAATCTCTGATGAGATTGGTTATATGGCTTTTTTTATGGATACAGAAGGAAATAAAATCGCCTTTCATTCTCCAAAGTAGATTCTTAATTATGCCTTCCGGGTCGCAAAACCGGAAGGTTTTATAAGGTTAAAAATGAATACTCCCCAATGGTTAGACAGAAATGATTATCCTTTTAAATCAAAAATTTTGGATTTGGATGATATTGGTAAAATGCATTATGTCGATGAAGGTAGCGGTGACCCAATTGTCATGGTTCATGGCAACCCAACCTGGTCTTATTTATACCGGCATATGATAAAAGGATTATCCGGCAATAACAGGTGTATTGCAATGGATCATATTGGGTTTGGGCTATCTGACAAACCACACGATTGGTCTTATCTTCCGGAACAACATGCTGAAAACCTTGAGGCTTTACTTGAAAACCTTGACCTCGAAAACATAACACTTGTGGTTCAGGATTGGGGTGGACCAATTGGGCTTTCGTACGCATTAAAGCACCCACAAAAAATAAAGAACCTGGTTATTATGAATACTTGGGTTTGGCCTGCTAAAGGAGACCCACATTATGAAAAATTTAGTGGATTTATGGGTGGTACAATTGGACAGTTCCTGATTAGGAATTTTAATTTTTTTGCAAAAGTCGTGATGAAAAAAGCCTATGGCGATACTTCAAAGCTCACCAAAGAAATTCACAGCCATTACCTAAATCCATTGGATACACCAGCACATAGAAAAGGCAGCTGGGTTTTTCCAAAAGAAATAATCGGATCAAATGATTGGTTAGAGAAACTGTGGTCTCAAAGGGAAAAGATTGCAGATAAACCGTCTCTTATCTTGTGGGGAATGAAAGATATTGCTTTCCGCGAAAATGAATTGAACAAATGGGAAGACCTGCTTAAAAAGCATACTGTAAAAAAACTAGAGGATGTAGGCCATTTTGTACAGGAAGAGCTGGCTTCCGAAATTTGCCCGCTAATAGATGATTTTATTAATAAAAAATAATGGAGGGATCGATGCCTTGGTTTGAAAATGATTTTGTAGCTTTCTTTTTAGAACTAAAAGCAAATAACAATAAAGAATGGTTTCATGAAAATAAAAAACGCTATGAGAAAATGGTTAAAGAACCCTTTCATGACTTTGTTGCGGAAATGATTGGCCGAATTCAAAAAGATGACCCCTCTGTGGCAATCCAACCCAAAGAGGCTATCTTCAGAATAAACCGCGATATCCGTTTTGCAAAAGATAAAACGCCCTATAAGACCAATGTTTCGGCAGTTATCTCTCCAGGTGGCAGAAAGGATTTTTCAACGCCAGGGATTTATTTTGAATTCAGCCCGAATGGTGTTCAGGTTTATGGGGGGGCGCATCATGTTGAAAAAGATCAACTACTAAAAGTGCGTACAGCGATCATGAAGGATCCTGCTGAGTTTAATAAAGTGGTAAAGGCAATATCTTTTATTACCAATTTCGGAGAATTGCTGGGTCAGAAAAACAAACGATTGCCAAAAGAGTTTATGGATGCCGCAGAAAAGCTGCCTATTCTTTTTAATAAAACTTTTTACTATGGAGCAACGCTTGACCTCGACGTTCTGCTTAGTGAAAACCTGGCAGATCAAATCTACGAGTTATATTTGGCTGGGAAACCGTTTAATTCGTATTTCAAAAAAGTGACACAATAGTTTCAAAGTTAAAAACGGTTAATACTGGACTCCTAAATATTTTGAAATATCCGCCTTTTTTAGGAATAGTTCTTCTATAGGCTTAACACCCATAATTTTATAATTTGAGTCCTTTTTATAATTCCCAGGGTAAATATCGTAAGGCCTTATTAATCCACCTTTCTGTTGATCATATATAATTCTCATCGTTGGGTGCAAAAGGTCTTCCTCTTCGATGTTTACAACTATTCCTGCTAATCCGTTTTTAAGTTTTAAAAGCGAGCCAAATGGATAAATACCAATGGCTTTTACAAATTTTCCAACTAATTCAACATTAAACATGTCATTTTTTTTCAACAGTATCTCAGCCAGGGCTTGCGAAGGAGAAATACCTTTTCTATATCCCCTATCAGATGTCGCTGCATGGTAAACGTCAATAATTCCTGCCATTTGCCCATATTCACTTATTTTATCCCCTTTTAGTTTTAAAGGATAACCTGACCCGTTAATCCGTTCATGATGTTGGCTGGCCATAAGCAAAGTACTTTGAGGTATACCTGGAATGTTTTTCAGAATTTCATAGCCTTGTTTAACATGCTTTCTCATTTCGATCATTTCATCTGGTAAAAGTTTGCTACGCTTATTTAAAATATTGGAAGGCACTTCCAGCATGCCAATGTCGTGAAGTAGCGCGCCCGTCCCAAGTTCCGTTTGCTTTTCATAATCATAGGCAAGAGAATTTGCAAAGGCGACCATCAAAGTTAAACTATTAACCGCATGTTCAAATAAAGCATTATTATTAGATTGCATCATGCCAAGTCCGGTAATTATGTATTTATTTTCTAATACGCAATCAACAACATCTGAAACCACTTCTTGAATGTTACCCAGTCTAATTTTCCCGCTTCTTTTAAAATCACTCATTATTGATGTAACGGCTTTGTATGTTTTTTTATGTACATTTGCAGCATTGGAAAGCTTTTCTTGAATAGATGATTTTTTTTCTGATATTTTAGCTGGTGCCTTTTGTTTGCTTTTAAGAATTTTAGTTTTTGCTGTATCAATATGTACATCTTTATAGCCCATCTGCTGCAGTTTTTGTAGAAGGCCTTGATCCGTAAGATATAATTCCTTTTCTATACCTAAGCGCTTACTCCAGCTATCTGTCACATCCACAATAAACATACCTGGCCGAAGGTCATTTATGCATACCCGTTTAATCACTAATCTTTCTCCTTTAAATCTTGCCTTAGCTTTTATTAAAAGTAAGCCAATCAAAGTATAAAAATATTATTTCACTTATACTTCGAACCGTTAGTGAAAAACTTAAAAATCTTTGTGAAATTGATAGTTTGTAGAAAGCAATAGGTTTAAGAGGGGGTTGCCAAAGGATATGTTTCTTTAAGGATTAGGCAAAATATTCACTAACCTGCAAGAACATTTTTTACTTTAATAATCAGATCGGATGGTTTATAAGGTTTTTGTAGAAAGGCACCTAAGCCCGAGTTGCTGAATTTTTGAGTTGCCTCTTGCTCGCTGTATCCGCTGGATAAAATGACCTTAACATCCGAACGGTGTTTTTGTATTTGTTTAAATGCCTCATCACCACTAAGATGCGGCATTGTCATATCCATTAAAACAAGTTTAATTTCATCCGAATTTTGCTTGAAAACTTCAACAGCTTCTTTGCCATCATTTGCAGTAATAACATTCATTCCAACTTGTTCCAGAGTAGCTTTGCCCAACAGGCGGATAGACTCATCATCATCAACGACCAAAACTGTTCCACTTCCCTGCCAAATTAAATATTCTTCTTTTGGTTTTTTCTCTTTAACAAGTTTGATATCTGAGATGGGAAACAAAATACGGAAGCGTGTCCCTTTTCCTTCTTCAGTCTCAATTTTTATAGTTCCTTTGTGGCTGCGTACAATACCAATAACTGCTGCAAGCCCTAAGCCTCTCCCGGTAAATTTTGTTGTAAAAAACGGGTCAAACAATTTTGATTTTGTCTCCTCAGACATGCCACTTCCATCATCGATAACATCGTAGTAGATATAATCGCCTTCATCAAGATCGTCATCAAAATAAGAGTTACTTAAATAGTCTTTTGTGCATTTATGGGTTCCCGTTTTAATTACAATTTTACCCCCTTTATTTCCTATCGCCTCCGAAGCATTTGTAATTAAGTTCATTACAACTTGGCGAACCTGGGTTGCATCTGCTTCAAAAAACGGGATCGGTTCAGAAAAATTATAACTCAACTTTGCTTTTTTAGATATGGAAACATCAAGCAGCTTAGACATTTCTTTTATAAGCTCATTTATATTTATTGCTTCAACAACAAATTTTCCTTTTCCGGAATAGGCTAGTAATTGACGACATAAATCGGCAGCCCGCAAAGAAGCCTTTTCAATATTATTTAAGTTTTTTGCGGCCCGTGATTTATCCGGAATATTCATTAATGCCAGGCCTGTATTACCCATTATTGCAGTTAAAAGGTTGTTAAAATCATGTGCAATGCCGCCTGCCAATACGCCCAAACTTTCTAATTTTTGCGCATGGCGGACCTGATCTTCAAGTTGACCCCGTTCCTGTTCTGCACGTTTATGATCAGATATATCACGAACAACACTCATCAGACGGTCTTCTCCGCAAAGGCTGATTCGGGATTCGAAATAGCTTTTCTGGTCTGCTATATCTAGGAAATATTCATAACTTTGTGTTTGCCCTGTTTTGAAAACTTTTTTAAAAACCAATTTCAAATCATTTGCGATATCTGCCGGGAAAATACTTTCAAAAGGTTTGCCAAGGAAGTTTTGTGGTTCTAAATATAACATATTTATGTCTGGCGCCTGGTAGTCAATTATTTTACCATCACCATCATGAAGAAAAATTAAATCCGGCAAAGACAGCAAAAGAGCCTGGTTTCTTTCCTGGCTTTCTTTTAATTCTGCTTCTGCTTTTTTACGCTGATTTACCTCGATAAGAAGTTCTTTGTTCAGGGTTGCCAACTCATCCGTTCGTTTTGAAACTCGTCTTTCCAGAGACTCGCTTATATTGGAATATTCTTTTTTTACACGTTTTCTTTCCTGTACTGAAACTGACATTACAATTGCCATTATAGTGATAACCCCTAAATATAATTGTAATACCAAAAGCGAGAGGGCTAAATCTTCACGCATAAAAGGGCCCATGCCGTTTCTGGTAAACCAGGTTGCTATAAATGCCACAATCAATATTGCCAGTGATGTTTCTCTGGTTGAAAAACGAAATGCTATCCATAACAGAATTGGAATAATCAAAAATGGCAACGAATTGCTAATTTCATCTTGGATCCATTCCCCAAAAACCATTTGTGTAAAAACAATAATAAGTGTAAAAAGAGAAAGTACCTCAAATAAGCGTGCAAATGAGATGTCCAGTTTCGGTTTTTTATAAAAGCTTAAAATAAGGGTACTGAAAACCAACAATCCGACTACATCTCCCATCCACCATCGTGTCCATAGGGTTGATACAATACTAAAATCGAATCCCGAAAAAATCATTCTAACTGAAACGCCTATTGTTGCACCAATTGCCCCAACAACCATCGAAACCGTTGCGAAAATAAATGTACTACGAACATCTTTTAGATAATCCATTTCACTTTTGAAATACTTTAAAAGTTTATAGCCCGCAAGTACTTGTAAATAAACACCAAATGCCGAAATTGCTGCTATTGTTATTGTTTGGTAGAATGGAAGGTCATTAAAGCTTCTTGTGAGAATAATGGAAACGAATGAACCAATTGCCAAGGAAAGCAAAGTCCGTTTTCCAAAAATAAGTAAAATGGCGAAAGCAAACCCCGTTGGTACCCATATGGGAGATGAGTGGCTTTTAACGTAAATCAACTCTAAACTTGCATACGTGCATGCAACAAAACCTAATACAAAACCTGTTAAAAGTACCCTTTGCCTGATCTGATCAAAGCTGTTAAAATCAACTAACATAAAATGTACGTGAGTTATTCTGATTTATGCTTCGGCATTTTTTGGCTTTTTATTACATTTAAGGAAATATTTCCCTAACTCAATAAAAAAAAGCATCGATATGCGGAACAGGTAAAACATGTTTGATAAACAATATTTAGATTAGGGACTTTCTTGAAATGGCTGACGGATAATTGTTTTAAGTTTTTCCGGGGCTGTTCGTCGTAGATCGCTTAAATATATTTCGTGATGTTTACCAGATAATGATCCATTCTGTTCTTTTATGTAATGATGAATTTTCTTTATCGTCGGTCCTTCATCCGAGTAAGGCCCCATATACATAATTTGTGCAGAACGGCCTTCAGTAAAATCTTTGAAGTTGAGCTTTTCAAATTCAAGTAAAGGTTTCTTACTTTTTGCTTTATTGATAGCTGTTGCCACCATTTCACTATCTGCAACATCCGGTTGGGCTATCATCAGCGTCCAGCTCCAATTGTCTTTATTTCCTTTATCAAAATCCATCATATCTTCAGCCCACCAAAGCCCTTCCAAAGGTCTTACTACATAATCAAGCACCTGCCCGTGAGGAATTTCTACTTCTCCTTTTTTTATCATAAATTTGAGGGTATATGAAACTGAGTATAAAACTGTAATGGCTTCTTCAAAGCTTTTTTCTTTATTAGGATCACCGTGACCATCAACCATTAAAAAATTCATTTTAGGCACATCAATAGTCTCAATATTTTTAACAGACGGTTTGTACAGATGTTTTAATTCTTTTTTATAATCAAATTTTTGCATTATTTCCCCAGATTTGTTTTTTCCAAAAATACATTAACAGCACTGGCAAAGGACTCCGGTTGTGAGTAAAAAGGAAAATGGCCGGCATTTTCAATCTTTACAAATTCAGATCCACTAAAATAGCTATTGTACTTTTTACTCGTTTCCTCCGATTGTATATCTTCGCCGCCGTGAATTACCAATGTTGGAACATTAATTTCAGTAAAGTATGAACTATAGTCATGAGATTGGCCCATGCTAAAATACATTGCATAAACAGCCCATCCGGCAATATCATTTTCTGACATTTGAAATTCCGGCATTTGTATTCCTCGTGACTTTATAGCCATTGCATAATATCGGCCAAACTCAATTTGATTATTGGCCAGGTCTTTTTCACTTTTGGAAAACAGGTTTGAAAAATCCAGATATTTTTCCATAAATACAGCAAAGTTTTGGCGCTCATCTTCTGGCAGCATAGAATTTACCTGTTCAAATAAACCTGTTTCTGAAGGCAAAACCATTACATCTGCCGGAGCTATAAGTACCAATGCCTTAACCCGTTCGGGGAATTCTGCAGCATAAAGCGAGGCTAAAAAAGCCCCAAACGAGTGGCCGATAAGCGTTAGTTTCTCTTTGCCCAGTATCTGGCGTATCCTTTCGATATCTGCTATTTGCGCTCCAAGACCCAAAGTTCTCTCCAGGAGCTGCATATTGTCATAATAATTTTGTGATTGAAATTTATCGAACGGCTTGCTTGACTTACCCGCTCCCCGTTGATGATAGTAATGAAATGCATAGTTGTGAAGCAAGGAATCCAATCCTGACCAATGTTTAGCATAAGGAATTCCAGGACCACCATGTATTATTAAAACATCCTCTCCGGATCCTTGGGCAGTGTGATACAATTTTATGTCATCTTCAACCTGCCAAAATAAACTGTCCTGCCCAATCTGTGAAGGCGGATTTAAACCGGACCGTAAGTTCTGACCCTGATTTACCATACCAGGCTTATACATTGGCTGTTGCATAAAATAGTAAATAACTCCGCCAGCAATAATTACAATTACTGCAAGGATTCCAACTATTTTAAACACTGTCTTCATTTTTGTCTCCATTTTTTCTGACACAAATTTGTATTTCTGTTAAATAGTTTTGAGGGTTTCCCTTAAAAACCATTCCCGGTGCTTTTAAATAAATCTCCCTGATGGGTAAATCCATTGTCCGTTTTTGGTTTTTAATTTCAGCGATTATTTTTGAATAAGAACGGCTTAACTCTTCATATGGCCCTTTGTGGATCAAAGACAAAACCTTTGTTTTTTTTGTGCGACGAACATTAATACCTGAATATTTCTTGTCTTTCTTTATTTGAAAACAAACTTCAATATCCGCTTTATTTTCTTTATACTCGCCATCGTAATAAAGGCAAAACGGTGGGCTGCACATATTGCTTCTTAAATTAGCTGCAAGTTTTCCAATATACTTTGCCGATTCAGGATACGCACCTTTGAAACGTAAACCTGCAATCAGCATTGGAGGAACTGTTTTTTCTTCAACATGAAACTGTCCATCGAACAGGTTGTTTTTGCCAGGCTTTTCTTTTTGGATAATTGAATCAATGCGATGGGTTATGTTTTCCAGATTTGATATTCTTTCATCTATTTTTATTTTTTGATTCTTCAACACTGTGATGATATCTGAATCATTATCATAATTTTCAAGAATAGTTTTTATATCCACCAGGCTAAAATCCATCGAACGCAGCATAGAAATAATCCTGGCCTGATCCAGGTTTGAAGAATTATAATAGCGATAATTTGTAAATTCATCCACCCTGTGAGGAATTAACAAACCTTTTTCATGATACAAACGCAAGGCTTTTAAAGTATGCCCTGTCATGCGTGAAAACTCACCGATGTTAAATAATAGTTCTTTCATTTTCTGCGGCTAAAGGTTAAACAATATTAGTAATATAAGCATTGCCCCGGGGGTAGAGTCAAATCTTGAAATAATATATTTTCAAAAAAAGTTATAACTTTTGAATTTATAAACAAGTGAATTTTAATCTCAGGAAACGATGGTTTTTGTCATAATCCAGTTTGCGCTTTTATTTTTTATGGGCATTGTAACAAATTGGGAAAATATAAAAATGGCTTCGATTATTCTAATTTTGGCAGCAATAATTTTAGGATTGTGGGCTATTTTTACAATGGGGATTTATAAGGTAAATGTTTTACCGGATATTAAAAAAGGGGCGACACTTGTTACGCATGGGCCTTATAAACTTATCCGTCATCCTATGTACACATCTTTGTTAGTGCTATGTACCGGATTAATATTGAGCAACCCGGTATGGTATATGTTTT
The DNA here is from genome assembly GCA_013112635.1 of Calditrichota bacterium. Taxonomy (NCBI): domain Bacteria; kingdom Pseudomonadati; phylum Calditrichota; species Calditrichota bacterium. The sequence goes on along the minus strand of JABFGF010000002.1, from coordinate 951,609 downwards.
TGGGCTTTTTATTTTTGTTGATCGATTTGGTTTTCAAACTCAGGTATGAAGAAAAAAAACTGGTGGCCGTTTTCCCCGAATATGAAAAATATAAATCCGGGACATATTATTTCATTCCATTTATATATTAAAAAAAAAGCCCCAAAAGGGGCTTTTATTATTTTATTAATATGATTGTCTTTAAATTGCTGGAAAGTTTTAGCTTTGTATCAGTTAAAAGCTCAATCGTGTAAAGAGTCATTCTCTCCTCATTTATTACAATTTCTATTTGTTCTTCCTGAACAACCCAAGAACCAGTTTCCTTGGCCCCGGAATTATGGTTTATAGATAGTTCACCATTGTCTTTAAAAGACCAGGTAGCATCAATAGTTTTCCAATCACCAATTATACTTTTAGAATATGTGTTGGTATTATTTACATTATCGGTTCTCCATGGCGTAGCACACTGGATCATAAAAAGGGAGACAACCAGTAATACACCAAAAAATAATTTATTTCTGCTCATCATCACCTCCAAAATTATATGTAATTGAAAGACGGGAAGTCAAAACTTCACCTGTGTTACTGATTATTGCAGGCCCATCAAACAACAGACCTTCATTAAAAGAAAAATCAACTAAAAAATTACTAAACTCCATACCAAGCCCAAGTGTTATTTTAAAAGCGGAGCCGTCTGAAGTTGTTTCAGATTTAGTACCACCATCCGGTTTTGATTCAGTTGTGAAGCTTTGATTTACATGACCTGCTCCAACGCGGCCTATTAACCAACTTGCAATTCGAGATTCAACACCTACATAAATACCCGGTAAGGTTAAAGTAGAAAAGGTTGTTTCTCCTGCATCTTTTGTATCCGTTGTTACCGAAGCTAAACCAGCTTCAACACCAACCACCAAAACATTGTCCTCATTGATTGGTTTTTCTGTTCCAACACCAACGGTTACAATCATATTTGTATAATCAGTCGTTTCACCGTCTTTTACTTCATAAGTGGTTGTTCCGTATGTAAGGTGTCCAACAGGAAAAATATTTGTTCCATTACGTTTCATTAAAAAGTAGCGGCCATTGGCTGAAAAACCAAAACCGGAATACTCCGCTTTGCCGGCTCCAATTTCCTGTGTAATTGAAGGAAGCTCAATCAAAATACCTGCATCCAACATGTCATTTGAAACTCCACCAAGAATTCCTATATAAGATGAAGATTCTTCTGTTTTATTAGGATCATCACCTGTTTCATAGTTTGATCCGGCAGTAAGCAATCCAAAACCAACATCCATATCTCCCATTCCCATGGCCATCATAAAAGCGTAGCCATTATTTAATGTTGCTGTTAGTCCTCCAAACCGACCAAGGCCAGTTGTAACTATTGGGGAAGTGATCGGCATATTTATGTACAGTCCGGAGGCAACATTTCCATAATCCATATGAACACCAACTGAATATCGACTGTTTGTCTTTTTTGCTCTCATTTCAGCAACAACCAAATCAGAGAATTTTAAAAGTGTAGCAGGAAACAACATAATATTCGCTTCATCTTTTAAATATAACCCATTTCCTCCCATCGTTGTTATTCGGGTTTCTGAGGCAAAAACAGAAGCAGAAAACACCACTGCGAATGTAAGAAACAATTTCTGTAATTTAAACCTTTGCATAAACAATCTCCTTATCATGATGTATAATAGATTTACTTTTTCTCACCTTTTTCCAAATGGAAAGAGGTCTCATCATTATACAGTCGAATTTTAGAATCAGATATTTCTTCCAATGTATAAACAGTCACTTCTCCATCCAGCACAAAGGTTACTGTTTCGCCTTCAGTTGTCCAAAAACCTTTTTTTGTTTCTTTTGTATCGGTAGGTGTTATTTCCATTTCACCATTTTGGCTAAACTCATATTTTGCATCACTACCATACCAGAACCAGTAATGAAGTAAATAATAAATCCCCTCTGAGTTTAATGCTCCGGCAGGATTACTCCCAATATAAGGGCACCCACACTGGCCGATAAATAATGACACAACGGCTAAAACTCCAATCATTGCTCTAAGCTTATTCATTGTCACCTCCGAAGTTATATGTGACTGATATCTTTGAGGCTAAAAGTTCACCTGTATTACTTAAGACAGCCGGGCCATCAAACAACAACCCTTCATTAAAAGCAAAATCAACTAAAAAATTACCAAACTCCATACCAAGGCCAAGAGAAACTTTAACATTTGAACCATTTGTTGTTGTTTCAGCTTTATCTCCGCCGTCCGGTGTTGTTTCAGCAACTGTTTGTTGGTTTACCTGTGCCGCTCCTACGCGTCCAATTAACCAGCTTGCAATCCTGGATTCAACACCCACATAAATACCCGGCAGTGTAGAGACTGTAGTAGTAGATTCAGTACCATCTTTGATGTCACGTCCAGCGGATGACATACTTGCCTCTAAACCTATTACCAATGTATTGTCTTCATTTATAGGCTTTTCCACTCCAACACCAACGGCGGCTGAAAATGTACTATAATCAGTAGTTCCACCGTCTTTAACCTCAAACGATGTTGAGCCAAAGGAAACCCGTCCTACAGGAAAAATTGACATCCCGCGACGTTTCATTAAAAAGTATCGCCCTTGAGCATTTAGTCCAAAGCCACTATATTCGGCTTTTCCGCTGCCAATTTCCTGGGTAATTGATGGCAATTCAATCATCGCACCCAAATCCATTACATCATTGGATACCCCACCAAGAACACCGATGTAGTATAGTGATTCAGTTGTTTTGGTATCTCCGGTACCTGTTTCAAAGCCAGAACCGGCAGTTACCAATCCAAAGCCAACATCCATGTCATTCATGCCCATTCCAAACATAAATACATAGCCATTGTTAAGAGTAGAGGTTAGTCCTCCAAAGCTGGAAAGACCTACGCTAAGTAATCCTGAACCAATAGGTGCATTTATATACAGGCCGGAAGCCATATTATCATATCCCATGTGAAGACCAATAGTGTAACTGCTATTGTCTTTTTTAGTGCGCAATTCTGAAATTACCAAATCTGAATATTGCATTATGCGGGCGGGAAACAGCATCACATTCGAATCATCTTTTAAAAAGATTCCATTGGATCCCATTGTAGAAACCCTTGTTTCTGAGGCAAATGAAAAAGAAATAAGAAAAACTGAGAGAACGATACTATACAGAATTTTATTGTAATTAAGTATTCGCATAAACAATCTCCTTAACTAGGTGAACAGAAAAATCCTTTTATTAAACTACATTCCATGTAGAGTACAAAAGCTAGGACCTCCTTTCCTTATTTAAATCCTATTTAGATATTTGAAGTTGGTTAAAAGCACTAAAATACTGTTTAAATGAACGTCATTTCTTATGACGATATTCCGCTTTCAGCGTGTTCTAAGAGGAGAAATAATGCCATCAAAATACAATAATAGAAATAAATTGCAAATATCCGTTTTGGCTAGGCTTCCGAAGGGATAAATTGGATGCGTGACATATCCTGACCTGAAGGTTGCTGATACATGCGCAAATCAAACTCTGGAACTATTGCAAAGATATGATCAAAGATGTCTGCCTGGATTGCCTCATAGTTTATCCATTCAATATCATTTGTAAAAAGATAAACTTCCAGTGGCACACCATGTGGCCCTGGCGCCAATTGCCTAACCATGCACGTAAGGTTTTTATGTACTTTTGGGTGTGCTTTTATAAATGTTTCAACATAAATACGGAATGTGCCAATATTGGTTAAACGGCGTTGATTAATTCTTTCTTTACCGACTGTGTTTTGGTTATAGGATGCCAGTTCTTCACGTTTGGTTTTAACATAGCTTGATATCAATTCAATTTTCTCAAAGCGTGCCAGCATGTCTTCTGTACAAAAGGAGATGCTGTTTAAATCCACATAGAATGCCCGTTTAATACGCCTGCCCCCTGCAGCTGTCATTCCACGCCAGTTTTTAAAACTCTCATCGATTATCTTGTAGGTTGGAATAACAGTAATAGTTTTATCCCAGTTCTGCACTTTTATAGTATGCAGGGCAATATCAATTACATCTCCGTCAGCCCCAAATTTCCGCATTTCAATCCAATCGCCCACATGCACCAAATCATTACTGGCAATTTGCAAACTGGCCACAAAACTAAGAATTGTGTCACGAAAAATAAGCAGCAAAACGGCCGTTAAAGCGCCCAGCCCGGCTAATAGTTCCCAGGGTGATTCACCTGTAATTAGACCGATAATAAAAATGAAAGCGATCAGATATATAAGCAGATTAATCACCTGAACATAGCCTTTTATAGGGCGGGTTTTGGCAATATCTAAAGTAGAGTAGTAATTAGTTAGGCCAGTAAAAAGCGAAGTCAGTGCCCGGCTAATAATCAGGGCAATTAAAACACCCGTGAGTTTATCAATTAAATCCTGCCAACCGGGAAACAGATAAATTGTGTTATAAAAAATTATTACCGGAACGATCAAAGTCAGGCGCTCAAAAACTTTGCTTTCTAAGATGTAATCATCAAACTTAACTTTGGTTTTGTGGATGAGTTTTGAAGCAATTTTTAGTACAATTTTTTTTACAATTATATAAACCAGGCCGGCTACAGCAAGCGTAAAAATGAATAAAAATAAATTACCAAATGCGGCATATTCACCAAGCCACTCTTTAATTTGATCCGCCAGCAATTTTTTCCCCTATCATAATTAGATTATTTTTTAAACTGCCTTTTTCCATGTAAAACTCAGCCAAGGGTTTTTGTAATGCCTCAACAGCTCCATCTGCATGATATAGCATTGCGCCATGCAATGGAATCCCTATTCCTAATAGTGTTGGTTTGTCTTCAGTGACTATACTTTTAAGATTAGCCCATTCATCTTCTTCATTATGCACATCAATAGTAATGGGAAGGAGATTTAAGGTTGAAACAAAGCTTTGCTTGGAACGAAAGCCACTCCCCAATTGAACTGCCCCGGCGGAGACGCCCATTATTATTTTACCCTGGCTGTATTTTTTAAGCAAAAGTTGCGGCAGGTTTTTTTCCTCAATTTTTTTCCAGCCCTTTTCTGTATCTCCTCCGGAAAGCAAAATCAGATCTGCTTGTTCAAGAAAGGTTTTTTCTGAAGTTGTATAGTTTGATGTTATGTGCATGCATTCTTTGATATTTTGTTTTTCCATCAATGCCAGAAAAATTTCATAGTATTCAGGTTCGTCATTATTGGAAAAACTGATATATGCAGCTTTACAATTATTTATCCCCAAAACCTGTGGAAAATTAATTGGGCAATCAAAAAGTGGCTGACTATCAGCAAAAAGAAAGATGGGTTTTAAATTGAGGTTCATAATTTAGTTACTTGATTCAAGGCCCTCTATAATAGACTTTCATAAATTATTTCAAAAAACCTATCACTTATAAACTTTAATCTTGCTTCTTTTTTCTTTTATTTTGTTTTCTCTCTTTAGGCATTTTTATTGGTTCAGGTATTGGCCGGGTACGCGATGTATAAATCATATAAATCCCAAGCAAAACCAAAGGAACACTCAAAATCTGTCCCATATTTAAAATCATTCCTGCTTCAAAAGCTTCCTGATTCTTTTTAAAAAATTCTACAAAAATACGAAAGCCAAAGTTACCCACTAAAAACAACCCCAATAATAGCCCCGGTGGTGACTTCTCTTTTTTCGCGCTGTAGATTTTTGCTAAAACAACAAACAAAATGATATAAGCCAGAGCCTCGTAAATTTGTGTTGGGTGGCGGGGGACATTATCCACGTATCTGCTAAACTTAAATGCCCAGGGTACGGTGGTAGCTTTTCCAATAATCTCTGAGTTAAACAAATTACCCGTACGGATGAAAAAGGCTGCAAGGGCTACTGTAATTACCACCCTGTCTACAAGCCATAAATAGTTATAGATTTTTTTGTGTTTTATAAAATAGTGTAACGCCAAAAGAATACCTATGGCCGCCCCATGGCTGGCAAGCCCACCTTCCCAGACTTTTAAAATTTCAATGGGATTACTAAAATAGAAACCTGGGTTATAAAATAGAACATGGCCAAGTCTCGCGCCCAGTACAGTCCCAACCATAGTATAAACCAAAAGATCATCTACATCAGTATGGGGTTTGTTTTCTGCCACAAATATTCTTTTCATTATTACGATTCCCAAAAGAAAAGAAATAACAAAAAATAAACTGTAATAACGAATCGTGACAAAACCAATAGAGTAAATTTCCCGGTCAAACGTCCATTCAATCATTGAATACCTTAAATTTAATAAGCTGAATTACATTATAAATACAAAAAGTAATTTAGCCAATCCTTAAAAAAATACAAATATAAGACCTGTTATAACCGGCATAGGCAGATAATAAAATTGAATGGCCTATAATTATTATTTAAATTTTAAGCTTCTTAAAGAATTATCTCTTTGAAATAAAACTGACGCTTTAGAAAGGAACTGCTATGTTAAGTGAAAAAATGTTAATTGCCTTGAATAACCAGATACGTGACGAGTTTTATTCAGAATATTTTTATCTCTCCATGTCTGCCTGGTGTGATTCTAATGACCTGCCCGGAATGGCCTCATTTATGAAATTAAAAGGGGAAGAAGAGCGAGTACATGGAATGAAAATTTATGATTATATCCATGACCGTGATGGAAAAGTCACCCTTTTAGGAATTGAGCAGCCACCATCTGAATTTGAATCTTTTCTTGATATATTTGAAAAACAACTGGAACACGAGAAAAAAGTAACCGCTTTAATCCACAACCTTTATGCTTTGGCATTGGAAGAAAAAGACTACGCCACATCTGTAATGCTGCAGTGGTTTATCGAGGAGCAGGTTGAGGAAGAAAAGGAAGCCAGCGAAATAATCCAACAATGCAAGCAAGTGGGCGATAGCCAAAGTGCTTTATTTATGTTGGATCAAAAACTGGGTGCGCTCACTCCAGGCTTGGGTGAAGAATAGAAATATGCTTAACCTTCCGGGTTTCGCAAACCTGGAAGGTTTTAAATGACTAAGAATTTTTCCATGGTGTTGGCAAGTTCATCATTTCAAGTTTTGCCTCCAGCTCATTGCGTTCCCGGTTGCGTAATCGTTTACCATCGCGGTATTTTAACATACCCAGATCTTCTAATATTTTTACCGCTTTGTCATGGTTTCCTGCTGCCACTTCCTTGATAACATCTACTTCTATCCCCGATAAGTTTTTAGCATTGAATCTATAATCCATAAAAGCTTCCCAGGCTGCCGGACACCATTTGCTTACAATTTCATTCCCAATAATTTCGGCAAAAACCCGGATTTCATATTGGGCATGACTGTCCATTCTTAATGCTAAAAAATGCAATAAATTATGCAGATCTATTTTCCAGTAGGCTTCAGTGTAAGTGGCCAAAGGAAGATCTTTACGTGCCTGTTCACGGGCTATGCCTTTTTCAAGACGTTCATCGTAAATGGCCCTTAAACTGTCGTGTAAATCTTTTTCCTGCTTTGTAAAATATTTTCCTTCTTCTTCAGGCAAAAACCCCTCACTGCCCTGCTTATTATCAGAAGATTGAAAGCGCCATTCATTTATTTCTGTTTCCTGAGCTGCTTCAATTGCAATCGAATAGCGTGTACTGTATTCATTCACAGATGCCATTCTATGACGAATCCATTGACGCCAGGCATCCATCGGGACGCGGACATGAAGTTTCAGTTCACACATTTCAAAAGGAGTTGTATGACGATGTCGCATTAAATAACGAATTAAACCACGATCTTCAGATACCTTTTTTGTCCCGGCACCATAAGATACCCGCGCCGCCTGAACAATAGAAGCATCCGAGCCCATATAGTCTATCAAACGCACAAAACCATCATTTAAAACTTTAAACTTTTTGCCAAGAATTGCATCAAGCTCCGGTACAGAGGGACGTATCAAATTGGTTTCGTCTGGCACCTGTTTTCTCCTTATGAAAAGTATATGATTTTATTCAAACTTCGAGCAGATCACTTGAAAAGATCATGCTGCATATTTGATGAGAAACTATTAAAATGAATAAGAATTCGAATATATCAAAAATCTGTTTTGAATAAAAATTGAAGAATAGTATTTTAGAAATTATGAAGAAAAAAGAGAAGGTTTCAAGGGTTCTTGAGATTTTGGAAGGAACCTACAAAGACACAACAACCGCATTAAATTACCAAACACCTTTTCAATTATTGGTTTCGACAATGCTTGCAGCACAAAGCACCGATGTCCGTGTCAATATTGTAACAAAGGATTTTTTTGCAAAATACCCCGATGCCAAAAGTATGTCACAATTAAGCGTTGATGAAATCATCGGCTGGATAAAAACGGTTGGTCTGTATAAAACGAAAGCAAAAAACCTGGCAGCAACCTGCAAAATTCTCGCTGAAAATTTTGGAGATGACATTCCTTCCACCAGAGAAGAGCTGGTAAAACTACCCGGTGTTGGTAGAAAAACTGCAAATGTGGTTTTAAGTATTGCCAAAAATATTCCGGCAATTGCTGTTGATACCCATGTTTTTAGGTTAAGCAACCGCATTGGATTAGCAAAAGCAAATGATGTTTTAAACACAGAAAAACAATTGATGAAGAATATTCCAAAGGAGAAATGGTCGGAAGCGCATCATTGGCTTATATGGCATGGCCGAAAAATTTGTAAAGCACGGAAACCACTGTGTGAAGAATGCCCGATAAATCAATACTGTAAATATAGTCTGGCTAAGTAATCAGTCTTATAAAAATTATTCGTCAAAATCTGTATTTGTTAATAGAACATCTGATTCATGGATATCCTCACAATCATCTGTCCTAATCCGCGTACCATAATTAATAGTATTAAGTATTTCATCAGCTCGGACATTTTTGGGAAAATACACCCCACTAATTTTTGCCCGGTGTAAGCTTGCCCCTTCAAGTTTCGCATGGCTCAGGTTCACACCTTTTAGGTTACAATTTGAGAGGTAGGCTCCTCTCAAATCTGCATATTTGAAATTTGCTTTTTTTAGCGTGCGCCCCCTTAGGTTAACACTTTTTAAATCAAAATCCAGCAAGCCCTTCACAGCTTTATTAAACTCGCTCATATTTTCTTTGCGCAACAAAATAAGTAGATCTTGTTTTTTCATTCTAATACCGGTTTATTAAAGAATAGATATATATTCGGATTGGATATATTTTTGTTAAGCTTTGCCCGTATTTTTGGAAAGTCTTTAGTTTCCTTTGCAAGTTCTTATTGGAATAAAAACGATGGTAACAAACGTTTAGGTCATTGTTCTTTCATTTTCAAACAATAAAATTTATATTTCATGTTTTAAAGCGTAACCTGACCAAACTTCTTTCATAACTATTTCACTACAAACTTCATTAGGAGGCACCATGAAGATTTTAATAATTATCGTTGCTGTAATAGCAATTCTTATTGGCATTGTTGCAATCATCCCTGCTTTTCTAGATGAGGAGGCAAAGCTACAACGTTCTGCCGAAATCAATAAATCGGCTGCTGATATTTACAATGTAGTAAGTGACTACAATCGTATGACAGCATGGAACCCCTGGATGGAAATAGATCCGGATGTCGTCACAAAAATCACGGGTAATGCAGGTGAAGTTGGCTCAACCTATGAGTGGGAAAGCCAAAACGAGCAGCTTGGTAGTGGAATGATGACTATTGAAGAAGTTGTTCCCAATAAATCTATGAAAGAGAAATTGGAATTTAAAGCACCCTTTCAAATGGTTGCATCTTCCGGCTGGATTTTAGAAGAGATTGATAGTACAACAACTAAAGTAACCTGGCATTATGGAGGATCGTACTCTTATTTTATGCGCTATTGGACCTTGGGTTTAGAATCAATGCTTGGGCCTCAATATGAAAGAGGTTTAACTAACCTTAAAAACCTTGTAGAAAATATGCCTGCTTCAAAGGAAGAAATGGCCGAAGAACCAGAAATGGAAGCTGTAGAAAACTAATCTATTTAATATTATTTAAATCATCTTTTAAGGGAGTATAATTACTCCCTTTTTTATTTCCACTAAATGAAGGTATAAATATGACTCTAGGTATCCCAAATAATAAATGGCACTTTATTCTGAGTGTAGTAGCAGTTGCCCTTTCCTTTTTCATTTTCTGGTATTTTCTATCAGGGCCACTTATTCCCACATTAGGGAAAACAGTTACTGCGCTAATAGGATTTGTTTTTTCTGTGCAGGTAGCACACCATCTGCAATGCTGGAACGAGATTAAGCAAGCCCTTAACCCGGATGTTGAAAAAATTTATGGAGACGGCTTCCTGGCTTTCCAAAAAGACAGCCGCGATGACTTCCGCTGGTTCTGGTTTGGAATTGCAGTCAGTTGGGTAATTCCACTTGTAATAGTTTTGATTTGAGACATCCGCGCTTGCAGTTTTTCACAGCTTTTTGTATGCTCTGTAAGTCTATTTAAAACCATCCCCAAATGATACTTGACCTAAACCGTTTAAAGCTTATCCCGGCTACGCAGCAGTTAATTGAAGCTGATATAAATAACCCAAATGAACTTGCTGAATTATTAAATGTCCAAAAACCTTATAACTGGCCACCACCTTTAAATGATGAGTTATCACAGGAGTTTTACTTAAATTTTGTAAAAAACCACCCCAATGATTTAGGCTGGGGAATGTGGTATTTTCTTTTAAAAAACAAAAGTGATAAGAAAGATATTTTAGTTGGTGATGGCGGGTTCAAAGGCATTCCCAATGATAAGGGCGAGGTTGAAATCGGGTACTCAGTTATCGGACTTTACCACAAACGGGGTATTGCAACAGAAGCGGCTAAAGGTTTAATTGAATGGGCCTTTTCCAATAAATCTGTGAAAAAAATTGTAGCACACACAATGGTAGGATTAAGGCCATCCATTCGTGTTTTAGAAAAAAATTATTTTCGACTTGCAGGAAATACCAAACAAAAAGGTATTATCCGTTTTGAACTTAATAAAACCGACTTTTTAGAAAGGGGTCACCATGTTTAAAAAAGTATCCGTAATTTTTATATTATTATTTACAGCCTCCGTTTTAAATGCCCAAAGCTATCTGGGAAAGCAACACAGTTTTACACTGGAAACCGAAGAAATGATGAAAATTTTCAGTGGTGATGGCAATCTGGAAAAAGCCTCTTCTTATTATTTTGGGCTTACTTTTCCTCAAGCGATAAAAGCTGCAAAAGCCAAAGGCGTAAACCCTACTGTTGAAGAAGGAAAAATTTATGTGGATGGAAAAAAGTTTCGCTTTGACACGCAGGATGAAGATGGAAAATTGTCAGTAATCATGAATTTGGAAACTAAAATTATGTACTCAATATTTTGGGCAAAAAAGGAGTACATGGAGGTTGATATAGAAAAAATGAAAAAGATGCGTGACCAAATGCAAAAACAAATGGCTACAAAAATGCAGGGAATGGGCGCATACTTAGATAAACTTCCACCTGAAACCCGCAAAAAAATAGAAGCTATGCAAAGCGGTAATATGCCGGGTGCAGAAGAAAAAGCAGATGTTAATGCTACAGGAAAAACTAAAACTATAAATACGTTTAGCTGTGCGGAATATATCGTCAGTAAGAAAAACAAAATGGAACAAATTTGGGCATCAACACAGTATGCTGAGCTTCAGCGCATGTTTAAAGAAATGGAATTATCAATGGGTGATATGCAAAATTCAAAAAGTCCGGTTTGGGAAAAAATAAAAGGCTGGCCGGTACACCAGGTTGATGTTGAAATAAACATGATGCGCGGACAAGGCAGCGTTAATTATGACGAAGTTTACTCAATTGAAAAAACAACCCATAAACCGGGGACGTTTACTCCCCCGGCTGGTTTTAAAAGAACTAAGATGGAAGACAAAATGCGCGAAGGGTTTGGAGGTTTTAAACAAGGAAATTAAAACACATTCAAAACAGTCATGCAGAGATACTCTCTCTGCATGATTATTTTATTCCTAAAAAAAAACCGACACACCTAGCTTTACATTACTCAAACTTATTTGATAATTATCCTCTTCCCGTAGATATTTTCTAGTAGAGCTCTTATCTCTATTATGTACCTTTCTTTCAACAAAGTTATACAAAAAGTCAAGATCATATTCAGCAAAAAGAGCAATAAGATCAATTAGTTTTGCCTCTATCCCGATAAGAGTAGACAACCCTACTTCATAGCTATTTGACCAAACATCATTTTCAAATTTATTCGAATCAAAAGAATTATCTCCAACATATTTAGAAATATAATTTGCATGGCTTCTTTTAAATGATACAATAGGGCCTATTCCAAAGTAGGATTTAAAAGATTTCGTTTCATACAAAAAATTTATATATAGGATTTTTGAACTTATTTTGTAATTAAATCCTTTAAATATATAATTTTGCTTATATAAATTTGAGTCACTTATTATGTGCATATCTTTTTCCTGGGCATCACGATTGTCGTAAGCTCCTGTAATAAAAAAATTGTACCGTAAAGGAAATGACAATGATAGGTCTGAATAAGAAATATCCAAGCCATTAACTAAATAAAACTGGAGCTTATTTGTTCGTGAATTTTCTGAGGTACTATCCTGAGCATGCAAACCAAAACTTAAAAGTACGAAAAATAATAGACTTAATTTAAAACACTTTTGAAAAACCATCCTTTAGCCTCCTGTTATTTGAGTTTAATTTTTTCATGCCAACTCTAACTATCTTAATTTACGTAATTATTGAATCAATAAAAGCATAATTTGCATGTTTTGTTAACAGTTAGTTTTAAAATTATATAGAACCTGTTTCCATTTTCATTTTTTATCAAAATAGAGGATGCTTTAAACAAGTCCGGTTAAGATTTGCCCAGATTGAATATTTTGGATAAATTGGAAGGTTTAACAAAATGAAATTCTTTTAATGACAATTGAAAATAATACACATGCTCCTGTAAAGGTTGAAGAAACCCGTAAAAATGTTTGGGTTATGTTCGACCGTATTGCACACAGGTATGACTTGCTAAACCGGTTGTTGTCTTTCCGGCAAGATGTAGCCTGGCGAAATAAACTCACCCGTTTTTTACCAAACCGCAACAACCTGGTTGTATTAGATGTGGCTACAGGTACAGGTGATGTTCTCATTTCCCTTTTAAAAAAATCTCCAAAAAATAAAATTTCAAAGTCCATCGGCATTGATATGGCCGTGAAGATGCTTGAGTTTGGCCGCCCAAAAATCAAAAAGTTAAATCTTGATGATAAAATTGAACTCCATCAGGGAAATGCAACGGACATCCAGTTTAATGAAGGCACCTTTGATGTAGCCACAATTTCTTTTGGAATCCGGAATGTAAACGACCTTGACCTTGGAATTCAAAATATGTACAGGGTATTAAAACCAGGTGGACGGGTACTTATTTTAGAGTTCTCTCTTCCTCAAAATATCCTGATGAAAAAATTGTATCTTTTTTATTTTAGAAAAATCTTACCATTTATTGGCGGAGCAATTTCCGGTGATAGTTATGCCTATAATTATTTAAACCAAAGTGTCGAATCTTTCCCTTATGGCGATAAGTTTTGTGAAGTTTTACAGCGTAACGGGTTTAATAATGTGAAATACCAGACACTTACTTTTGGCATTGCATCTATTTATCAGGGCGATAAAGAATAACTGAAAATGGGATCCAGGCAGTTTATGAACGAAAATATTTCAGGGTTACTATCTACAGCGAAAGATCGGTTAGCGGATAAATTATCACTGTTTTTAACAGAGTCGTCGCTTGATCATCGTTTTATTCGTTTACAGGTTAGTATAGACGGACTCGATATTATTCAGTGGCTTAGACAACAATCCTTTGAAATAAAAACCTATTGGCGGGATCGTGAAGGCAAATTTGAAATGGCCGGTCTTGGTGAAGCAGATATTATTTCCGGATCATTGATGCCCGATTATCATGCGCTTTTTTCCAGGTTAAAAGAATATTTGGGCGATACTGTTGAAGATGTGCGCTACTATGGCGGAATGCGCTTTAACCGCAGGCATAACTCTGATTTTAAATGGCAGGCTTTTACTTCATACCGTTTTATTGTTCCAAAGTTTGAACTGTTTCGCAAGGGAACTGAAACATATTTTATTTGTAATTTGCTGGTTCATACAGGCGAAGAAGTAAGCAAAATTGTTGAGACAGCTTTAAACGAACTTAAAGAGATACAATTCAATCAAGCGGCACAATCGCATGACTTCCCCAAGGTAACAAACCGGATAGATTTCCCTGACTTTGATGGGTGGAAAAACAACATCGAAGAAGCGCTAACTGCATTCCATGAAACAAATCTTGATAAAATTGTTTTAGCTCGAAAAACCACTTTAAAGTTTGGTGAAAGCATTGATCCTATTGAGTTACTTTGGCGCTTGAGATTAAATAATCACCGCGCTTATTATTTTTGTTTTCAGCCAAAGAAAGATGTGGCCTTTATTGGAGGAACACCGGAACAGCTTTATTGCCGGCATGAAAACCAGATCCATACTGAAGCTGTTGCAGGAACCCGTAAACGAGGCACAACAACAAATGAAGATATAAAGTTTGAAAATGATTTGCTTAACTGCGAAAAGGATATCCGCGAACACCGCTTTGTAGTGGATAGTATTAGAGGTGCCTTAAAAAAATTGTGCACGAATATTATCGAACAAGAAAAACTCTCCATTTTAAAACTGTCCCGCCTGCAACATTTATTGATGCAGTTTTCCGGCAAAATAAAAGATGATGTGCAAGACTGTGATATCCTGGAAAATTTACATCCAACTCCTGCTGTTGGCGGAGTACCATCACAAAAATCCATTAGCGAGATTGAAAGAATTGAGCAATTTGATCGTGGATGGTATGCAGGGCCTGTTGGCTGGATAGGCAAAGATAAAGCGGAATTTGCAGTTGCAATACGATCGGGGCTTGTCCATGAAGACGAGCTATATCTTTACTCCGGAGCAGGCATTGTTGAGGGCTCTGATTCTCAAAGTGAATGGGAAGAAATTGAAACAAAAATTTCCGGTTTTATGAATGCGTTGAAAGAAATTGATCAGCCTCAAACTGTAAAAACGGATTCCGGGTTGCATGTTACACGTTAAAACAAAGTCTCCTTAATCCTTCCTGCATTTCTCAAAATGGAACATGCACCATGAGCCAAATCCAATCCTCAGAAAATATTAATATCCTTTGGGCCAATCTTATAATTGAGGAATTGGTTCGGCATGGGATTGACTATTTTTGTATATCCCCAGGTTCGCGATCAACACCACTAACAATTGCTGCAGCACGCCATCCAAAAACTAACACTAAAATCATTTATGATGAACGAGGCGCTGCTTTCCATGCCTTAGGTTTTGCCCGTGCTAATCGGAAACCGGCCGTACTAATTTGTACATCCGGAACTGCTGCTGCCAATTATTACCCGGCAGTGATTGAAGCATCCCAGGAATATATTCCCATGATTATCCTTTCTGCTGACCGGCCAACCGAACTACGCAATACCGGCGCAAACCAAACCATAAACCAGGTTAAGCTTTTTGGAGATTATCCGCGTTTCTTTTTTGATCTTCCCTGCCCCGGTGAAAGTGAAAACGCTTCTTTTGTTTTAACAAAAATTGATGACGTCGCTGAATTCTCATCCGGAATCAATCCCGGCCCTGTGCATTTGAATTGTATGTTTCGCGAACCACTTGAACCTAAAAAAATAGATTGGTCTCCCGATTATTTAAATACTATTAATCACTGGTTAATTTCAAATACACCTTATAAGAAACTTGCCGCAAAATCTCTTGATATCCCTAATAAAGATTTACAAAATATTGTTTCAACAATTGAAGATTCTTTAGAAGGAATTATCCTGGCAGGAAGATGTGAAAACAAAAGTGACCAGCAAGCTGTCCTTCAATTATCTAAAAAACTGAACTGGCCTGTTTTTGCTGATATCACATCAGGTTTAAGATTGTCTCCTTCCGAAAATATAATTAATCATTTCGATCAATTGTTTTTATCCGGCTCCCTAAAGGAGAAACTTTCTAATTTACCTATACTTCATTTCGGTGGACAATTTGTATCCAAAAGATTGCTTCAGTTTCTGGAAAAACATCAAGGCCAACACATTCATATTCTTGAAACAGAAAAAACAATCGACCCTGCAAAGAATGTTTCTCTGCGCATTCAACTTGCAATTAATGAATTTGTAAAAATAATTCTTCCGCAAGTTTCGAAAAAAACCAATGAAAGCTTCATTAAAAGTCTTCTTAATCAAAACTTAAAAATAATTAAACACTTAAAAAATTTTGATAAGTTACAAGTTCAAATAAATGAAGTTTCTGTAGCCCGAATAATATCGGAAAAAATTCTTCCTGATTCAGCTTTGTTCCTTGCCTCGAGTATGCCTGTTCGTGATATGGATATGTTTGCAGTTCCCGGGAATGAGTACGTTAAAATCGGATCTAACCGTGGTGCAAGTGGGATTGATGGAACCATAGCTTCAGCAATTGGTTTTGCATGCGGATCAAAAAAACCAGCAACTTTGATAATTGGCGATCTGGCTTTTTTGCATGACATGAATTCACTGGCCATGGTTTCTAAAAATGATTTTCCGCTTACCATAATTCTTATCAATAATCAGGGTGGCGGAATTTTTTCTTTTTTACCCATTGCCGAACATACCGATGTTTTTGAGGAAAATTTTGGAACTCCGCATAACCTGACCTTTAAAAAGGCAGTTGAACTATTTGGACTGGCTTATTTTCAACCCGGCTCTGTGAATCAATTTGCAGAAAATTACAAGACTTGCCAGGAAGGAAAAAAGTCAACCATAATTGAAGTTCGGACAAATAGAAATGACAACTTTTTGCTTCATAAAAAACTACAAAATGATTTACAATTTTCTTAAAAGTTATTCATATGGCAATTGAAAAAACACTTCTAAAAGCAAAAACAGAAATGGATAATGGGAGCCTTTGGCGCGCCAAAGAAATTCTCCAAAGCGCAATAGGCACGTATGGATACAATGCAGAAATTTATGAGAATTATGGGATTATTCTATTAAAAATGTCTGACTTGGTAGAAGCTGGGCGGTTTTTGTTTTTATCAGGAGTTGAAAAACAGGAGTATTTTCAATCAGTCCAACTTTTTAAAAAGAAATTCCTAAAAAATGGAATAAAACAGGTTTATAGCATTTTTCCAAAGGCAGCTCAACTAAAAAATTTGAGCGATTACCCACCACTTGTAGCAAAAGAATTAGCAAAGATTGGATTTCCGGAAACCATTAGAAGTCCTATAAATAATAATTACTGGGATAGCCAACCTGAAAGCAAAATAAAAAGTTTTTTAAAGGCAGGATTCGGATATCTTTTATTTGGATATTTTATTATTGTTATCATTCTTGGCCTGTTTAAATCATGCGAACTGATAACATAAATTTGGAAGAAATTTTTATCAAAAATCATAAGTTAGGTTTTTCTTATAGAATAGTTGGAAACAAAGAATATCCTCCCGTTTTATTTCTTCATGGTTTTTTAGGACACTCTCTTGATTGGGACAAAACTATTTCCTCCTTGTCTAAAAAATATTATTGTATCGCAATTGACCTTCCCGGGCATGGCAATTCAAATAATCAAAACCAATTAGATAATCTTTGGTCCTTTGATTCTTTTTCCCAAAACCTTTCTGAGCTAGTAAACCACTTGGGGGTAAAACCCATTTCTTTGGTGGGATATTCAATGGGTGGACGGCTGGCTTTGTACTTCACAATAAAATATCCGCATCTTGTTTCAAAACTTATTTTAGAATCGGCCTCTCCCGGAATCGAAAATATTGATGATAGAAAAGCACGGCTTCAAAATGATAAATTGTTAGCAAAGAAAATACAAGAACAATCATTTGACCAGTTTCTGGAAAGCTGGTACGACCTTCCGTTATTTTCCGGAATTAAAAATCACCCGGATTTTCCAAATCTTTTTGAAAGTCGCAAAAAAAACAATCCCACATTGCTGGCAAAAGCTTTGGATTCCTTTAGTCCGGGGCGGCAACCTTATTTAATGGAAAAACTGGCAAAACTTAAAATGCCGGTAAACCTAATCTGTGGAGAAAATGATAAAAAATATCTTGCATTAATGAATCAGATAAAACTAAAAAACCCACATCTTGATTTAAAAATATTCAAGAATTGCGGACATAATATCCATTTTGAAAAATCCAAACAATTTGCAGAACATCTGCTTCAGGTGTTATCTTTGACAACACACAACAAATCTTAAATTTCATCAAAAAAAATTATTGGGGGAGAAATGCCAGAATGGTCCGCTGTTGGCGATTATACCGATATTAAATTTCATAAAGCTGAAGGAATAGCTAAAATAACAATTAACCGGCCCGAAGTACGCAATGCTTTTCGTCCTTTAACCGTTCAGGAAATGAGCCACGCTTTTGAAGATGCACGCCAGGATGAGGAAGTTGGTGTCATTATCTTAACCGGCGAAGGCGAAAAGGCTTTTTGTTCCGGCGGTGATCAGCGTGTTAGAAAAGAAGCCGGTTATGCCGGAGATGATGGCGTCCATCGTTTAAATGTGCTCGATTTTCAACGGCAAATCCGTACCTGTCCAAAACCTGTTATTGCAATGGTTGCAGGATACGCGATTGGCGGCGGCCACGTTTTACACCTTATTTGTGATTTGACCATCGCAGCTGAAAATGCTGTTTTTGGCCAGACCGGCCCAAAAGTCGGTTCTTTCGACGGCGGCTATGGCGCCAGTTATATGGCCCGTATTATCGGCCAGAAAAAAGCGCGTGAGATTTGGTATCTTTGCCGTCAATATGATGCGCAGCAAGCTTTGGATATGGGATTGATTAATACGGTTGTTCCTTACGAGAATCTTGAAAAAGAAACCATTCAATGGTGTCGTGAGATTTTGCAAAACTCACCGACTGCGATCCGGTTGCTTAAATCAGCTCTAAATGCCGATTGTGATGGACAGGCCGGTTTACAGGAATTGGCTGGAAATGCCACCATGCTTTTTTATATGAGTGAAGAAGGCCAGGAAGGAAAAAATGCCTTTCTTGAAAAACGTAAACCGGATTTTAAAAAATTTACACGCCGCCCATAACTAATATGAATAATCTAAAAATTTGGTTTGATGCAACCAGACCCAAAACTTTACCCGCTGCAGCTGCACCGGTAATTATGGGTAGCGCGATGGCATTTCATGATAAGCTGTTTCATTTGCCTTCTGCTTTAGCTGCGCTGATTGGTGCACTTTTTATCCAGATTGGAACCAATTTTGCCAATGATTATTTCGATTTTAAAAAAGGTGCTGACACCGATGAAAGACTAGGGCCAGTGAGAGCCACAGCTGCAGGCCTTATCAAACCAAATATAATGAAGCTGGCTTTTATCGTAACTTTTGCTTTAGCGTTTACGATTGGGCTATATCTTATTTATCGTGGTGGCCTGCCGGTTCTGTTTATCGGATTGTCATCCATTTTGTTTGGCGTGCTTTATACGGGTGGTCCATATCCACTTGGTTATAATGGTCTGGCGGATATTTTTGTACTGATTTTCTTTGGGCCGGTTGCGGTTGGCGGAACCTATTTTGTCCAAACCCTGGAAATAAACCATGTCGTCCTTCTGTCAGGATTAGCGCCGGGACTTATCTCAACTGCAATTTTAACCGCTAATAATTTACGTGATATTAATACCGATGCAAAGGCCGGGAAACGTACACTTGCTGTACGCTTTGGCATTGGTTTTGCGCAAAAAGAATATTTTTTTTCCATTAGCATTGCTTGCCTTTTACCTCTGCTTCTTGTTTACCTGACAAATGAAAACTATTTTTCCACACTGGCTTTACTGGCAATGATTCCTGCTATTCCGGGTATTAAACTTGTTTTCAGCAATACACGGGGCGTTGCACTAAACAAAGTCCTTGCCGATACAGGAAAAGTGCTCTTTCTCTATGCTGTCATTTTTTCTTTGGGCTGGATTGCCTGATTCTCATGAAGCTGAGTAAAATCTCCCTTTATAAATATTCTCTGCCTTTAAAAAAACAGCTCCTAATGAAAGGCTCTGCTCAGGATCATCGGGATGGCTTGATTGTTGAAATCATAGATAGAAACGGCTTAACCGGTCTTGGAGATGCCGCACCTTTTCCTGGATTACATAAGGAATCACTTCAGGATATTATTGATGAATTCAAAAATATTTATCCCATTTTTTCGGAATTGGATTCACAAAGTGGCTCTGATATTTGGCAAATACTAAATTCACTTCCTGAATGTTCTCCCTCTCTGCGATTTGCACTGGATTGGGCTTTCGTCGAATTGAAATCTGCGAAAACTAAACTGAGTCCTGTAACAATATTAGGTTCAGATAATATCAGTGAAGTTTTTATAAATGGATTATTGACTGGCTCGCCTGCTGAGATTGTAGAAAGTGCCAAGAAACTATTTTCAAAAAACTACCAAAGCATCAAAGTGAAAGTCGCAACACATGCAATTGAAGAAGAAATCAATCTGATTAAAGAGCTAAACGAGTTATTTGGTGGTAAGATTAGTTTACGGCTTGATGCCAATCAGTCCTGGAAGTTTGATGAAGCTGTTAAATTTGGAAAAGCTGTCAAATCTACAAATATTGAGTATCTTGAGGAGCCTTGTTCTAATCCGGAATTATTTGAAAATTTTTACCGTGAAACAAAAATTCCCTATGCTTTTGATGAATCACTTTTGCAAAATACCGTTAACCAGATGAAAAATTTTGACGGATTAAAGACACTCATATTAAAACCAGCGGTTTTGGGATATTTGTCTAAAACAAGAGACTGGGTTAATTGGGCAGCAAATCAAAACAAAGGTATTGTTTTTTCGAGTACATTTGAATCCGGCGTTGGGCTTAGAGCAATCTGCAACTTAGCTGCTGCATATGGTACAAATGGTTTAGCGCACGGGCTTGATACATTTAACTGGCTAAAAGAGGATATTACAATACCTGCTTTTTCTGCAATTAACAATTCTATTGATCTTTCAAACCAAAGCTTTCAGCTCAAAAGAAACAAATTGAAAAAAATTCATGAACACGCATTTTAGCCTTGAAAAACATATTGAAGAAATTTCCTCCAATGTTTTCATAAAATCAGGAAAGGATACGTTTTCTTTTGAAAAGTTTTATGAAGCCATAAATCATTTTTCATTTTTTTTAAAAAAGTCCGGTGTAAAAAAAGGCGATCTTATACTGATAAACGACATTTCGGCAAAATCGCTTCCTTCAATTCTATTTTCTATTTGGCTAAACCAAGCAATCGCATTTCCGGTCAACCCCAAATTTCCAACGAAACAAATTGAAAACATCATAAAAAAAAGCCGAGCTAAATTTTATATCTCAGAAAAAACTATCCATGACGAAACCATCCGCATTAAACATATTAAAAGTACCGATATTTATGAGACAGCCTCCGATACAAAATCTCAAGAAATTCTTTTAGATTTAGAAAATCCTGCCACAATAATTTTAACTTCCGGCAGTAGTGGCGAACCAAAATACGCTGTCCATTCATTAGCTAATCATTTTTCTAACGCGCAGGCCGTAAACCAATATTTCAATATTTCAATCAAGGATAACTGGTTACTTGCACTCCCGGTTTTTCATGTTGCAGGGCTAGCAATTATTCTTCGCGCTTTCCTGGCTGGTGCAACTTTATCAATCCCAGCTCCAGACGAAAGTTTAAGCCATGCTTTAAAAAGTTATAAACCTTCTCATATTTCCCTTGTGCCAACCCAGCTTAGTTGGCTTTTGGAAAATGAAAAAGATATTGAAATCTTGAAACAATGTAAGGTTATCTTTCTGGGCGGTAGTGCCATTCCTCAATCGCTTATAAGCAAATCTTTAAAATATGGTTTAAATCTTTTTACCAGTTATGGCTTAACTGAAATGAGTTCAACCGTAGCAATTAAACAAATTAAAGATGGCCACACTGGCGGGGCAACGGTTCTTCCAATCCATGACATTAAAATTGGCGATGAAAATGAAATCTTGCTAAAAGGAAAATGTTTGTTCTCTGGATATTGGGCCAATGGAAAAATAGAAAACAAACTCAATGACAAGAATTGGTTTTCTTCAAAAGACTTAGGCCGTCTTGATAAAATGAATCGCTTAACCGTACTTGGAAGAAAAGACAATATGTTTATTTCCGGGGGAGAAAACATTTTTCCTGAAGAAATTGAAAAATATATTCTGCAAATGGAGGGTATTGACCAAGCTATTGTTGTCCCTGTTGAAAACAAGACTTTTGGATTTCGTCCTATCGCATTTATCAACCCATATTCAAAAGAAATCATCGAAAATATTAAAGCCCGGCTAAGTAAAAAATTACCTTCATTTAAAATTCCTGATGTCTTTCATCCCTGGCCAAAAAATTTTAAAAATGAATTCAAAACTATCCGGGGACACTTTATCAAACTTGCTGCCAATCTCTGACCACTTCTTTGCCAGTAAAAAATTTTTGATCCCAAATGTGGGAGTAAACAAACCGACTCAAGTAGCGCAGGTGATTCAATCCTGTAGGTAAAAGACACGGGAGAAAAAGTTTTTTATGGAGGATGACCAAAATGTCGGGATTTTGCAAGCTCAACAAGCTCAGGGTGTATTTAATATTTTGTCCATAACAAGCTGTGTTATAGCAGCAGTTTTGCCGGTGCTTGGACACGTGCCTTTGCCTAGTAATTCATCAACAATTGTTTGAATCAAGGCTTGCTGGATGTGAATTGGATGTTCAATAGAAAATTCTTTTTCTTTTCCATTTTTATTGAGAAGAACTGGCTTGTCCATAAAACAGGAATATTTGATGCAGCCTTTAGATCCGATTATCTCAACTCTGTCTAAATGATGATTGGCATTAAATGACCAAAGACCAACTCCCTGGACCCCGCTTTCAAATTCAAACATGGCGCTGACCAGATCCTCGGCATCATACAATTTTCCCTGGTTGGCAGTGTGACCCTGAGCCGAATCGATTGGACCAAGAAAATAAATTAATAAATCAATCATATGTGGCGCGAGATCACAAAAATAGCCACAGCCTGCAATGGCCGGATCAACACGCCAATTCTTTCCACCTTGAATATCCTGCGTTGAAGCCGGTTTATATAATGCCATGTTCACAGCACGCACTTCCCCAATAGAGCCTGAATCAATGAGTTCTTTCACTTTTAAAAATCTCGGCAATCCACGTCTGTATAAGGCCGTGAATAAAGGGACTTTTGCCGTTTCACATGTGTTTATCATTTCCTGGCATTCAGCATAATTCATAGCCATCGGCTTTTCCACATAAACCGGTTTGCGGGCTTTAGCTACTGCAAGTGTATATTCTTTATGTGATGAAGGTGGTGTGGCAATATAGACCGCGTCTACTTGCGGATCGTTTATAAGCTCATCGGCTTTACTGTACCAATTAGGAACATTATGACGCTGAGCGTAATCCCGTGCAAGTTTTGCATCACGACGCATAACGGCCACCAGCTCAGAGTTAGCAACTTTCTGAAAGGCGGGTCCGCTTTTCTTTTCTGTTACGTCGCCACAGCCAATAATGCCCCAGCGGATTTTATCAAAAACAGGTTTCATTAAAATTAAGAAATGGTTTTAAGACAAATTACAAATTTGAATCTATAAACTCGTCTGTATAAATCTCGGGTTCTTCGGTATCAAACTTACGGCGAATAAAATAGTGGTGATTATCCGTGGAAACAGAATGTCTAAAACCCAACAGGTGGAATATTTCAATAAACAGCCAATGGGCAACTTTTGTGTTTATTAAAAAAGTATGTGGATCTTTTTTATCCTGGTTAATACCCGGCAACACTTTTAAAAGTCTTTCCGCATTAAATCTTCTCAAATGTGCAGAAACCTTAAGCCAGAACATTTTAATTTCACGAACGATAAAATAACCGTCATCACCCTGCTTTTGATACAGCGGCAAAAATATTCGGCCGTTTTCAACCGCATAAAGTTTCCCACTATCATTTTCTGCAAGATGCTGGCCTTTTTTTACGGGTTGAAAATTTTCAAAGCCGGCCAGCATTTCAAAATTTTCCTCTTCCGTACGTTCGTGTCGAAATCGAATTTCAAAAACTTTTTTACTGTCTTTCGATTGCGAATGCAGGCTGTCAAAATGTTTCTGATAATCAGGGATCTGTTCTGCTTTCATACATCCGGAAAAAGCCAGGGTCAGCCAGATACATGAAATATGATTGTCAATAGACGAAGCAACATCGTGACTACCAGCCTCAAATCCAATAGCAATAGGACCAAGTTCATTTACAAAACTGAGCATTGTTCCGGATAGAAATTCCTCTATTCCCAAAATAGATGGTAATGGAAATTGAAGCGCAAAATCACGATTTCGCAAAGTGTCGTTTAATGTTATGAATGGAACGCTGTCCGCAGAGGTTGTATGCAAATCTATAAAATAATAAGGTGGTTTATGAGTTTTAAAAATATTATCGATCTGCTTATAAATTTCAATTTGTTCATTGATATCCGGCAAAACTTCATCTTGCTCAAACCCGCCGTTGCGGATTTTTTTTATAAAATCGGCATGCCAGATACGATTAAGGTCTCGATCAATATATCTTTCGCCTCGTTCCAGCGCTGCGGCATTTCCAGTTAGTGCAATCAATTGTCCTGAAAACTGTGGATTGCTTTCTTTTAACTGTGAAAGTACCTGGTTTATTGCGAAAACACCCGAAGGTTCGTTTCCGTGAATCCCTGCAAAAATTATTATTGTCGGTCCTGTTTCATCACCACCAAAGCGTCCAATTTCCCTTTGAATGCTGATTTCCTTATCTAATGCTTTGCTTCTAACCCGTATCATTTATGTTGTAGTTCCTTCCAGTTCTTCAAATAGTGCATGACAAATTTTTACAAAATCGAACTCCGTGACAATTCCGACTAGTTTTCTTTCTTCAATTACCGGTAAACATTTTACATCTTTTTGCCGCATAATTTTTAAGGCGTCAATCGTTTTGGTTCCCGGTTTTACCGTAACAGGATTTCGGATCATTACATCACCAATCGTCACATTACCAATATCTGATCCAAAACTTGTCCCATAATAATGGAGCAACAAATCAGAAGAAATCAAACCTATCAGCTCACCTTTTTTATTCTCGACAGGTACCTGGTGGAAGTTTCTCCAATCCATTATGTTTGTCACTAAATTGACCAAATCTTCATCGCTGACGGTAAAAAGATCCGTGGACATAATTTGTCCAATATATCTGTAGCGGTTCACCCAACTCCCCCCTTCTTTTAAAACGGCGAGATCCCACGTGTGGGCCGGTTTGCCAATTTTTTGGCGATTATATAAACCTGCTGTTGTTGCCACCAGGGCTTCATCGATTGTTACATCTTTTTTTAGGGTGGAAAAGGAATCCACCATCCATTGTGAGCCGGTTTTCTGAGAGCCAACTCTCTCTTCGATAATATCCAGATAGGTGTCAATATCCTTTTTATCAATTTTTGCACTTTCCAATCCTGTCCGAGCAATTGGTAACAGCTCTTTGCAAATTAGTTCGTGCGACGGAATCATTTTTTCGTGTCCGATCCAGGTAAACTGTGCGCCAAGCCCCATTCTTCCTGCCTTTACAAAATTTGTCTTGGCATCATCAAAATCCATTTTATCTGCAATGTTCTCAAATTCGTTTGGCATACCCTTCATTAATCCAAGCCAGAATGCAGTATTTGCAATTTCATCAATAACTGTCGGGCCGGAAGGGAACAACCTGTTTTCAATACGCAGATGCGGCTTGCCGTTCATAATTCCATAACATGGCCTGTTCCATTTATAAACGGAGCCGTTATGCAACATAAGGCTTTTTAGTTTTGGGATTTTACCTTCCTCAATCATAGCCAGTGAATCTTCTTCGATTGGCGCTGTAAAAATAACTTTATGGCGGGCAACGTCTTCTTGGAAAAGTTCAATTATAGAATCACGCACCCAAGCGTTTCCAAACAGAACACGCGGATTTTTGTCGCGGATAATTTTTTCGGTTTTGCGAATATCTATGGATTGTTGAAACAGAGCTATGCGGGTTTCGCGCCACAAACGTTTACCCAATAAAATGGGTGAATTTGTTGCAGCAGCAAGCACCGGGCCGGAAATAGCCTGGGCCCAATTATATTTGCTGACAAATGAATCTGCTTCTACCTGAAGATGTACCTGAAAGCTGGTATTGCACGCTTCAAAAAGTATATTTTGATGTTTCGTTATAAGTTCGTCTGTACCATTTATATGAAGTTCAAAATGCCCGCCACGAAACTCCAACAGCAAATCTGATAAAATTTTATAGCGAGGGTTGGGTGTGATATTATCAAAATTTAGATCAGACTTTTGAATAGTTGGCAGTATGCCGGTTAAAAGAGGGCGGGCGCCAAACTCATCTCCTGCCTCATCTACCCTGTCCATCATTGACCGCAGTTGCGACTCAAGGCTTGAAAGACAGTTTCCTTTAAACTCCAAAGGATCAAGGTTGATTTCCATATTGAACTTGGCAAGTTCAGTCGTGAAATGATCATCTTTGAGCGAATCCAGGATTTCGCGGTTTACAGGGGCTGGTTTCCAATTTTCATTGACCAGGGCCATTTCCTGCTCTGCGCCAATACGCTCAATCCCTTTTTCAAAAAGCCCCTTTTCAAGCATAATTTCAAAGGCTTTTATATCTTTCAAGATATTCAGGATAAATTTATTTTTATCTTCCAGCTTTGCTGAATGCTTAACGGAGGTTTCACCCATGTATCCACCTTTTATGATAAGACTAAATTGGAAAGTTATATAAGATAAAAAATAGAGTGATAAAGATAAAGGGGTAAGCTGACGGAAATTAAAGCCAATAAACTTGTGAAAAAAGACCCTTCGGCTTCGCTCAGGGTGAAGTATCTTTCTTCATAGTAAGCAAAAGGCAAACCATTTTTAATTATAAGAAAAAATCACATATACTTCTTTTGGGCTTTGTTCAAAAACAAATAGGAGACAACCAGATAAATAATCCCTGTAAAAACCCAGACAAACTGGATGTATTGTTTCCCCTCTTCTATGTAAATCCAGGCCGTTAAAAAAGCAATTAAAGCATTTAGAATTCCTAAAAAGACGGTGGTCAGTTCTGGATATTTTGGAGCTATTTTTAATGCGAACAAATTGGCAATGGCAACAAAAAGGTTTAAGGTTCCCCACCAAATATTTTGATTTATAAATGCATCAGAGGCTGCTGCTGCAAAAATTATCGCTGCAAAAATAAGAGGTATGCGGATTTTAAGCTCTGTTTTTTTCATAAGGATTTATTCATTAGTTTCAAAAAGACGGCTGTAGCCCGATCTGCTAACCGGGAGTTTAGCACCATTTTTTAATATTGCAAAACGGTGGTTTTCTATGCGCTGTAAACAGTTCAGGTTAATAATATAGGAACGGTGAATACGTTTGAACTTTTGTTTATTTAATTGCTCTTCAAATTTACCCAAACGTTCCAATTTTAAAAAAACACTTTTTTCTGTTTTGATGGCAACATAATCATCCTGAGATTCTAACCAAAGAATATCTTCAACCGGTATAACATGAACAGTACTTCCATCACGGACAAGAATTCGCTCGATATTTGTCTGTTCTTTTTTGTGAACAGAAATCACATTTTCAATTGCAGATGAATCTGTTTTAAAATGTTTCTTCAGTTTCTCAATACTTTTTCTCAGACGTTCAGGATTCACCGGTTTAAGCAAATAATCCAATGCATTTGCCTCAAATGCTTTTACCGCAAACTCATCATAAGCCGTAACAAAAATAACCGCCGGAGCCTCTTTTCCCAGTAGTTCTAAAACATCAAATCCATTTACTATTGGCATTTTTATATCGAGAAATATGACATCCGGTTTCAAACTATTAATGGTTTTTACTGCATCTACTCCGTTTGAACACATAGCCACAATTTCAATATCTGATACTTCGCTAATCATAAGATTTAAGCCTTCGCGGGCAAGGTCTTCATCATCTATGATTATTGCTTTAATTCTTGAATCGGATTTCATTTGGGTTCTGTATTTAAAAGGGGTAGATATAGCTTTACTGAAAATGCCGCTTCGCCTTTATGGGCCAAAATTTTTGCATCGTTGTTATAAGCTTTTTCCAGGCGCGCCTTTAAATTTGGTAACCCATGCCCGCCTTTTGTTTGCTGACTGTTTTCAGCAACGGGATTTGAAGCATTTACAAAAATATGGCCGTCGGCTTTTTTTAAAATAAGCGAGATTGTACCGCCATCCAAACGTTGTTCTATGCTGTGTTTGATGGCATTTTCAATAAGGGGTTGTAAACTAAAACTGAGGATGGTTTCATTCAAAGCAGAGTCATCAATCTCAAATGCTGTGTCTAAGCGCTTACCAAGGCGGATTTTTTCAACACCAAGATAGTTGTTAATATGATCCATTTCTTCTGAGACTGATACAAACTCTTTTTTACTAAATGTAAGGCTGTAGCGTAAAAATTCGGCCAGTTGCAAACAAACCTGCTGCGCTTTATCTGCAGAGGTTTTTGTAAGAGTACTGAGAGCAGTTAAGCTGTTAAACAAAAAATGAGGATGGATTGTTGCTTTTAAAAAACGTAGTTCTGCCTGGCTGGCTTTTAACTGGTTGTTTAAAGCTTCTTGCTCAGAAACCCTGGCCTGTTCTAAAGCCAACAGCAAGTAACTTAGCATTGCAGAAAGAAAATAGATAAAAACCCCAATTACTGTTAAAACAGGCATTATGGAATCAAACTGGGTACGCCAGATGGTTGCTTCATAAATAACATTTAGCATTTCACTATACAACATTGCAAAGTGGACCCAAATTGCGTTCATCACTACTAGAGTAACTAAATGTCTTAAAAGGAAGTAGCCAATATTTCTTGTTTCCAAGGGTGTTGATTTGCAGACAAACCAAATCGATAAAAAAACAAATAGCTCCAAAACCATCACCGGAGTAAGCAAAATAAAAGCTTGCTTATACGAAGCACCTGCTACAAATGTATGAACATACGCTATTCCTGCAACTGCCGGCAACCAGGCTGCCACTAACAAAAGAAGGTGTCTAACAGATTTGAGTAATGGATGCATTTTTATGATTGATTATTAATATTGATCGATTTGTTTTGAATATGAAATTGTCACTACAAAACTCTGGATTTTTTAACGGGTTTCTAATTTTGATAATCAGAAACCCGTAGTTCGTTACATTGTTTGCTAATTCTTAACTTCTACGCCACCCATTATTGCCGACCCTTTGATGATCAAATTCTTCGGCGCAAGGTTTACTTCAATACCTTCGATACCTGCTGGTGAAGTTGTATTATTTTCAACTGCACCCATTATAGGACTTGCCTGTATATTTACCTGCCAGTGGAAAGGAACTATAATTTCAACGCCGCCCCAAAAAGCAAATGCTTCAATAACAAGGTCTTCTCCCTCACAACTTGCCTGGCGTAAATCAATAGTGCCACCACCCATAATAGCTGTCACTTTTCCGCCAGTTAAAGTTTGTGATGTAAATTTATGATCACCACCACCTAAAATAAATGTAAGGTTAATAAAATCTGCCGACCCACCTTTTTCCGGTGTACCCCAAACGTGGTTTCTTAAAATAGAAATACCAACAAGAATGAGTAATACTGGCCAAAGGTCGCCCAAATCAAAAGGGATATAAATAAATTCGTCTAATAGGAAATATGCGCCAAGAAACAAAAATATTGAACCGGATAATGGCTGCCGCGCTTCTGCAGGTTGGACAAGCTGGTTTAAACCAATTGCAATAAGAATTAAGGGCCAGAAATCAAATATATTTACTCGTAAATCAAACCCGATGTTATCTAAAAATAGGATAATGCCAACTGCAATAATAGCAATTCCAAAAAATACTTTTATATCGATTTTGTTTCTCATAACAATCTCCGTTGATTCCGTTTTTTGTTTTGGGATAAGATACGGTTATGGTGATAAAAGTTATAATTTATTCGGTAAACTGTACATATCACTCGGTGAATGCCCTTTTTTTAATAAATTGTTTCTTTTTTATTATTATTTTAATTGTTTTTGTTATCAAATTGTTATTCGGATAACCACTAACTCTTTCAACCATTTATTGGAGCAGTTCATGAAATATAGATTAACTTTTCTTTTTTTGCTTTTCTTTTTTTATTCACCAATATATTCGAACACAGATAACATTACAATCAAAGGCGTGGTAAATAGTCAAAAAGCGGTTACATTATTACTTATAAAAAAGTATGATATTAGCCAAAATATTCAAACCGTGTTAGATACAATCCTGCTTGATAAAAATGGAACCTTTAATAAAACCTATGGATACGATCCGGGAATTTATCAATTAGATTTTAAGGGTTTGACAAAAATAAATACAGCCCTTGAGCCAGGTCAAACTGTTGATTTTTCAATCAAACAAGACAGCAATATGAAAATTATAACAAACGTAAAAGGCTCCAAAGACGCAGAATTTATGGTTCAATATGAGCAATATCGAAAAACTTCTTTTAAAAAATGGATTCAACCTTTTCGGGAAAAAATGAAGATAGCACGCAAGAAAGGTGATTTTGAGTTGATAAAAAAGTTAACCGCGGATGAGGTACGTGGCCTTTCTATTTATACTGAGGAAATTACGAGCTTTACTAAAAATAATGTCGGGCACTCCATCGCCTTTTTTTATGCAGCGATCCGTTTTAATCCAGATATTGAGTTACCATATCTAAAAAAAATGTCTGAATGGTTTGCTGAAAACCGTCCCAATCTTTTTTTGACAAAAGAGTTTGTTGCAAAAGTAAATCGCTTCAAAAAAATTGAGATTGGACAAAAAGCCCCGTACTTCAGTTTGCTATCTTTGCAGGGAAATGAAACTAAACTCTCCTCTTTTGAAGGATCTTATGTTTTGCTCGATTTTTGGGCATCGTGGTGTTTACCATGCCGAACCGAAAACCTCAATTATGCAAAACTATACAAGAAGTATAAACAATATGGATTTGAAATATTAAGTGTTGCCCTGGAAACCAAAAAACAGCTTTGGGAGCAAGCCAGCAAAAAGGATGGTGTTGTCTGGACAAATACTTCTGAGCTTAACGGATGGGGAAGCAAAATCGCTAAAGAATACAATGTCAGTGCGATACCGGCAAATTTTTTACTTGATAAAGGTGGGAAAATAATTGCCAAAAACCTACGTGGGTTCGATCTGCAAATGAAGCTGGAAGAAATGTTTGACTAAACTGGATAATTAATGGATATCATCAAAACTATTGAACAAAATGTTGCTGTTTTATCAATTTCAGGTCGCCTGATGGGGCAGCCGGAAACACATATTTTATTTGAGTATGTCTACCAAGTTTTAGATGAAGGACAAAAGCTTATTGTAATCGATTTAGAAAAGGTGAATTGGATAAATAGTTTGGGCATAGGCTCACTTATGAAATGTTTGTCCTGGACAAATGAGCAAAAGGGACACTTGTTTTTATCGGGGCTTAATAAAAAAATAAAGGGGATTTTTGATAAGACACAATTATCAAAAATATTTATTATTGAAAACCGAGTTGGTGATGCTGTTAAAAACCTTCATAAACTGAATGTTTAAACAGGGGCCAAAATTGTTTTAATCCACCTTTTCAAAGAGTAGTATTTGAATTTCTTTTTTGTAGATAAGTTTTGCCTGCGGAATATTTTTGGAGAAGGCTGTTAATAGTTTAGTTGAAATTGTTTCATCATTTTCAATACAGCTCAAAAGAACCTGGCTTGACTGAATGCTTATTGCTGTTTTGTCTACTTTGATAGATGGGTTTTCCATCATCAAACAAATATTAGAATCCATTTCCACAGAGTTGTAAAACTCCTTAAAAATACCAAAATATTGTTTCCATAAAAGATAATAACGTAAAACTTCTTCCTGCTTACCCATCAATTCTAATCGTGATAAGACATCGTGGCCTTCTTTAGAAATCAGTTTATAAAAACCGTCGTGATTTGTAATTTCATTTTGTAGTTTTTCACGGTCTTCAGCTTTAATATATTTACTGCCAACCAAAGCGTGTTCAAGTTTGGTTACCGCACCATGAAGGTTTAACATCTCTACAATTAGACGGTCTTTTTCGAAGCCATTGCGCGAAATCCTAAAAGGCATAAAAGCAATCACCCCATTAAAGGATTCGTTATTCACAGCTTCATAATTTGATTTATTCTCAACTATAGCAGTGCCAAAATCAGGTGTATAAAACGATCTAAGTTTTTTGATTAAATATAACTTTAGATAAATATCATGAAGAGCCTTGGAGAAAATCTCACCAAAATTGAGTTTTTCTTTTTTACGAATAGCCTGGGCAATAAGATTGATTAAAGCCGAGTTAAACAGTGCATTTATTTCTGTGGATTTTGTAATAGCCTTGGTTTGAATCAGAAACCGGGTTGCGGCTATTTGTTTTTGGATTGCTTCAACCTGTGGATTTAAGCCTAATGATTTAAAACGCTTTTTCTCCGTTTCCCAAAAATTTAAAAACTGTCCTTCGGCGCTGTATAAAAACAAGTCTGTTTGTGTTGCTGCTGAGGCAGACATTAGCATTTTTATTTTTGAATGAAGCTCGGTTACAAGCCTGTTGTATTCCTGAATATCGAGTTTGATTAATGATCCGTTGGCTTCTGACATAATTGCCTGAACCGGATTTAAATCATTTGAAGTTATATTTACACCGGCCAACAAGCTTTCAATCAAAACAGATCCGTTTCCGGAAAACGGGTTAAAAAGTTGATCATTTTCAGATTTCGAAATAGTGTTAATCAGAGCATGTAACCAGCGGTTATTTAATTGACTATCATTTTGATTTCTCTGGTCAAGGTTAAGGTTTTTTATCGGACTATCCTGAACAAACGAAATCATTTGTGAAGGATCAGTATCTACTAGTTTTCCCGGGGCAAGTTTCAGTTCATCGCGAAATGTTTTGAAATGCTCGTCTATCTCGCTTTCTGTTTTACTTATGGTCCCTATGTATAAAGTACGATTTAAAAAATATGAAAATGTCCAGAATTTGTATACACGCCAAAGATTTATATCAAACTCCAAAAAAGTCATATTTTTTAATCTTTGCTTAATAAAATCCGGCTCTGGTTCCAAAAGTTGCTGAAACAAGAAAACTTCTTTGATATAACTGAGGCGGGAAAGAGCATTCACTACATCCGGCAGATTGTCACCAATCCATAAATAACCGTGCCGTCCTCTTCTTGGCAAAGAGTCTGTTAAGGCATTTTGCAGGTTTATATCTTTTTCAAGAATCCGTTTTACTTCGGGCTGCTTGCTAAGCTGGAAAACATTGTCAATTGGTTCAACATCACCAATTAAATTTTCAAGCTCCAGCTGAGAGAAGGTTTCAATTTCCTTTGGATGTTCTTTTAAATCATAAATTTTGAAGTACAAAAACTTTCTACGCATACAAGCTGCCTCAGCTTTAAATCATAACTTCAATAATGAAGTATTTCTTATTTTAAATAATCGTATTATCCGGTACAATCGTTCCTTTTGGAATAATAACAATTCCATCCCGAATACGGTAAAAGCTTTCTTCTGCTTCAACACGCCCATCTTTATTAATGATATGTACATTATCACCAATTGAACAGTTCATATCAATGATTGCATTTCTGATTACACAATTTTTCCCGATGCCCATGTTAGGTTTACCACTAACTTTGTTTTTATTATGTTCTTCAATTGTTTCATAATGCTGGCTGCCCATAATAATAGATTTTTGAACAAGAGTGCCTTCTTCGATATAAGAACGGATTCCAATAACCGAATTTTCAATTATAGATCCCATGATGATGCAGCCTTCTGCGACAACAGAATGATTTATCTGACAATTGTTTATTTTTGAAGCGGGCAAATAACGCGGATGTGTAAAAATCGGTTTTTGCTCATCATAAAAATTAAATTTTGGGATTGGTGCTGTTAACTCCATATGCACATCAAAAAAGGCCCGGATGGTCCCTATATCTTCCCAATAACCATCAAAGAAATATGTAACCAGCCTTTTTTCTTTTATGCTGTCCGGGATAATTTCCTTTCCAAAATCTTCCTTTTTGTTATTTTCCAGAAGCTCAAACAATGCTTCCTTTTTAAAGATATAAATACCCATGGAAGCAATATGTGTACGACCTTCCGGATTTACTTTTACTGCATCAAATAATTCCGGGGCGATTTTATATTCTTCTAAAACTTCTTTATCTGTTGGCTTTTCATAAAAACTGGTGATTAATCCTTTTTTATTCGCCTTCAAAATTCCAAGTTCCGATGCTTCATGTTCAAACACCGGTTTCACAGCAATAGAAATATCAGCTTTATTTTTTACATGATGGGCTAAAAAATCGGAATAATCCATTCGGTATAGATGGTCTCCGGAAAGAATAATTATATTCTCTTCGGCATCTTCGAAAAATGAAAGGTTTTTGCGCACGGCATCAGCCGTTCCCTGGTACCAATCGGAAATTTCCATTGTTTGTTGTGCCGCCAGAATTCTTATTGCACCCCGTGAAAAATTATCAAAAATATATGTACTGGAAATATGTTGATGTAAAGATTGAGTGTTAAACTGCGTAAGTATAAAAACGTCTCTTACACCGGCATGCAGGCAGTTACTTAAAGGAATATCAATCAACCGGAACTTGCCACCGATTGGTACAGCCGGTTTTGAACGCATCTTTGTTAACGGATCTAAACGTGTTCCTCTTCCACCACCCAATATTATTGCAGTCATTTTACTCATAATCAGCTTCTTCTCTTTAAATTCTTGATTCGATTATTTTGTTATAAACAAATTCTGAAATTTTGGGATCAATCTCTTTACTTTTTTCAAGGAATTGTCTGGCAACCTTGTCTTTCGGGAAAACAGCGTCTGTTACCAAAACAGGGGTTACATTTGCCCTTTCGCGCGATCCATAATCTACCCGTTCGTGGGCAAAACCGGTTGTATTTTTCCAGGTTATTGCTTTTTCATTTTTATTTTTTTGATAACAAAGTTGGAAACCAAAAAAAGAATCATCCGGGTTTATCCACACAAAAAGATCAAATTCCCTATCTGCAAACCAACGGCAAAAAGGGGCGCCATCTTCTTGTTGAACATCTTTAATTTCATAAAGCATTTTTGCCGGTCCAATGACAAATTATTCTTTTAAAAATTTCAAAATTTCTTGTTCATTATAGCCAATGTGAAACAACTTACCTTGTTCAATCAGTGGTCTTTTAATCATTCCCTGTTCATTAAAAAGCTCATCAGCAAGTTGATCGTTATTTAAGTTTTTATCTTTTAAACCTAATTTTCTGTACAGCATTCCTCGCCTGTTTAAAACGACATCAATGCCAAGCTGATCTATAACTTTATTTAGTTTATCTCTGTCCAATGTTTCTTTGCGGATATTAACAAAAGTGAATTCAATATTTTCTTTTTGAAAAAAGGTTTTGGTTTTTTTTATTTGATCACAGGAAGGGACACCATAAACTTTAATCACTCAAAACTCCAGGATAAACGATAAAAATGTGTCAAAATTGAATTAGGTTTATGCTACCAAATATACAAATAGCAAGAATAAATTCCTAACCAGAATATAACAGTAAATGCTGTTGGATGTTTATATACTTGAGCATTCGGCCGATAATCCGATAAAGCAAAAACAGAAATTGGTAATTCATTGCAAGAGATATTTTTGAAAAGCTTACTGACTAAAAAACCAAATTTGTGATATTTCTGACTGCAAGAATTTGATGTATTTATGATGTTATTGGTTCATTTTTCAACAAGAGGCTCCTATGCGTTCCTTTATTCGCCATGCGGCCAACATGCCGATTCATTTTAATTTCCAGAGTGATAAAAACGCTCATAAACAAAATATGCAGAATGTCAGCACAGGCGGGCTATGTTTTTTTTCAGATTCAGAAATCCCAAGTGGATCGCATTTAAGTGTAAAAATCCCAAACTTAAAATATCCTTTTGTAGAAGAATGTGTTGTTATGTGGTGCCGCAAAGCAAAAAAGAGATATGAGGTTGGCGTTAAATTTAATGATGACAAAACCTCATTCCGCATGCGCATGATTGAACAAATCTGTTATATAGAAAAGTATCGCGATGAAATGATTGCCAAAGGCCGCGACCTTGATTGGCAGGATGCATCTAAAGAGTGGATTGCAAAATATGCCAAGGATTTTCCACAGCTTGAAAATTAACTATTCAATATGTCTTCTGGAGTATTGGTATCGGGAATCAAAATTAAGTTCCCTGTTCAAAACAGACTGGAATGACATTTCGCTCAGCCACAATTGTTAAAATAAACCCGTTCATAATTTTCCATTGACCAAAAAACTCATTTGTTTCGTTGAACTGAATTTCAATTGGTTGCCATTCTTCAGTGTTTCCCAATTTTGTTTCCAAAATATTTACAGTTTTTGTATCAAGTCGCAAACCTTCTTTTAAAACCTTTAAGGTACTTTCCTTGGCACTCCAGATAAGATTACAAACAACTGGCTTAATGCTCGCTTCACTGTTTTTTACCCAAACCATTTCCTGTTCAGTAAAATAGTCGGCCACAAAATTTTCTTCGCGTTCTTCTATAAATTCTATATCGCAACCAATAGGTATTTTTGCTGGGTTTAAAACCGACATGGCCACACCATGGCTATGACTTATAGAAATGGAGAAGGGCGCTTTTTTATTTTGCAGGTAAACTTGAGGGGCTCCATCCGGATCGGCTAAAATTTCAATCTCAGAAAGATTGTCCTTATGTGAGCCTTCTGATTTAAGAAAGCTGAAGATAACCTGTTTGGCTGTCCATCTTCCCAGGCGCCAATCGGAACGGCGCTTTGTAAAACGTAGATTATCAAGAACAGCTTTTTCCTGCTCGCCAAACCAATTATTATCCCCGGGACAATCGGCTAATTTTTGAATTTGTACATAAACTGAAATAGTCATTGTTTTAAAGACAGAATATTATATAATTGTGTATCCTAGCTTCCCTCCTTGGAGGGGTTAGGGGTGGGTTTCTAATTCATTAACCCATAGAATTACCTTATGATGTTGAGCTTCTTTAAAAAAAATTCTTAAAATAAAAACTGTTCTTTTTTAAAAATGTAACCCACACCTCGCCCCTCCCAAAAGGGGAATAAAATTATCTTAACCCTCTGACCGCTTGGAGTGCAAGTTCAAATTGTTCTTCACTTTTTACAATATACATCTTTATCTCGTCGATATAACCATCGGTAGATGCAGACCAAACCCGGTTTAAATATCTTTCTGCAGTAGCAAAATAATTCATCACATTGGCATATTTTTCAAGCCCATGTACATGGCCGATTGTTTTACGGGAATCTACAAATGCTTCCAGGTGCCCGGGAAGCTCTTCATCAATTTTGTGGTGAACTTCCTGCGGGTTTTCTTCATTAATTTCTGAGCGAATGCGTTTAACATCTTTGACAATAAGCTCCAAACTATCTTCAATGGTTTTCATATTTGTCGTTAAAGTTTCTTCATGAAAGGTCTCTTGCTTCTCTGTAGATCGTACCATAAAAATGCCAACAACACTAATTAGAATCATTGAGCCAAAATACATCCAATTAACTTCCAACACATCGATGACAGTTATATAGGATGCCGCAATAAATCCAATCGTGATAAGTAAATATCCTAAATTTTTCATTTTGCCTCCTATGCGCCCATGCCTTGAATGATGAAATAAATAGCAAAGCCAACACCAACAAGTGCTTCACCAACAATTAATCCGGCAGCGGCAGGGATTCCCATTTGCTCGCTCCACTCTTTACCCATTTTCCAATCTGTAATAAAACGCGCTAAAGTTCCCAGGCTATAAGTAAGGACGATATTAAAAGGCAGGTAAAAACCAAGGCCGACCAAAACACCAAGTCCTCCAACGCCCGTTGCACTTAGCATAGCACCAAGTCCCGCTCCGGCAATATATTTTTGTACGGGGACATCTCCGCCAAGAATGCCTTCAATCATGGAAGCAAGTGCCTGACCTTGTGGTGCCGGCAAACGCTCACTACCCAAACCATAAGCTTCATGCAAAACAAAAATCAAAGCCATAATTACAATTGGTCCAAGCCAAGCTGCGGAGAATTGAGCAATCTGCTGTTTCTTGGGTGTAGCTCCAACCAGGTAGCCGGTTTTTAAATCCATCATCAAGTCAGTTGCCTGGGACATGGCCACACATGCAGCCGCACCAACCAAAAGTGAAGAAATAATCGCAGCGCTATCGCTAAGACCGGATGCAATAATTATCAATATCGTAACAGCAATAAGTGTCATCCCACTTAATGGTGACCAATTTGTCCGGCCAATACATTCCGATAAAATTACACCTGCAACCCAAATCCAAAGTGTGCCAAGAACTGCCATTAATAGTCCACGAAACCAGCCCATTTCTGCAGTAGAATACAAAGCAATCACAAAAAGAAGAATAGCTGCCCCGGCAACCGCCATATATAAAAGTTTAATTGGCATTTCATCTTGCGATGCGCCTGTTTTTAATTTACCTGATTGTTGCATACTTTTAATGGCACTTAAAATTAATGGTAACGCCAGAACAATTCCCATCAACGCGCCACCGATTAACATGCCGATTCCAACCGGACGAAAAAGTTGCAAGCGCAGATAGTCCGGCATATCCTGCCCGGCTGCTGTTAAAACCTCCGGCGTAGGAATAATTCCGGTTGAGGCCATTATTGGTGCTAAAATCCAATAACTGACAAATCCACCAACAATAAAAAATATCCCACCTTTGCCGGCAATATAAGCTGCGCCAAACGTTAATAATGAAATGTACCAGACGCCATTCATGTAATCCGGCATACCGATCATTTCACCAAGATGAAAATCTTCAACACCGATATATTGGCTAAAAAAATGTACTACCGCGCTAATAGCTGCTCCGCCTAACAAATAATAGGCTTTTTTAATTCCGGCACCAGGCGATTTTAAAATAGTCGCTACAGCTACGCCGCCCGGATAAGTAAGCCGCTCAAAATCGATCATCTGTTTGCGTAAAGGGATAATAAAAGCAATTCCTAAAATGCCCCCTGCAATTGTTGCAAAAACCATGATTACCGCATTAAAGTCGGTTTGCCCGAGAATAAAAAGAGCTGGTACAGAAAACATCATTCCCGATGAAGCCCCGTTTACTGCGCTGGCAATTGTCTGGTTGATATTGTTTTCGACAATACTGCTGCGCCCCATAATTCCGCGTAAAATACCAAAGCCCAAAATTGCGGCCAGTTCTGATCCTTCAATTGAGAAACCTAGAATTAATGATGCGTATCCTATACTTAAGGCAATTAATATCCCAAGACCATAACCAACAAACAGTGCGGTTGGTGTCAATTCCGGATAAGCCCCGCGGCGAACAACAACCTTTTCTGCGGTAGCGGACATAAAGCTTCCTCCCTGTAGAATGATGTTTATATTGAAGTGGAAATTTTGAAAGGGTCAAAGATATTAAAAATAGTTTTTGATCAAAAATTAAAATAAAGAAGCATTTTTGCCACGGATTACACAGATCAAACACGGATGTAGCAATTAAATAAATTTATAAAACTGTTTTTTTGCGAGTATATCTATAAATCCATGGCAATTTCTTCTCGATAACTATTTTAAAGAAGCGGCAATAATATTTGAAACGATACTTCTTAGCCTCACAACAGCGCCTTTATCATTTGGGTGTACACGGTTTGTAAGAAGAATAATGGCAAGATTGTTTTGCGGGTCAATTACCATTGATGTGCCGGTATAACCTGTATGCCCGAAAGTTGCCTCGCTTAATAAGTCGCCTTGATTTGAAGCATAGGCCGAATTTAAGTCCCAACCAAGTGAGCGTCCAAATTTTTCCAAACCCTGAGGCATGCTTGAAAATGCTTTTACTACCAACGGGCTCAAAATTTGCTTGCCATTCCACGTACCATCATTCAAAAGCATTGATGCATAAATGGCCATGTCATCTGCTGTGGAAAACATACCAGCGTTTGCCGAAATACCTTTCATAACCACCCGCGCCATTGGGTCGTGCACATTGCCGATTAAAGCAACATCATTTATAACCTCGGTGGCGGCACAGTTTTGCAACTGGCTTGAAGAAAGGACATAGCCTGTGTTTTCCATTTGTAAAGGTTTGAAAACATGTTTTTTGGCAAACTCATTTAAGGGCATTCCGGAAAGTTTCTCAACGATTCGTTGAATTGTAATAAAATTGAGCCCGCTATATTTATACGCTGTACCTGGTTTTGCAAATCGTTCAACTTTTTCTATGTGTTTAAAAAGTGTTTCTTTGCTGACGCTATTATATTTCTTTTGCAACATATCAGGGTGTGCATATGCAGGAAGCCCCGAAGTATGAGTAAGAATGTGGATTAGCCGGATATCTGTTTTTTTACCAGACAACGAATCTGTCCAGGCAACATAATCAGGAAAATAATGCGAGACCTTGTCAAGCAATCTCAACTTTCCCTGCTGTAGTAAAACCATCATTGATGTTGCTGCGGCAACCGGTTTTGTCAAAGAAGCCATATCAAAGATTGTCTCAGTTGTCATTGGTAACTTTTTTGGTACGAGCTGACGAGAACCAAATGCTTTTTTATAGGCAATTTTGTTATCCTTTAAAACCATAAGTACAGCACCGGGGATTTCCTTTTTTTCAATTGCCTCCTTTATTACTACCTCCACGTGGTTTAATTGCTTTGAATCCAACCCCACTTTTTCAGGTGTAATTTTAGGTAAACTTTGAGCATAATTTAAACTTAGCAGTACAAAAAAAACTACTATCATTTTTGAAAACATAAATCCCCCGAATGAATTTTGTGAGCTTCGTTGTGAGCTTCGTAATAAATCCAAAGGTAGCAAATTCACCTATTGATAAACAAATTTTAACATACTAAATTTAACGTCTATTTTAAAACCGGAGTAACAATGTTAAATACTATCGCAATCAGAAAAGAAAATATTGAACCAACTGAAAAAAGATCACCCCTTTCACCAAACCATATAAATGAGCTTGTTAAGAACAACAAAATAAAAATGCTCCTTGAGCCCTGGGAAAACCGCCATTTTACGCATCAAAACTATATCGATAATGGAGGGCAAATCTCAGAGGATTTAACAGGTGCTAATATTATTTTTGGCGTAAAGGAAATCCCCATTGAAGATTTACCGGAAAACCAGGCCGCAGTATTTTTCTCGCACACAATTAAAGGACAATCTTACAATATGCCTTTGCTGCAAGCTGTTTTGGATAAAAATGTAACCCTGATTGATTATGAAAAAGTTACGGATGAGTCCGGTAAGCGTCTTATATTTTTTGGGCCATATGCGGGACTGGCGGGAGCCATTAACTCAATCTGGCTTCTGGGGCAAAGATTAAAAGTTGAAGGTATTGAAAATCCATTTGAAATGATGCAGCAGGCAAATAGTTATAAATCATTGGATGATGCCAAAGCTGTATTAAAAAATATCAACAACAAGATTCAAACCAATGGGCTGCCACAAACTGGCAAGCCGTGGGTTATAGCTGTAACCGGTGCGGGAACCGTTTCGAAAGGCGCGCAGGAAATTGTAGATTTATTACCGGTCAAAGCAGTCAGCCCGGCAGAGTTTCGCAAAATGCAACAAGATAATAGCTTTGATTTAAACACATTATATAAGGTTGTAATCGATTGTGACAATTTTGTTAAACCTATCAATCCGGCAGATAACTTTGATTGGCAGGATTATTTTACTCACCCTGAAAAATATGAAGCAGACTTTGCTCAATATATTCCTGACATCACCGTTTTGATAAACTGTATTTTCTGGGATACCATGTTCCCAAAACTTGTTACCAAGCAGAATATTAAAAGTTTGTATGGAAAAGAGAGCCAGCCAAACCTGCGTATTATAGCCGATATAACCTGCGATGTAGAAGGTTCCATTGAGTGCAATCAAAAATCAACCGCTTCCGATAACCCAACCTATGTTTTTGATGCTTTTAAGCAAACTATTAAAGATGGTATTGAGGGCAACGGTCCCGTTATTTTGGCCGTGGATAAACTACCCAGTGAATTGCCCCGCGAGGCAACTAAATTTTTTGGGGATTTGTTATTTCCTTTTGTAGCTGATTTGGCAAAAGTTGATTTTACAGTTCCTTTTGAAAAGTTGGAAATGCCTGCTCCATTTAAACGGGCCATGATAGCTCATCAAGGAAACCTCACTCCTGATTATGAATATTTGAAGAAGTATTTGTAATAAAGTTCTGACAAAAAACCTGAATTTGGTTATAAAGTGGAAAACCTGGCAAAACTTTTTCAAAACCCATTTTGCCAGGTTCATTTTATGTGGGAAAATAAAGTCTTACTATTTTTTCTGCACAACCTTCTCGGTAAACTCCAGGCCATATTCGGCCAATTCTTTTAATACGGGCTGGTAAATTGCCGGATGCATCGGGATATGGCAGCCGGTTAAAGGTAGTTTATCGGTCAACAACAATTTGGCAACTATACCGGCTGGCAAACCTACTGATTTGGCCATGGCCGTAAATCCGCCTCGCTCGCCATTATAAATCATAGTTGCAACATACTCTTCTTCCCGCTTATCAGATTTTGGATATTTAACATTCATACGGTGCATAATAACCACCATGTCACGGGCATCATCAGTTAGCTCTAATTTTTTGCCAATCAGGTAGGTCATGGCTTGCGCAGAAGTTGTAACTTTAACACCTATTTTTTCATCCGAGAAAAGGC
The DNA here is from genome assembly GCA_013112635.1 of Calditrichota bacterium. NCBI lineage: Bacteria > Pseudomonadati > Calditrichota > Calditrichota bacterium. The sequence goes on along the minus strand of JABFGF010000002.1, from coordinate 908,785 downwards.
CAAGCCATTTTAGGTTTTGCATAATTTGCCCGGTTGGACTGATATTTAAAAAGTTGGCGACCCGCTGAGAAACATCGGGGCCAACGGCATTATGAGGCAAAAACATTTCGGTCAATTCTGCCCAGGTTTTATTTTTTAAACCGGGGATTCGCTGTTCTTCGTTTGGCAAGCCAAGACGTACAATCTGAAACCATGTTTCGCTCCATCCGGGATAGCGCAAAGTACCACGAATAACTGTATCAGCTTTTTCAAAACCATAAAGGCTTTTGTAATTTAGTGAATCACGATTGGGATAAGCTTCCATCATTCCCAAGCCATCAATTTCCATTGGCCAGGAATGTAAAAAGACATAATGATGTGGAATAATCTTGATCTTTTTATCCCTGTAATATTGCGCTCCTGTTTTACCGGCCATAACAACATTTCTGGGATTCCAGCTAATTACATATTTTAATGGATTGATTAAAGAATCCAAAGCCGGCAGGCCACCACCATAAGATTCAAAACTGGTTACAATGCCGCCTTTTTTACGGATATCCTCAATCATTGCAGCCGCAGCCATATGGTCGATTCCGGGATCCAATCCCATTTCTGTTAAAATTAAAATCCCTTTACGGATTGCATCTTTCTGAATATCACGGATACGCTCATCTTCGTATGAAACTGAAATCATATGTTTGCCATGTCTCACACAAGCCAGGGCAATCTGGTGTTGAAACATTGGTGCCAACATATTCAAAACTATATCACTTTTAGAGATTTGCGAAGTACGCATTTCCTGATCGTTTACATCAAACTTGATTGCCGAGCCGCGAGGATGCCCATTTGTCATTGAGCGGGCCGCTTTAATATCAAGATCACCAACGGTTACAAACCAATTGTATTTTTCAGCATTTTCCAATAGATAATGAATCAAATAAGGAGAACTTTTTCCGGCACCTAAAACCAATACATTTTTCATTTTAACTTCCTTCGTATTTCAACATTTTGCTAAAAGGCAGAATTTACACATTTAAAATTGAAAGGCAATTAGAAACTATCACATTTTTCAAATTTTCGTCATAATTTTTTTATTCATTAAAAGGGCCAATATTTATGGTCTAAAAACAAGGAATAAACAGGACTCAAATTGCCTTCTCTATTCTTGACTTTATTATGCACTACAGCTAAGTTCTCTGCTCAATTTAAAGTATATAAAAATAATATTCAGGAGACGACATGTCACAATACGATGTAATCGTTCTCGGGTCTGGTCCCGGCGGCTATGTTGCGGCCATTCGGGCAGCCCAATTAAAAATGAAAACGGCATTGGTAGAAAGAGATAAACTTGGCGGCATCTGCCTTAACTGGGGATGCATCCCAACAAAAGCATTATTAAAAAGCGCAGAAATTTTTGAAGAAGTAAAGCATGCAAAATCGTTTGGATTAAAAATTGAAAAAGCTGAAGTAGATTTTCCGGCTGTTATTAAACGAAGCCGTGTTGTTGCTGAAACCAATTCCAAAGGCATCGAATTTTTGATGAAAAAAAACGGCATTGATGTTGTTTATGGAAACGGATCTTTTAAATCGGCAAACACTTTAGAAATTGAAAAAGATGGCAAAAAAAGTGAATTGTCCGCCAAGCATATAATCATTGCTACGGGTGGCCGGCCTCGTACGATCCCCGGGATTGATATTGATGGAGACAAAGTTATAACATCCAAAGAAGCAATGGTGCTGGAGAAACAGCCCAAATCCCTGATCGTTATGGGAGCCGGGGCAATTGGAGCTGAGTTCGCATATTTCTATAATTCTATCGGAACAGATGTAACAATAGTTGAAATGCTGGATAATGTACTGCCGATTGAAGACAGTGAAATTTCCAAAGTTGTTGAACGCAATTTTAAAAAATCAAAAATTAAACTACATACCGGCACCAAAGTCGAATCACTAAAAAAGACAAAAACGGGGGTAGAAGTTACTGTTTCTGCCAAAGGAAAAAGTGAAGTTTTAAAAGCTGATAAAGCTTTGATGGCCATTGGTATTCAAGGCAATGTTGAAAACCTGAACCTTGAAGGTATTGGTGTTAAAAATGAGCGCGGTTTTATAAATGTAAATGAATGGTACGAAACAAATGTAAAAGGTGTATACGCCATTGGAGATATTGTTGGCCCACCACTTTTGGCACATGTAGCCTCCCACGAAGGCTTGGTTTGCGTTGAAAAATTTGCCGGTGTTGAAACACATGCGGTTGATTATAACAGCATCCCCGGATGTACTTATTGTCAGCCACAGGTTGCCAGCATTGGTATGACTGAAGCAAAAGCCAAAGAAGCCGGTTATGAATTAAAGATTGGAAAATTTCCATACTCCGCATCTGGTAAGGCCCGCGCAATTGGTGCAAGGGATGGAATGGTTAAACTTATTTTTGATAAGAAATATGGTGAGCTTTTAGGGGCCCATATTGTAGGTAATGAGGCCACGGAGTTAATTGGTGAAATTGCAATGGCAAAGTCACTTGAATCAACGCCGGTTGAGTTGGCAAAAACAATGCATGCGCATCCAACACTTTCTGAAATGATTATGGAAGCTGCTGCAGATGCTGATGATGAGGCAATTCATATTTAGAAAGTATCATGCAGAGCAATAGCGAAGCATCCATCTGTGCCAAGGATTCTTCTCTCCACTACTTTTAGCTCTGAATGACATCCGGTGTTAAACACAATCAATTTTGGAGAAAAAATGAAGCTTTTAATATTACTTATTTCTTTTTCACTTTTACTAATCTCGTGTAAGAAGCAAGAGCAATCCCAATCTGAATCTGAATCTGCAGATACAATGAAATTTGCTAATGAGAAACATCTGAAAAACATAAAAATGCTTACCGATGATGGTGAAAACGCAGAAGCTTATTTTGCCTTTGCAGAAGATCAACTGATTTTTCAATCCACACATGGTGAATATAAATGTGACCAGATTTTTACAATGGACCTTGATGGAAAAAACAAAAAACTTGTAAGTACCGGAATGGGTCGTACAACCTGTTCTTTTTTCTTACCAGGTGACAAAAAAATCATTTATGCTTCCACGCATGTTGCAGATCAAAATTGCCCAACTCCTCCGGATCATTCCAAAGGTTATGTGTGGAAAGTTTATAAAGAATTTGAAATGTATACAGCTAATGCGGATGGTAGTAATCCTGAAGTTTTTTTACCAGCCGAAGGTTACGATGCTGAAGCAACCGTTTCACCAAAAGGTGATAAAATTGTTTTTACATCTATGCGGGATGGTGATTTGGATATTTATACCTGTAATATTGATGGCAGCGATGTGAATAGATTAACCGATGCGCTTGGCTATGACGGAGGCCCATTTTTCTCATGGGATGGTTCAAAAATTGTGTATCGCTCTTATCATCCAAAAACAGAAGAAGAGATAAAGCGCTATAAAGATTTATTAGCCGAAGAGTTGATTGAGCCAAATGCTTTTCAGATTTGGGTGATGGATGTGGATGGCAGTAACAAACGCCAAATTACAGATAATACATTTGCAAACTTTGCCCCCTTCTTTCATCCTGATAACAACCGGATAATCTTTTGCTCAAGCATGGGAAGTACAAATCCACGAAGACCTGATTTTAATTTATGGCTGGTAAATGAAGATGGAACCGGTTTAGAACAGGTTACTCACTTTGATCAGTTTGATGGTTTCCCAATGTTTAATAAAGCAGGTACAAAATTGGTTTTTGCTTCAAATCGTTTTAATAAAAACCCACGCGATACAAATGTATTTATTGCCGATTGGGTAAATTAATTTTTTTGTAGGGACAGGACAATTTCCTGTCCTTACATTTAATTCTACTTTTTCAACTCTTTTTCTAATTCTTCAATATTATTTTTTGATGCCTCAAAGTTTGGATTAATCTTTACCGCCTTTTTATATGAAGCCAAAGCTTCTTCCAGTCTGCCGGCAGCACGATAGCCATCGCCAAGACTATCATAAGAATTTGCACTTTTGGGATTCAACTCAACCTGCCGATTAAACTTTTCAATTGCCAGATCATATTTTTTTTGATTTATTAAAAAGTAACCATAACTATTATAAAAATTGGGATTGTCGGTACTGTCATTAAATGCAGCGTCATACTGGGCAAAAACCTCTTCTGCCTTATCAATTTTGTCCTCCGCTTCATAAACTTGTGCTAATAATAAATACCCTCGGCTTACTTCCATATCGATCAAAACTTTTGCATATTCTTCTGCTTTCTCATTATCGCCACCCATTATTCCTGGCGCCATTAGATAGTATTGAGCAGCCCCGACTCTTCCGCCAACATGCTTTGGATCAAGCTCAATTGTCCGCTCAAATTCTTCCAAAACTTTTGGGGCTAAAAATGGTTGCCGGAAAACACTGGCCTCCTGGACTTCTCTACCAAGAACCTGGCCATACCAAAAATGATATTCTGCATTCTTATCATCCAACTCAACAGATTCCTCACAATGATCTACGGCTTCATCAATATCTCCTAGCCTGAAAAATGTTCGCCCGAGCCAGTGATGAACTTCTGCATTTTCATCGTTTTCATCCAAAATTGTTTCGAAAATTTCTTTGGCTTTATCAAATTCTCCGGCTGCATAATGGTCTTTACCCTGCTGAATATTATTTGCCCAAATTGGTGATACTGCTAAAGTTATTAGAAGAAATGTTATTGCCTTCATCAAATACTCCCCATATTAGTTATGTAAATAAATTATCTGATTGGTTCAACGGGACAAAAAGTATGCCAGAGTTTAAATGTGTAAATTAGTGTCTCATGCCCCATATCTGCAAAAAATGCTATTCGTGTTTACAGAAAAATGTAAACGATGTTTTCAGTTTATTGAGTCATCAAAATAATTTTCTCAGCATTTTACGTAGCATTCAACCAAAAGTTATTTCACTTTATCTTGCTGGTTTTATTGTGTAACTTTTTCCGTTTAAAAGCTAAGAAAAGGTGAACAAATGAATGAATCTTACAGAAAGAAAATAGATGATTTTCTTGGACTAAGGCATATCGCTGTTGTGGGCTATTCAAGTGAAGGAAACCAGCCGGGTAATTTTATTTATGACAAACTCATAAAAAATGAATACACCGTTTTTGCAGTAAACCCTAAAAATGAATCCGTTAAAGATATTAATTGTTTTGCTTCTTTAAAAGATGTTCCGGAGAAAATAGAAGGTGTAATAATTTGTACACCACCAGCTGCTACTTTGGAAGTTGTAAAAATGTGTAAAGAATTAAATATTCAACATGTGTGGATGCACCGCTCGTTTGATCAAGGCAGTTTCAACAAGGAAGCCGAAAGTTTCTGCATTGAAAATAATATCAATTGCATTTCTTCCGGCTGCCCAATGATGTTTTTGAAAGCAGACGTTGCTCATAAATGCATGAAATGGATTTTGGACTTGACAGGAAAATTAGCCTAATTATTCCGACTTGAAATCTTTATCCAAAACTCCTGTTTCTTTGAGTTGCTTTTCCAGTTTACCAATTCTTGTTATAGCATTTATTGCAAAAATAAAACCCATTGTTCCCATTGACATGCCGATAATTCCAAAAGCTTCCATAATTCATATCCTATATTTTACAATAAATTATTTTCTTAATTCTTCCATGTCTGCTATTATTTCGTCCAGTTTTTTAAAGACACGGCCGTAGATAATATTTAGATCCCATCTATAAAGCGGGCCTGCAAATAGCGATGATAATCCAGCTAAAACAACTGCACCAACTATCAAATAAACCGGAATACCAAACAGCAAGAAAACATCCGGAAATTCTCGAATAATTAAAGTTGATAGGGGTTCACCTCCTTTTAACCACAATCCTGTAAACGTTGCCATAACAATTGCCGGGTAGAAAAAACGGTAAACCTTTAAATAACCTGCCATTGCTTCTTTTCTCCACGCTTTAAACGCGATAAGGTATTGATAGCTGCTTAAGCCGCTGTCTATTTCTTCGATCTTATCCCCAACCTTTTTGCTATAAACCACCAGCCCGATCAATGCCAAAAACATAAATGCCCCAACGTAGGGAATTCCCCAAAAAATTGTACCAACAAATATAACAGCTGCACCAATTACAATAGCTTTTAAATTTACTTTAAACATGCCCTTTAGTTTTTCTATTATCAGCTGCGATTTTTGGTTATACAAATCATTTAGTTTAGGAGCTACCAACGCGTCGTTTTTTAAAAAACCTTCTTTCCAGATTGTTTCGATTGTTTTATCCATTATACTACCTTCCTTTTATTATCATACTACTTTTTATCTAATAATTTTTTTAAACGTTCTTTGATTCGCTTAATTCGCACTCCAATATTATTAGGGTTTGTACCAATGATATCAGCTATTTCCTGATAAGATTTCTCTTCCAGATATAACAAAATTACACCTCTGTCAACTTCCGATAATTGCCGGATGGCGGCATAAAGTTGGTTCAAAGATTCATCTGCGAAAGCCCGGCTATCTTCTGTCAATTCTGGAGGAACTGCATCCGAAACAAAATGCCTGTTATTGTTTTTCTTTTTCTTAAGCAAAGTTAAACACACATTTAAGCTAAGCCTATAAATCCAGGTAGACCACTCAGACTGCCCTCGAAAATTTTCCCGGCTTCTCCAAATCTGAAGACAGACCTCTTGATAATAATCTTCAAAATCTTCCTGGTTATTAGTATACGCCCTGCAGATCTTTATAATAATTGCTGCAAATGGCAAAATAGATATTGTGTAAAAATCGCTGCTCATTTAGTTTTTTAACCTAATCGTTTTTGTTTTTTCACTGTTAGTGGCTCAAAAAAGAAAATATTACACTACCTTTAAAAAAAGACAGATGCTGCAAAAAAACCTGTCAACCCATTAAAAAATACAGGCTTCGGTTTATTTTGGAACCTCGCGATTTATCAAATCGCTGCTTTTAAATAAAAAATAAATCAATCACACAATATTAATATAAACACTTCCTTTTTCGAATTAATGTTTGTATTTTTGACAGTTGTGTCAAATTCTTAAAATCGGATGATTATTTTTCGATTATATAACCATTAACAAATCATAAAAATGGATTTTTATGCAAAGCCGTAAAACAATATTAGTAATTGATGATGACCTTAGTACTTTAAACCTTTTAAAGTCAATATTAACAAAAGCCGGATATAATGTCGTCGTCGATTCAATTCCACAAAGGGCTTTTAATTATTTAGAAGAAAATAATGTTGACCTCATTTTATTAGATATTTTGATGCCACGAATGGATGGCTATCAACTCTGTTCAATATTAAAAGAAAAACCAAACTACAAAAACATTCCAGTCATTTTTTTAACTGCGTTGGCTGACCAGAACAGCATTTCAAAAAGTTTTGCCGTTGGTGCTGTTGATTATATTTCCAAACCATATGAAACAGAAGAGCTCTTATCGCGAATAAATGTTTATCTTCAAATGAGTAATGATAATGCCGCTCCAAACATACAAACACGCAACCCTCTAATCTGCTCGACATGTAATAAAATTTGGGACAATAAATATTGGTTTGAACTGGCTGATTTTCTTCGTCAGCATTCCAATGTCACTGTTAATAGCAGTATCTGTCCTTCCTGCAAATCAAAATCACTTCCTTCAGATCAGAAAACTGATAAATCTTTTTTTAATGATGAATCAAACCGGAAACAATCAGAGATTTTAATAATTGATGATCATCCTGATAATATTCAGCTGTTAGGGCAAATACTTGTAAAAAATAATTTTAAAGTCCATTCAGCAGAAAGTGGAAAAAAAGTATTAGGCTTTATAGAAGAACGCCAACCTGATTTAATATTGTTGGATATTATGATGCCCGAAATGGATGGATATGAGGTATGTAAAGAGTTAAAGAGCAATAGTCTTACAAAACACATCCCGGTTATATTTTTAACAGCCCTTGCTGATAGCGATGCAATTATTAAGGGGTTTGAAGTGGGTGCGAATGATTTTATAACAAAACCTTTTCATATCAATGAAGTGATTGCGCGAGTACAAGCACAGTTAAATTTTAAACAGCTCATGCAGGTAATTAATCAACAGGAATCTTCACTTTCAATTTGTGAACAATGCAATAAAATTAAACTATACAAGAAAGAGTGGATAACTTTTGAAAAAATGTTTAACCAATATGGCTCTTCCATTTTAATGTATACTGTGTGCCCAAAATGTATGGAGAAAAAATACCTTTAACGTGATTAAGGCTTAGTAAAATTATTATTTCTTCTCACCAGAAAGCATTTGGATAATTTTATGAATAGTTTGTAAATCCTGATACTCAGGAACCGTCCTGCCAAGAATTCTCCTAAAGCGGGATATAAAAGTTTCCATATCATCCCGCGGAATAAATCCGGAGCTATGCAAAGCCTCACCCAAATGGGCATATAAACTTTCAACCGCCTCATGCGAAGCCGGTTTGTAAGATGTTGTCTTCCTCTCATTCAAAGACTCGCGGTATAAAATATAACTAAAAATCATTACTGATTGTGCAAGGTTTATCGCAGGGTTTTGCACAGCTGTGGGGATTGTGGAATGCAGATGGCACAGGTTCAATTCTTCCGTATAGAGGCCGGTTCTTTCCCGCCCAAAAACAAATGCAATTTTTGTATCATTTTCATAAGCCAATACTTTTGCAGCTACTTCTTCCGGGGTGAAATTTGGAAACTTTATACTTCGCCTGCGCATAGTTGTGCCAATACTTACATTAATATCTTTTAAAGCTTCTTTCAACGATGAGAAATGTTCGGCCTCATGAACGATATCTTTTGAGCGGTGTGCCAACTGGCGCAACTCTTTGGTATCAGTATCACACGGATTAACCAAACGCAGATTAGCCAGCCCCGTATTCTTCATTGCCCTGGCAACAGATCCGATGTTTCCCGGTGTTTCCGGTTCAACTAAAATTATATAAATATTATCGAAAAGCATTTTTTTCTCTAATCTTTAATGTAATGACGGGACAGGTGTCCTGTCCCAACTAATAATTCATTATAACACAAAATCTATTTTATGTGAAAGTACAATTTCTTCCGGTGAAACCTTTGCAAGATATACTAAAACCTCAACACCATCTTTATAAACTTCTCTTAATCTTTGAGAATACTTTGGATCGATATCTTTGGCCGGTTTAAAAATATTACCATCCGAGCGCTGTATAATAAAAAGCATCACAGCCCGATGGCCTTGCTTCTTCATATCCAACAGCTCATTTAAATGTTTAAGCCCTCGCGCTGTCACAGAATCTGGAAATTGATAATCACCATCTTGTACTAAAGTTACACTTTTAACTTCAACAAAACATTTCTCTACAGCGTTTGTTAACAACAAATCAATACGGCTGTTCACACCGTATTTCTGTTCTGGCAAAATTTTATCATAACCCTGCAGCTCTTTTATAATACCACTTTCAATGGCTTCTTTGGCAAGCTTATTGGGAATTTGTGTATTAATTCCAATCCAACATTTTTCATTGTGAATCATTTCAAAAGTATAGCGTAATTTTCTTTTGGGGTTTAAACTGTCGCTGACCAAAACTCTCCAGCCCGCAGTATCACACGTTTTCATCGAACCGGAATTTGCACAGTGCGCTGTAATTACATTGCCATCATCAAGCTTTATATCGGCCAAGAATCGTTTATAACGCTTTATAAGTTTTCCAAAATAAACCGGCTTATCAAATATCATCTGTTTCCATAGTTTTTGGTTATGGTCAATTTTCCCGTATAAAGAGACTGCATATTTAAGAGCCTACTTCTGTTCCCGAGGATTAATATTAGGAATTAATTTTTTCACGGGAGGAAAAATGGCATTTTTATACTACACAATCATCACTCTGCTGGTCGCATATGCAATATATTTTATCTACAAATCAGAAAAAGACCGGGAACTTCAATTAAACATTCATTTGCTCCAGGCAAAACAAATTTTAAACAACCGCGATTTAAAAGACAAACGCAATTGGTTCATTGATCGTTTTAATGAAGCAGAAAATCACCTGGCCAGTGCACAAGCTTCTTGTGCGAAAGAAATAGAATTTCAGTCAGTCACAGATATTCGCAATAAGCTTCAGGAAATTAAAGAAAACTATAAAAATTAGTCACACACTCTGTCATTGTTTTCAAAACCAATATGGATTATCTTTGCTTCACAAAAAACATATTGGTACCTATGAAAAAAATTGCTTTACTACTTAGTTTTTGCTCTACTCTTTTTTCCCAGACAATTGATTACTCACCTCAATTTCCAGAAAATGACAACGGCTTTGTTTGGGAACGGGGTCTTATTTCAGGTGGAATATTAACTTTCACAGTTATCTCAATTTATAACACCGGAAAACCAATTTATTATAACCAACCTCGTGGAGACTTCCATTTTACCAAAAACAAATCCAATGAATTAGAGTTCTTTGATAACTCCGTTCGTGGATTGGACAAATTTGGCCATATTTTTTCTTCCAGTCTTTTCTCCCAAAATATCTACTTTATGTCACGCTGGAGTGGACTGGATAAGAGTTTTTCATCTTACAGCGCTTTTATTTTGGCTAGCAGCATAATGGGAGCCATGGAAGTACATGATGCATATTATAAGCGTTGGGGATTTTCAATCGGGGACTTTGTAGCGAATGTTGCCGGAGCCTCTTTTGTTGTTGGGCAGCATAACATCCCATTTTTGCAGAATTTTGATTATAAAATTAGTTATGATTTTACACGTAAAAAAAGTGACGATGCGGTAATTGAAAGCTATGCTAATATGACCTTTTGGGTAACCGCGAATCCCGTTGGGCTTTTTAAGTTAAAAAAAAGCTGGCTGCCAAATTGGATAAATATCGCAACAGGAATAAGTGTTACGCATTCAACTCCACACAAAACAGAAATTTTACTCGGATTGGATTTTAATCTTAAAAGGATTAAAACAAATTCAGTTTTTCTCAATCATATAATTCATACTTTGGACAGGTATAAATTTCCGGCACCAGCTATTAGGATTGCCCCTGATTTTATTGGTTACGGGATATACTTTTAAGATCCTGCCAAATAGCCCAGCATTCCATTAATACTATTTAGAGCAAAATACCTTTCTCTTTTCTGAACATCTTTTTCAAGTTTTCCAAAAGCTTTTATACAAGGATCGGATTCCACTAATTCATTAAAAATATTCTCTGCATTTGCAATTTTGCTATTTTCAAAATGCCGTCGTGTCACATCCATCCAAAGTTCAAGCTGATCTTTTGCTTTATTAAATACATTCTGAACATCTTCTCGCATATCATAATGCCCAAAGCATATTCTGTCACAATCCAGTTTGGAAGCTTTAAAAAGTGACTCTTTGTAAACCTCATAATTAAACTTTGGTGGCGTGGCAATTCTCAGATAAAAATCATTTTCCAAAGTAATATTTACACCCGCTGCTTCACCAAGAAATAAAATTCCATCAACCAAATAACTTAAATGATGCGATGCATGACCGGGAGTTTCAAAAATGTTTACCTCAAGCGAACCTTTTTCAATTTTATCAGGATAAGAAATAAGATTCTCACGGACAGGAGCAATGGATCCGTACGTTTCTGCTATTTTACCCAACACTTTTAAAGATCCTTGCCAAAGTTTGTCCGGATTGATCATATGAGAAATTCCTTTTGGATGGCAAGCAACCCGTGCTTCAGGATATTGCGACATCAGCAATCCTGTACCACCTGCATGATCAATATGAATATGAGTTAATAAAATATAATCCAGCCAGTTTACCTGTAGCTCACGCAAGGCTTCTTTTAGTATTGGAATTGTTGATGCCGGCCCAGGATCAATAAGGAGTGTTCTTTTATGACCCTGATAAACCCATGCACTAATAAACTGGCGAAACCCTTCAATTTCCTGGTCCAGATCAATTAAAAAAAGGTGTTCTGATTTTTGATGAATATGCATAGAAGGTTAGGGTTGATTTAAAAGGAAGTGATCTTAATTATTTTTAACTCTCATTTAAGTCAATATCAGGAATGATTGTCTGAAAGTGATCCTGGTTATTTTGGATATTCACTTCTCTCAAACTGCATATAATTCCCGCTCTTTTTAAAAAGCTTTTTACCTTCCAGGCTTCTTGATTGGAAATATTACGTTTTAGGATGGCTGGTTTTGTTGAAAACATTATTTTCACTTTTTCAGGACTAATCTTAAACAAATGTATTAGTTTTTTTTCTGCAATTTCACGGCTAATTCCTTTTTTTAATTTGCCATAAAAACGTACCTCATATTTCCTGTCATTTTTCTTTGATTCAGAAGCGGTTTTTCTTCGGGGTGTTTTCGGGATTGGTTTGGTCTTGGATTCTGTTGGTTGTGCGGATATTTTATCTTTTTGATATATATATTTTTTTATTTTAATAGACCCTTCCTCTTTTTCTTTTAACCAGGGTAAGTTAAAGTAATTTAAAAAGGTCTTTATTTTTTTCACTTGTTCTCCCGAAAGCTACATTTAAGACGCTATTAAGATATAGTAAACTATACAATAAAAAAAATATATGTAAATAGCATTTAAAGATTGGGTAACAAAAAAAACCCGGTAGCGTGGGTGTTACCGGGTTCAGTACCTGCTTTTGGGGGATGCAAGTAGTTTTTTAGATTAATTGTCTTTTTAAAATTACTCGTGTTAATACTACCATTTCTTTAGAGATGTTTCATATTTTTTTTATTTTTTTAGAATGCAACACCTGCTCTGAAACCAAAATAATCCACAAAATCACCACTATTCAAAAACAATCCTCCTTGTAAAACCTTCCAGCGTACATTTGCGCCTACTCTAAAATTAGATGGACTTAAACTGTTTGGAATCTCTTCTGATTTCAAAACATTTATATTATAAATTGCATCATACCCCAAAATTAAATCATCAAAATTATGGATATACCTAAAACCAAGTGGAATATTTACAAAGATACGGCCTTCGTCTTTTTTAAGTACTTCCACAGAGTAAAACTTTCCATCCACACCAAACAAACCGTTTAGGTTGATATTAAAAATGTCATTAAACTGAACTGTATAAAGCGCACCGAGCCCAGCCATAAAAGAGACACCTTTTGGATTGTCAAAATAGTACTCCAGGTGATATTCATCCAAGTCATCGTCCGCTGTTACTATTCCAACCCCAAGAGATGCATCAGCATTTTTAAATCCATAATTAAGCAGATGTATATTCCAACCGCCATAGATGTTATCATCCAATTCCAGTTCTTTCGCTGGTGCTGAAACTTGAACTGTTTTTTGTTTAACCGGTGTTTTTCTTGTTTCTGTTTTTTTACCGGAAGAAGCAACTCTATTGCTGCAAGGGCTATCTTCAGGAAGTCCCCCAACAATCGCCGCATGGCGCAACAAAGCAAGCATATCATATTTTATTTCTTCTTTAACTTCATCTGTGCCTTCACGTTGCTGGATATTTGTAATTTTCATTTCTACCCGGCGATTTGCCTGACGGCCAGCATCTGTATCATTTGTGGCAATAGGATGTTTTTCACCATAACCAACGGCTGAAACCCGCCCCTGCGCCATTCCTTTTTGAACCAGATATTTTTTAACTTCATCAACCCTGGATTGGGAAAGCCGCAAGTTTGTTTGGTCACTGCCTACATTATCTGTGTGTCCGCCAATCTCAACACTAATTCCTGCGCGGTTCATTAAATCAAACAATTTATTAATTTCATTTTTAGATTCTGGTCTCAATGAAGCCTTTCCAAAATCGAAATACACATTTTTTAGCTCCAGTTTCGCGCCAACTTTTATCGGCTGCAAAACATAATCTTTTCTTAACTCGCGCTGATCATCTTCACTGCTCAGCCATTCCATTTTTGCCCTTTTAACATAAGTGTTCAGGTTTCGGCTGTTATCCCGGAACTGAGTACTCAGTTTTTGATATTCTGCGAATGCCTGAGACACTTCTTTACTGTCTTTCTGGAGAAGCAGGTTTAGTTCACCATTCAGTTCATTAAAGCGCGATTGGGCCTTCCTGATATTTTGAACTTCTTTTGACAACAATTGATTAATCGTCTGTTGCTCCAACAAATCATCCGGATTCCGCAAATCCAGTAAATCGGAATAGTAAAGATAGCCTTTCATATCAATCGAAATAGCATACCTGCGATGTGCAGGCAAAGCGATCTTGTATAAACCGTCACTTCTGTTGCTTGTGGCCCGCGCAATTTCTTCATTTGTATCCAAATCCTGATAACGGATAACTGCTGCAACAGGATTCCCTTTATCATCCTGAACCGTTCCGTATACTTGGAAAACCGGTTCCGGACGCATTTCATAAGGTAAAACAAAGGAGTAAATATCTGTCTTGCCGTGGCCATCGGACAAATTATTTTTAACGACATAACCGCGCACACCAGAAGCTGGAATTGTTAAATCCTGATCATTTTCCAGTGTATTAATATGTTTTCCCATATTGACCGGTTCAGACCAACTGGTCCATGAGTCTCCAAGCTTTTTACTATAAAAAAGATCCTGGCCGCCAAAACCTATATGGCCATCACTGGAAAAATATAATGTTTTGCCATCCGCACTTAAAAATGGATATTTCTCTTTTTTCGTTGTGTTGATAGTAGATCCAAGGTTAGCCGGTTTTGTCCATCCGTTTGGGGTTAAACTTGTTACATAAATATCTTCATCTCCAACACCGCCCGAACGGCTGGAAGTAAAAAACAGTGTCCTGCCATCCGGAGCAAGGTTGGCCATGCTCTCCCAGCCATCGCTGTTTATTGTTGCACCCAGGTTACATGGATCTGACCAGCCATTTCCCTGGCGGACTGTGTAAAACAAATCGCCACCACCAAAAGTACCCTGGTAATGCCCAAAAAATATTGCCACATTGTCGTCACCGGAAATTGCAAGTAAACCGTCGTTACTGGATGTATTTAAAGGCGAACCAAAATTTACACCTTTGCCCCATTTCCCATTTTTATCTTTAGTAGAATACCAGGAATCACTTGCACCAACTCCTCCGGTTCTATCTGATGCAATAAAATAAAGTGTATTTCCATCCTGAGATATTCTTGGAAAAACCTCACTCCCGGCAGAGTTCACATTTAAACCTAAGTTTTCAATTTTTACAAAGTCGTCATCTCTTTCCAGCAAGGCAATCATTTTATCCGCATAAGTTTTATCTGCCGAGCTATATTTCGCTTTGTAATTTTGCAACGCATCAATTGCTTCGTCAAACTGCTTTAATGCGATGTGTGACTTGGCAAGATTCAAGTAACCTGCCGGGTTCGAATCAACCGTTCGCTGGTAGGCAGATATTGCACTTGAATAATTTCCCTTGTCAAAAAGGTCATTTGCACTTTGCCCAAAAAGTAACGCAGCGCTTAAGAATAGAAATAAAATAATTGAACTTCTCATATCCCTTCCTCCTGATGGTTTTTTGAAACAATAAAACCAATAAACATGCCATCATTTTTTTTTGAGGCATAAGTCACGTAAAAACAAAAGCTAAGGGTGGGTTCGTTTTTGCAAATAAAAACTTCTTGTCTGCGAAATACGACAAAATAAATTCTTGATTTGTTGCAAATTTACAACAAGCAGCTATTGAATCAGATTTAGAAAAAGATTGATATTGTCTTTTAAATAAACTGTTTTCCTGATAAATTAGTGACTTGTTTTAAGATTAAGTTTAGGATTTGTTTATGGCTGCAGAAATTATAACTGTTTATGTGGAAACACCGCATCAAAGAACAATTAACAGGGTTGTTGATGTTTTAAAAAAGGGTGGCGTAATAGTATATCCAACGGATACGATTTACGGATTAGGGGCTGATTTGTATAACAAAAAGGCTATGGAAAAAATATTGCGCATTAAAAAACAAACCACCACCAAGCCTTTAAGTTTTATTTTACCAGATTTAAAAGACATCTCTACCTATGCAAATGTTCCTGATTATGCTTATAAAATAATGCGCCGCGTAACACCGGGGCAATATACTTTTGTCTTAAATGCAACCAAAGAGGTTCCAAAACTTTTACTACATAAGCGTAAAACGGTCGGCATTCGTATACCCGATGCTACCTTTGCATTAAAAATTGTTGAAGAATTGGGCCATCCAATATTAAGCACCAGTGTACCGCAGGGAGATGATGAAGGATATCATACTGATCCAATTGAAATTGCTGAGAAATATGGAAATGAAATTGACTTAATTTTGGATGCGGGAGTTATGTTTAATAACCCTTCTACCATTGTAAGCTTTACAGATGATGGACCGGAAATTATCCGGGAAGGCGCAGGAGATATTGAGTCTTTAAATTACTAAAGCCGGTTTTTATAGCGTTAGAGTACCTTGAAATATCATATGGCCTGTTTGACATTTCAAGGTGTTTTTTGTATGTTCTACCATGATTAAAAGAAACTTAGAGCTAAATTCCCTTTTCGAATTAGTAGAACAATTCCCAGTTACATGTATTTTAGGTGCAAGACAAACCGGTAAAACCACGCTTGCAAAGCAGCTTCCATTTCAACATTATTTTGATTTGGAAAACCCACGGGACTCGGCAAAACTTGACCAACCTCAATTAGCTTTAGAAAACTTAGAAGGACTCATCGCAATCGATGAAATCCAACGCAGCCCAAAGCTTTTTCAATTAATACGTTATTTAGTTGATTCAAATAAAAATCAAAAATATCTAATCTTGGGTAGTGCTTCACGTGATTTGATACGGCAAAGCAGTGAAACACTTGCCGGGAGAATCGCATACTTTCAATTAGGTGGCTTTCGGGTTCGCGATATTAATCCCAATCAATTTTCATCATTATGGCTTAGGGGCGGTTTCCCGGACTCTTTTATTCAAAACAGTGAAAAGGCATCATCCCGCTGGCGTAAAAATTATATAACCACCTTCCTTGAACAGGATATCCCACAATTAGGGATTCAAGTTCCGGCAAATACCTTGCGAAGGTTTTGGACAATGTTAAGTCATTATCATGGCCAAGTTTTGAATTATGCCGAATTAGGCCGGGCCTTTGGAATCTCTGACATGAGCATTAGAAAATATATTGATATCCTTGAAGGCACATTTATGATTAGGGTACTGCAACCATGGTTTTCCAATTTAAGCAAACGGATTGTTAAAAGACCAAAGATTTATTTTCGTGATTCAGGACTTTTCCATTCTTTAATATCAATAGAGACTATCGACCAAATATACGAACATAATAAAATTGGTGCCTCATGGGAGGGTTTTGCCATAGAACAAGCATGTAATTGTATTGGAAAAGATGCACAAGAATATTATTTCTGGCGTACTCACGCAGGTACAGAAGTTGATCTCTTTTGGCAGGATGCTGGTAAAAACTGGGCGATAGAATTTAAGTACTCTGATGCTCCTCGTTTAACTCCTTCAATGAAAAACGCAATAGTCGATTTGAACCTGGCACATTTATGGATTATTTATCCTGGAAGCACTGAATACAAGATTGCAAAGAACATTTCCGTTATCCCACTACAAAATCTAAAAGATGATTGGGAATACCTGTAATAACTCGATTGGATCCTGGAATACAATAATATTTATAAATCAAAATTTTTCGCTGCCATTTTTGCAATAGTTTCACCAATGCTTAATGAGGCTGTTGCTGCTGGTGATGGAGCATTTAAAACGTGAACCATATTTTTTGCCTGCTCGATATGAAAATCATCAACCAATTTGCCATTTGCACGAAGTGCCTGCGCACGAACGCCTGCACCTGCAGGTGAAATGTCTTCTTCCTGCAAATCCGGAATAAGTTTCTGCAATGCTTTTACAAATGCTTTTTTACTATAAGATCTGTAAAACTCACCAAAACCGGTATACCAGTATTTTGCTGCAAGTAATAAAAATCCGGGATATGTCAGAGTTTCTAAAAAGTCCTTAAAATCAAAATCGCTGCGTATATATCCTTCACGCTTAAATGCCAAAACAGCATTGGGACCAGCTTCAACGCCACCATGGATCATTCGCGTAAAATGAACTCCCAAAAAAGGAAAGCTTGGATCAGGAACCGGATAAATAAGGTTGTTTACAAGATGATGTTTATCAGGAACCAACTCGTAATACTCACCACGAAACGGTACGATTTTCAAATGAGGGTTTACTCCGCATAATTTTGCAACACGGTCAGAATACAATCCGGCGCAATTAATTATGTTTTTTGTATGGATTGAACCTTTGGTAGTTTCCAGGATAAGGGTTTCTTTTTTGTGCAGCTTTAAAAACTTTGTATCCAGGCTTATTTCATTTCCGGAATTTTTTATGTGGTACATGTAAGCTTTGCATACATCTTTGTAATCTACAATACCTGTTTCCGGCACTAGCAACCCGGCAATTCCACTCACATTTGGTTCATATTCCCGAAGCTCTTTGGCAGATAAACGTTTAACACCTTTTAGTTTATTTTCAACACCTCTTTGATATAAACGTTTTAAAGCGGCCAGTTCTTTTTTATTTGTAGCGACAACTATTTTACCGCAACGTTCGTGTTTTATCTGGTTGGTTTCACAAAAAACATACATGGCATTACGGCCATTAACACAATTTTGTGCTTTTAACGAGCCGGGCGTATAATAAAGGCCGGAATGGATTACACCACTGTTGTTCCCTGTTTGATGTGCGGCAACCTCTTTTTCTGTATCTATTACTATAATTTTTTGATTTGCCCTTTGGGAAAGTTTTAATGCTGTTGCAAGCCCTATAATTCCTGCCCCAATTATGGCGATATCATATATTTTAGATTCATTCATCAATCGGTTCCATCAATGCAGATTTTGTAAAACGTTATTCTGGATTGGTCCATGATTATTTATTGGCCCGTAGCAATTTTTGCATGTTTATGGCCAAGTTGGTCATTGTTAACGACACATTGAGATTTGTTTTTATATCCTGATAAGCTTGCTCTAAAACAATAATAACCTGGTTATAATCTATCTTGTTATAATGTCCGGCAAACTTAACAATTACATCTTCCATATCTATATTTAACAAATCCTTACCGGAGCCAACCGTATTGAAACGAAAAGCATCGCTAATCCATAAAAGCATCATATTAATAAATTCCAGTGCTTTATTTTTGTCGCGGGTTTGTACAATTGCTTCATTAATTTTATTAATTTCCACCCATTTGTTAGAAGCCACTGAACGCATATAATTTAAAATAATCGGCCGGATATCTTCATCGCTGTTTTCAATATTATCAAGAATATCCCCAATATTATTTTGATTTATGCGTATTATCGCTCGTAAATCATCATTAGGGTCAAAATATTTTGCTACTATTTTCATAACCTGTTCTTCGCTGAACATTGGAAAAAGAACCGGCTGACAGCGGGAACGGATTGTGTCCAATACTGAATTAATATCATTGGCAATCAGGATAATCATTAAATTGTCCGGTGGCTCTTCCAATAATTTTAAAAATGAGTTTGCCGCTTCCCTGGAAAAGTATTCAATACCTGAAATAATGAAAACACGCTTCTTTGCTTCAAAGGGTGCATACATTGCTTCTTTTTTTAGCTCTCTGATTGTCTCAATGGGAATATTCAAATGTCCGGGTATAGCGAGCTTTTTATAAGGATGTTGTGTTTTTTGCTTTATCAAACCACTGCGCTTTTCCTCTTTTACAGATTTTGAAATGGGAAAAATCAGTTTAACATCCGGGTGTCCAGAGTTGCTTATTTTTATACATGCCGGGCATTCTCCACATGGCTTGTTTTGCGGGCCAATGCAGTTCAGTGTTTTGGCCAGTTCCAGTGCAAAGGCAACTTTTCCTGTACCGCCATTACCATAAAAAAGATAAGCGTGTGCAAGGTGATCATTCCGGATTACATTATTAAAGAAACTTTTTATCTTATCCTGAATTATAAGGTTTTCAAAATAGGGTGTATTCATACTTATTGGTGTATATTTTAAAGGTAAAAACTATTTAATCTTAAAGAATTTTGAATGATTTGATTTCAATATACTTAAAAATGATTTTTGGTTAAAGACAGTGAAAGAAATGTTTTTAATGATTGTCAAATTGATTAAATGTTTAGGCAGGATTATCTTTAGCTTTTACAAGCATCCTTTCATTGTAACTTTCCTTTTTTTTAATCCGGAAGGTTTGGTCATATACCGATTAAGTAGTATCAATGAACAAAAGAAACAGAAACATATTAATTGCACTAATCCTCTCGTTAGTTTTCCATATTGGTTTTCTTTATTTAATTGATTTATTTCAATGGCTTGCCGTTAAAGTTGAGGAGCTGGAAAAAGAAATCCCGCAGGAAGTTACGGTTATTTTTCCAGAGAACAAACCAGAGCCCAAACAGCAAAGTCCAAATAAAGAGTTTTATATTGTTGACAACCAAAATGAAAGTGGTGAAGTCCCTGAAAACGCCAACCTGCTTTCAGAAAAAGACTCACGCGCCCGCAATCCTGAAAGAACAAATCAAATAAACAAAAATACACCTTTTAGTGAAGGCAATGTTGATCACCAGGAACTATCAAATCCAAGAAATAAAGCCCAACCAAAACTTCCATATGGTTACAAAAAATTTAACAGCCAGGCCCTAACAGGGAAACAAGTTGACTTTGAAAACTCCAACGACGGTGAAGCAAATCCTTTTGATAAAGAAGGTGTTCAGCAGCAAAGCCAGAGTGCAAGCAACGGGCTCAATCAGCGTTTAAGGCAAAAAGAATTTTCAGTGGAAGAAGTTGGGGCTTTGTCCTTAAGCACCTATGCCTGGGAATGGGCTCCTTATGTGCGAAAGCTGAAAGAAAAGCATTTAAGCGTTTGGTTTGCACCGCCGGCATACAGCCGTCTTGGAATAATACACGGCACAACAAAAATTATTTTCGAAATTTCAAAAGATGGTAAGCTAATCGAGGCAAAAGTTATTGGGCATAAAGGTCATGAATCATTGGAAGTAGCCAGCCTTGCATCCGTAAAAGCTATCTTTCCTTTTTTGCCTTTGCCAAAAGATTTCCCGGATGAAACTTTAGTAATAACTGCAACCTTAGTTTACCCAGATTTAAAAAAGCTTTATAAAAATAGGAGATAATCCATGCTCGAACTTTTTGAACGCGGCGGTATTATGATGTACCCGCTATTATTGGCCTCTGTTATTGCGCTGATTTTTATTATTGAACGCGCCATAGCTTTACGCAAAAGAAAAATAATCATCCCGGAAATTATTTCTGTTGTAGACAATTTTAAAACTGAAAAAGATATTGAGTTTGCAAAAAATGTCTGTACAAAATACAACGGTCCATTGCCCAATCTTATAAATATTGCCCTGGAAAATAACGAATCACCCAAAGCTGAGATTCGTGAACTTTTGGAAGACCAGGGCCGGCAGGATATCAGGAGCCTGGAAAACGGATTAGGGCTTTTAGAAACTATTGCTGCAATTGCGCCGCTTATGGGTTTACTTGGAACTGTCCTTGGCATGATTCGTGTTTTTGCTGTAATTAAAGAACAGGGGGTCGGACAAACGGCAGCTCTTTCCGGTGGTATTTCTGAAGCTTTATTAACAACAGTAGCCGGTTTATTTATTGGTATCCCGGTTTTGATGGCCTATAATTATTTTACCAGCAAATCTGAAAGCCTGATTCTTGATATTGAAAAACATGCTAATACTCTTGTTCAAAAAATTCATTCATTGAAGTCAATGGATTAATTATGAAGTTAACTACAAAAAAATCGAAAAAGTTAACTTTAAACCTGACATCATTGATTGATGTTTTGTTTATTTTAATAATCTTTTTTGCCGTCTCATCTACATTTTTAGAGCAACCCGGTATTGAGCTTAAACTTCCGGAAGCTGAAAGTTCGGAATCATTTACAACTCAGAAAATTATTTTATATATTGATAAAGACAACAACCTCTTTCTAAATGATCAGCTAATTAGTGAAAACACAATGATCTCCGAGATCAATAATCTTGGTAAATTAACAGAAGAGGGCAGCATTGTTTTAAAGGCCGACAAAGAAGTTGACCACGGAGAAATAATTAAAATTATGGATATGCTGCGAAAGAATAAATTATATAAACTTGTCATTTCCACTAATATTCCGGAATAATTATGTCAGAGCGTAAAAAAATAACTTTTGCACTTCTCGGATTTGGAAAACTGGGTCAGGGATTTTATAAAGCATGGATGAAAAAAAAGGAAAAGATAAGAGAGCAAACAGGATTTGAGCTGATACTAAAAAGAATCCTGGTAAAAAATGAACATTTTAAACGCCCTAAAGAAATTGACAAAAAAGTATTTACGACCGATATAAATGTCATTCTTAAAGACCGCACTTTAAAAGTTGCTATCGATGCAATCGGAGACATCGAGCCAACGTTCTCAATAATCAAAAAAATTATTTCAAGAAAAATCAATATCATTTCTGCCAACCGGGTTTTATTGGCAACCAAAATGCATCAGTTATCCGATTTGGCAAATGAGAACGAGATACACTTTTTAACCGAGCCATCTCTTGGCGGAGGAATTCCTGTTTCAGATATTCTGCAGCGTGATTTAATTGCCAACAAAATAACCGAACTGCATGGAATTGTTAGCGGTGTTTCAAATTTTCTTCTAAACAAAATGACAGACAATCAAGTTTCCCTTCAAAGTGTGCTCCGTGATCCCGATATTCCAAAAATGGCTGAATCAATTTCCATTGTTGATTATGAGGGATCGGATGCTGCTATGAAAGTAGCAATCCTTGCGGCAACAGCATTTGGAATCGATATTAGCTATTTGCACATTTACGCTGAAGGGATTTCCAGTATTTCACTTCAGGATATAAGGTGGGCCGATCAGTTTGGCTACGAAATAAAACTTCTTGCCATAATGCGCGATCATAGCGATTGCTTTGAAGCAAGGGTTCATCCAGCCTTAGTTCGAAAAGACCATGCTATGATTTCGGTAAAAGGCGAGTATAATGCATACTACATTAAAACAGACTTACTTGGTGAATATATGGTTTACGGGCTTGGTGTTGGTACCAGCCCAACCAGCAGCTTAATCTTGCGAGATTTGGTGGAAGTTGGAAATCGCATTTATAACAATCCGCGCAGACAGAGGTTTCAGTTTAACTGGAATAATAAGCGTGTGTTGGATATCAATGAAATCAGGACTTCGTATTATCTGCGTTTTCCATGTGTGGACAGACCCGGTGTTATGGGAGAAGTGACCACAATAATCGGGACACATAAAATAAATATAACATCGGCCCATGCTGAAACAGGTAAATATAATGGTAAGATTGTAGGCTATGTACATATTTTTCTTGGCAATACTGAAGAGAGTGAGATAAAGGCAGCTATTGAAGAAATAAAGAAACTACAACTGGTACAAGGTGATATTAAGTTTTTCAGGATTTTGGAAGATGAATAAAATACTCTTTGATGATGGGCGTGAGTTTAATCCAAGTAAAATTGTGGCTGTTGGCCGCAACTATTCTGAACATATCAAGGAAATGCATTCGGAAAAAACTAAACAGCCAGTGCTTTTCTTAAAACCAAATAGTGCTTTATGTAACCTTGAAGCCCCGCTTTCAATTCCTCAGAATATGGGTGAGGTTCACCATGAAATTGAACTGGCCCTCAGTATAAGTGAGGACTGTAGCAATATTTCTGAAAATGAAGCAATGCGTTTTATTGCCGGCTATGGTATCGCCTTAGATTTGACTTTACGCGATATTCAATCTGAAGCAAAAAAGAAAGGTCTGCCCTGGGCTGTGGCAAAAGGTTTTGATAATTCCTGCCCAATCTCAAAGTTTGTTGCACTGGAAGTTAGTGATGCACAAAACCTGGAAATTTCGCTGATAAAAAATGGCACACAAATGCAAAGGGGTAATACGAATCAAATGATCTTTAAAGTTGCAGAATTGATAAGTTATATCTCTTCGATATTCTCCTTAAAACAGGGTGATATAGTTTTAACCGGTACTCCGGCTGGTGTTGGCCCTTTACAAAGTGGTGACATACTTCAATGTCAAATAGAAAAAATTGGATCTTTAAAAACAAAGGTTTTGTAACTCTCTCGAGCAAAAAACAATAATTTAAATCCCTCCTGCCAAATTGCAGAATTCCTTATTTATGTATAGATTGTAAAAAATACAATCACACTTTTAATCAAGAATCCCCAAGCAGATATGAAAGAAATGGAACGCCTCCTCGGCATAATGAAAGATATCAGGCAAAATTGTCCCTGGGATGCCAAACAAACCCATGACAGCCTGAAAAGATATTTGCTGGAAGAAGCTTATGAAACCATCGAAGTAATTGATCAAAAAAACATGGATAGCTTGAAAAGTGAGTTAGGCGATATTTTGCTGCAGATTGTATTTCATAGTGAAATTGCTTCTGAAAACAATTCATTTACTTTTAAGGATGTTGTTAATGCAATTTCGGATAAAATGGTCGAGCGACATCCACATGTTTTTCAAGAAAACGGAAAAGTAACCGCAGAGGAGGTTCAGGAAAACTGGGAAAAAAATAAACACAAAAAAGAAAAACGAGAATCTATTCTTAGCGGGATTCCAATCTATTTGCCAGCTTTATTAAAAGCACAACGCCTGCAAGATAAAGCATCATCAATTGGGTTTGACTGGGATGAAATAAATGATGTTATTAAAAAGCTGGAAGAAGAGGTCTCAGAGTTCAAAGTAGCCGTCAAAGAAAACAACTCTTTAAATATTGAAAAAGAGTTTGGCGATATCCTGTTTACTCTTGTAAATATTTCACGATTTACAAATGTAATTTCAGAAGATGCACTCCATAAAACTAACACCAAATTCATTAAAAGATTTAATTTTATAGAAAAACAATTCAACAACAATCCTGAAAAAATGTCTGCTGCTTCGATGAAAGAACTGGATACACTTTGGGAAAAAAGTAAGGATTTCGATTAAATGCCAATTGTAAACGATTATATTCAATCATGTAAAAATATCAATTTACCGCAGGAGTTATCAAAAACTACATACAATTTTATTACTAAACATTTTCCGGAAATAAAACTTGGTTTAATGATGCATCAACCAAAACCTGATGCATTAAGTTTAGTAGAATCTAACTTACCGGAGGGTTTTGATTATTGGTTAGAATTATTAACAAAAGTATCTAACCCAATTAGTAAAATTGGTCCTTTTGATGAGAATGGGCATATTTTTTGTTTTTCCGGGAAAGATTTTGTCCATGAGCCTGTATGTATTTTTATTTTCAAAAAAGAAATAAACGAGTCTGTCAGTAATATCTTAAATATCTGGCAGTCTTTGTATGGAATATTAAAGGAAACAAATCTAAATACACAAAGAAAAGCTGTAAATGAATATGGAAACTTAATTTCCCAATTACTGCATGATGTTCAGTCTTTGATGGAAGTTAAAGCCGACTGCCATCAAAATGAATTGCTTTTAAATAAACTGGAATATCAAAAAAAACTAAATAAAGGCCTTTTATTTTTCATTAGAGACTTCGATTTATTTAAATCCGAAATTGAAATTGAGCAGCTCATTAAAGATTCTTTAAAAATGATCAAGCTAAATGAAAAACAATTCCATATTAATATTCAGAACCCTGGCTTAACCGTTGCCCTTGATGTTGAACTTTTTGCAGAAGCTTTTAATCAAATAATTCAAAATGCGGTTGAAGCAGTCGAATCAAACCTCTCTAAACTTAGCTTGAATGTACATACAATAAAATCCAATTCACCCTTTTTAGCAACAAATTGGATCGTTTTTGAGGTAAATGATCAGGGAAAAGGTATTTCGGATGATTTTATTCCATACGTCACCAAACCCTTTTTTACGACACAAAAATATTTAGACAAATGTGGGTTTGGCCTGGCAAATACAAAGAAAATTATTGAAGGACATAACGGATTTTTAGAAATAAGTTCTCAGAATGGAACACAAGTCAAAATAATTATACCCCAAAACTAATATGAATAAGGATAAAATTCTTGTTATCGAAGACAATGCAATCTGGCAACGTAAGTACCAAAAATGGCTTAGTCAGGATTATTCATTTTCTTTTTCCAGCAATATAGAAGATGCAAAAAACACTTTTAATTCTTTTTTACCAGACATTGTATTGCAAGACCTGGGTTTACCGGAAATAGAGTTTGGCCTTAAAATGCTGGATTATATTGTAAGCCAGGGAACTGATGCCAAAGTAATTGTAATTACTTCCTCTCAGGACCACCAGCATGCATTGGAAGCACAGAAAAGAGGAGCGTATTCATATTTCTTTAAAAGCGAAAATATTCAGGATGAATTACCTTTATTAGTTAAACGTGCCATACGTATGCAAACATTGGAACGCGACAACAGGCTTCTCCGCGATCAGCTTTCTGCTAAGCTTCAGTTTGACAATGTTATTGCTGTTAGTAAGCAAATGCAGGGTATTTTAAAACTCGTTGAGCAGACAAAAAACACCAAAGAGCCCGTTTTATTAACCGGCGAGTCCGGAGTGGGCAAAGAAATTATTGCAAAACATATACATGCACGTAGTCTTGGAAAAGACAAGCCTTTTGTTGCGATTAATTCTGCCGCAATTCCCGAAAACCTACTGGAAAACGAGCTTTTTGGCCATGAGCAGGGGGCATTTACAGGAGCAAAAAATTTAAAACCCGGACAATTTGAACTCGCTGCCGACGGCACTTTGTTTTTGGACGAAATCGGTGAGCTCCCCCTTTCTATTCAGGCCAAACTATTAAGAGTTCTCCAGGAGAAAAAATTTTTTCGGCTTGGCGGATCAAATGAAATTAATGCCAACTTCCGGTTAATTGCAGCGACAAACCGAAGCCTGCCTGAGCAGATATCAAAAAGAGAATTCCGAGAAGACTTGTTTTACCGATTGAACGTAATTCCTGTATTGATCCCACCATTACGGGAACGGCCTGATGATATACCCGCCTTAATCAATTATTTCATTGATCGGTATTGCAAAACCTACAACCATAAAACAAAACCCAAAATAGAAAATACGCTTATTAGGTATCTCTCAAAGCTGGAATGGAAAGGAAATATAAGAGAGCTTGAGAATACACTTAAACGAATGCTGGTTGTGAATAGTGATACACTATCTATCAACGATATTCCTCAGGATATTCAGGAACAGGAAAATCCCTTTTTGCAGAATTCACTTTTAAACCGATATACCATGGATGATTTGACTAAAATGTATGCGCATTTGGTTTATAATCATTTAAATCAAAACAAAAAAGAGACTTGTAAGTTTCTAAATATTAACTACCGCACATTAGTGTCACGACTGGAAAAGCCTTGATTGTAAAAAATACAATCCCGCCCTTATTTTTTAATGCAGTTTTTACAACTTATTGTTTTCTTTCTATCCTTAACCACTGTTTTTATTAATCTTAGAGTTCGTTTTTTATAAACCCTTAAAAAACAACTATTTGCTGAGTGGCACAGACTTTGTAATCGGTTGAGTGTCGATTTACAAAAGGAAGTGTAACTGTGGAAAACTTAATATCTGGTAACTTAGACATCAGCACATTAAGCGACAATTCTGGAAGAACGTATTATACAATTCGGGTAGCCTTTTCAGAAAAGGACATTCTTACAATTTACAAAAACTCTATTAATGAACTCATGGATGAGTTACCCGAAATTATTTCTTCTGCTATTCAGGCACGAATGGTCGATGGGCTACAGACAGTAAATTAGGAGGATAAATGAAGATTTTTATTTGTGAACAAGACCAAGGCAAAGCAAAATCTATGCAGGCCATTTTAGGTCACTATAGCTACAAAGTAGTTACAGTACAGAAAAATACAGATCTTTTTAAACAAGTAAATCAACAACGTCCTGCTGTAATTATTGTCAATGAAGGGTTTAATGAAAATTGTGGGGTTGAAACAATTAATCGTCTTAAAAATGATCCTGAAACATCACATATCCCTGTGATTTATATCGGAAATGATAATGAGATGGTTTCCAGTTTATATCCACCCAAAAGTACAAATGTAGAAGTCGTTCAGGAACCGGTTAAAATAAAAAATTTAAAACACTATATCGACCGGTGGACAACTTTTCGAACTTTGTATATTAAGCATTAATATGGAGTTTTTTATAATTAGCCAAATAATAATTCTTGTTTTTTGGTTTGTTTTTAAAGGAATAAATATCAAGGATGATATTTTATCTTGAAAAAGCAAAAAACCCCGCAAGCCTTTAAGGATGAAGGCTTCGCGGGGTTTTTTGATATTGCGCTGTATTACTCTTCTGCTCCCTCAAAATATTGGTTTTCAACAAAACGTGAAATAGCGACAGAATAATATTCACAATATTCATTTAGCTCAATTTTGTGATTGTCTTGATAAAAACCCGGGGTCTTGTGCTCTAAAATTAGCAAGCCTATTGCTTCCGATTGATTGATAAAAGGAATAGCAAGGAAAGAGTGCAACCCATAATTGGTTTTTTCATTCTTTGAAAATCGTGGAATAAAGTAGCCGTCTTTTTCAATATCATCTAAGAGATAAATTTGTTTATTAGTTAATACTTTTCCACAAAGACCTTCGTTTAAACTGAAACGTGTTCCTGCTTTTATAGAATCAATTTGACCTATTGTTTTGGTTATAGTTGCCATTTGTGTGTTATTCTCATCAACCATTGCAACTGTCAATTTATGTGCTTCAAATAGTTCCGCTAAAAACTCAATAAATACCGATGTCAATTTATCTTTAGTCGAACAACCATTTAACTTATTGGCAAGTTCAAGTTTATTTCTTTCTCTTGATAGGTCTTCAAATACATGTTTTTGTTTAAAAGCATTAATTGTTAAAAATTGGGATGTAAAGCTAACCTGTGTTAAAACCTTAAAGTCCTCTTCATTAAAGTAGCCTGTTGCAGGGGCATCGAAGACCCAGAAAATTTTTTGGTCTTCAGTAATTTTTGTAGATAAAGATAAAATCGAGCCGGGTGTGTAATTTGAATCGGTATAATAAGGTAATATGTTTGATCCATTTCCCAGGTTATTCTCAACCAAAATTTCATTTGAATGATTTCTTAATAGTTTTATTATTGATGGAGTTTCATCCGATTCAGTCCAGGAAATGTTTTGTTTAATTTGTTTATAGAAAAGCCGAAGGTCGTTTTTCTTGTTTTGAATAAAGATGTAACCATTGGCAGGAAGGAAATAATTAAATAAAATTTCAAACTGGCTTAAAAGTAGAGAGTTTAGTGAAATAGTTTTATCACTAAGAAGTTTATTTATATCCCCCTTTTCTGAACTTTCGAGAAAAATTTGTTCTGTTGGTTGAGTTACAGATTTACTTTCCTCTTGGTCCGGTAGGGATTGCTGTTTTTCGTCTTGAGCAATTGAAGCTGAGTATTGCCTGTATACAATAAATCCTAACCCGGAAAAAAGCATTATCTTCAGAAGAATATTTCCTGTAAAACCCAACAAGTCAATATTTACAAAAAATCCAATCAAAGATAGAATAATTACTAAAATGTAATACAGCACAAGAATGTCCTTATATTTAAAAAAAGTTAAGGAGATTCTTTGTTAAAACCAAAAATAAGCCTTGTATTATTTATCACCCGTAAGATGAATATTTTCTGAGTTAACTTTTTCCGGTACATTTTTAAGGCTGTCACTCTTAGTTTCATCTTCTTTTGCTTCTACAAACTTATCCTCAGCATTTTTTTCGTCTTGAAAGCTAGCAGCTGGGTTTCCGATAGCTGAAGATGGCATAGAGCCTTCTTGTATATTTTGCTGAACTCCAATATCAGTAAAGATAAAAAAGTAAATAGAGGCGGCTAAAACTGTTCCAGAAAATATTAGAGACAGGCCTTTTTTATTTAACGCCGGTGTCTTCTCTTCATTATTTATTTTAATAATTTCATTTCTCAGGTTTGAATCAAAATCTTCTGAGGGTAATACTGATTGCAGGTTTTTTATTTTTTCGCTTATCGAAAGCGACTCCATAAAAATATTTTTACATTCCGGATCTCTCTCTAAGAATTCATCAATTTCTTTTTTGACACCTGGCTCTAACGTCTCATCTATATAATCTGATAATAATGCTTTTGCTTTGTCACAAGTCATCATAGGCGTAGATTCCTCTCCCTTTCTATTTAACATCTTTTAATATTTTTTTTAGATCATACTGTAGTTTTAAACGTGCCCGGTTAACACGAGATTTAACAGTCCCAAGTGGAATATTTACAATTTGAGATATTTCTTCATAAGAAAAGCCCTGCACATCCCGCAGTAATATCACCTGTTTAAATTTTGGTGAAAGTTTAGCAATGGCTTTTTGAATCTCTGTATCAGTTATTGCAGAATTTGCATATTTATCAGGTGTAATTCCCTTGTCCGGCAATTCATAATCTTTTTCTGTAGACATAAAGTTATGAATTGAAAAAATGTTCCTTCTTTTTCTCTTTCTTAGTTCTGTTTTTGCAAGGTTTCCGGCAATTGTATAAATCCAAGTGGAGAACTTTGCTATTTCCTTATAATAATGTTTGTTTTTGTAAAGTCTTAAAAAGGTTTCCTGAAGAATATCTTCAGCGTCAATTCTATCACCAAGAAACCGAAATATATAATTCATTAACGGGTCTCGGTATCTTTTTACCAGTAGATCATAAGCATAGGCATCTCCTTGTTGGAAGCGCGCTATCAGCTGCTCATCCGTTGGCCCAGACTCATTTTTTACATTTGTTATCTCTTTGTTTACTGTTGTCATTTTTGTATGCGCTTTTTTAACATTGTAGTCGGTTTATGGTTCCCAAATATTATAATAAAATTCTTCTTCTTTTGCTTTTTAAAAATGAAAGCAGTTTTCGTGTTTTTCTTGCTAGTGATTTAGTCATTAAAATTAAACAAAATTCCGCTTTAAAGCCTGCATATAGTAAAACATAAAGATTGAACAAGCGCCCAATCTGTACTTGCTGTACTTTTTGCTTTTTTGTCAATTACATGCAGTTCAGAAACAACATTCTCTAAAGCTATTGGACTAAAATATTTCAATGTTGCTGAAATATCCCGCTGTTGATATTCATTTATTTTTAACTCACGGGAAATAGCGCCAAAATCCTGACCGCTACTTTTTCCTTTTGCAACCAACAATGCTTTTCTAAAATAATTAAAAAGAACCGATATTAATAGATTTATATTTTCGCCTTTTTCAATCAGCTTTTTGCCGATCACAAAACTACGTTCCAGGTTTTTTTCACTTAACATTTTTTGCAAGGTAAAAACATTGTAATCTTTGGACATTCCTGTAACGGCAATTATATCATCTTCGCCTATTTCAGATCCATCCGATTTATACTCTTTTACCTTCTCCAGTTCATGCTCAATATTTAGCAAGCTATTCCCGGTATACTCGGCAAGCATTGTAACTGCCCTGGAAGACATTTGCTTTTTCTTCAGACCCAGCCGTTCTTTTATTATAGCCGGAATTTTATAATCCGGAACCGGTTTGCAATCAACAAAAACCGCTTTTTTCTTTAATTCTATAAACAGCTTGGTCTTACCCATCTCTTCTGTTGACAATAATAAAACTGTTGTTACCGTTGGATTTTCAAGATAGTTTAAAAAAGTCGAGGTATCCGAAACTTTGATTCTGGAAAGCTCTTTAACCACAACAAGCTTGTTGTTGGAAAGCATCGGATAAGAAAGGGACGCATTTACAACATCGGATAAACTGTTTTCACTTCCATGTAGCATAATGCGGTTTAAGCTTCTAGAAGAAGAATCTGCAAAAAGTTTACTGGTAAGTGCGTTAATAATCTGATCATGAAAAAACTTTTCTTTACCGCTTAATAAATAAACGGGGGCAAATTTTTCTTCGCCAATTGATTTGATGATGTCAGAAACTGAAGCCATTTTAATTCTCCTTCGACTCCGTTTTAGACATCCAATTGTTGATTTTCTTGTTAAAAATAATACCTATTGCCAAAATAAAAATCCATTGAAAAAGTGTAGTCCCCAAACTGAAACTCTCAAAAATATCCCATGAAGACTCTGGTAACCGGGTTACTGATTGATAAAACCACCATCCAAGCATGGCAATAAATTCAAGAGGCAATAAAACATAAAATAATACTTTAAATGCCAAATGCGTGAAAGTAGTGTACTTTTGTGGTTGGTACCATTCATCTACAAATTTTGTTACGCCAACTTTCAATACAAGTAAAGTAAAAAATAAGCCACTTAAAATTAATCCAAGCCCCCAAACCCAATCCTGATTGTTGAAAAAATCCATTGATATAGCAGATGGAGTGCCTACTATGGCAGTAATTAAGGCGATAACAATGACTGCTTTTTTTCGATCCATTCCAAAGTCCATCATTACCCGTGATGCGAGCTCTAACATTGATATAAGGCTGGAAAGAGCTGCAAAAAACAGTGCCATAAAAAAGATAATCGCAAAAATACCCCCTGCGCTCATCTGTGAAAAAAGTTTTGGAATGGCAATAAATGCAAGTCCCTGGTTTCCGGATGCCAGTGCTGAACTTGCTACATCTGTTGAGGGGCTTAATGCAAAGATTGTTGGAATAATGACCAAGCCAGCTAAAATAGATGCAAAATTATTTCCGATCCCGGTAATAAAAACATTACCTGTAATGCGGGCTTTATTTTTTGCATAAACAGCATATGTTAAAACCAATCCCCAACCCGCGCCTGTAGACCAAGCTGATTGAGAAAGTCCATCAAGCCAGATTTTGTAATCGCCTAATTTTTGAAGCTCAAAAGAAAACAGATAGGATAGCCCAACATCAGATCCTGATAAGCTTATTGCTTTTATTGCAGATATTATTAAAAGAATATATAAAGTCGGAATTATTATTTTTGAAAAACGCTCTATCCCTTTGACCACACCGAGGTAAATTAAAATTTCTGCAAGGGCCAATGAAACAAAATGAAAAAGAACCGGCTCATTGTAGGATGTGGTGTAACTTGTCCAAAACTGTTCGTGATTAAGAGTTGTTAATTCACTTGAAACGGCAAGCAAAAAATATTTTAGAGCCCAACCGCTTACAACTGAATAATAAAACATAATTGCGCTTGTACAGAATGCTACAAACCATCCCATCCAGGTGTATTTTTCACCCATAGCTTTTTTAAAAGCACCGAGCACCCCTTTACGTGTTTTCATTCCCACAGAAAACTCAACCATTAACAAAGGAATAGACCACAAAAAAAGGAAGATGAGCCAGGGAATAATAAATGAACCGCCATATTGACCGGCAAGACGTGGAAAACGCCAAATATTTCCCGCACCAATTGCCATGCCCAGGGTTGCTGCTATCAAACCAAATCGTGAACTGAATGATTCTATTTTATGCATATCCATTTATCCCAAAAAGTGCCACCCCAAGCCAAGAGCCGATACTACAAAACAGTAATATCCAAACCATTGTAGTTTGCCTTTTTTTACAATATCCAAAAGCCAGATAATCGCCAAATAACCAGTAGCAAATGCAACAATTGTCCCGGCAAAATAATTCAACATTCCGGATGAGTCGATGCCAACTTCCATTAAATCTTTTGTTTTTAAAAGTACTGCCCCAAAAACCGCCGGAATAGACATTATAAATGAAAAGCGGGCAACTTTATCACGATCTATACCGAAAAGCAGACCGGTGAAAATTGTACTGCCACTTCTGGAAATCCCCGGCAAAATTGCAAATGCCTGAGCTACTCCAATCAGAAAAGTGTTTGAAGTTTTAAACAGTGTGCCGCGATCTTTTAAATAAGGCGTCAAAGTCATAATCAACCCGGTAATAGCCAGCATAAAATATACAAGCAAAACATTTGAAAAAGCGGTTTCAATTTGATCTTTAAATGTAAGCCCAATTACACCGGCAGGAATTGTGGCGATGATAACATATAAATCCCATTTAAAATATTCTTGTAATTCCGGGTCATTATTTTTTTTGATTGGAACCTGATATAGGGCGATTATCATTTGTATTAATTCTTTGCGAAATGCAACCAGGATGGATAACAATGTCCCAAAATGAACAAATACTTCAAAGGCAATCCCTTCTTCATGAAAATTAAGTATCTCTGCAAAAATGACCAGGTGACCTGAGCTGGATATTGGTAAAAACTCCGACAATCCTTGTACAAGCCCCAAAATAATTGATTTTATAAGTTCCATTTATTTCCCGGGTTAAGTCCTTTTTATTTTTTAAAAAGGGTAATCTATCCAAAATTGATAAATCAAACAAATGGGTTAATGATAACGGCCCGGAAAAACATAAAAGGGACTGTAAAAAATAAAAAACTTGCTTTCTCAAATTTCAATAATTATATTCCAGCTCAATTTATGACTATCGGTCATTTTATACAAGGAAGAACATGGGAATTAGTGAGCGTAAAGAAAGAGAAAAACATCAAAGACGTAATGACATTATTAATGCAGCGGAAAAACTCTTTTTCAGCAAAGGGCTTGCTAATACAACGATGGATGAGGTAGCAAAAGAAGCCGAATACAGTAAAGGAACATTATATCTTTATTTTAAAAGTAAAGAAGATCTTTATCTGGCAATAACCGTACGAGGCATGAAAATACTGGAAAAAATGTTTCGCGAGGCATTAAAAGTTTCTGAAAATGGGCTTTGCAAATCACGAAGAATGGGTGAAACATATTTTGAATTTGCACATAAATATCCCAACTATTTTAATTCAATGGTTTATTTTGAAACAAGTGACATACAAATTGATAATAACGAAAACGCCCAAACATGTGAGGAACAAGTAAACAGAACATTGCAGCCTGTAGTAGAAGCTGTTCAGGAAGGTATAAATGATGAAAGCATCAGGTCAGACTTAGATCCACTGCAAGTAGCTACTGTTATGTGGGCTCACTGTACAGGGATCATTACAGTAATTTCTCAGCGTGGATCTCATATTGAAGAGCAGCATGGTGTCAAAGTCAATGATTTGGTTGAACTCTCTTTTGAGATGATTGGACGTTCGTTAAAAAAATAAATTTTTTTGCACCAACAATGACTCGCAGTCATTAAATCAACATTAGTATGGAGAATGTATATGCGACAAATAATTAGCTTTTTATGGATTATACCTTTCCTTGTTTTTGAAAATGGGTACGCTCAGGAAAGCATGGAGAAGGTTTTGGAGGAGTATGTTTTAATAGGCATACAAAACAATCAAGCTTTAAAACAAAAGAACTTTTCGTATCAGAAAAGCTCCGCGGCGCTGAAAGAGGCGCGTGGAATGTTTATGCCGTCCATTTCAATTGAGGCACGCTACTCACGAGCTGGTGGCGGACGTGAAATTATTTTTCCGGTTGGCGACTTAATGAACCCGGTTTACGGCTCATTAAACCAGCTTTTTGCTGCCACAGGATTGCCGCAGCAAAACTTCCCAACATTGGAAAATGAACAAATTCCTTTTTTACGAAAGGAAGAACATGAAACAAAGCTTCGCCTTGTGCAACCGTTAATCCAACCCGCTATATACTATAATTATCAACTTAAAGATAATTTGTCTGAAGCCTCTATGTCGGAAGTAAGAGCTTACAAAAGCCAGCTTATTTCAGAAATAAAATCCGCTTATTATAAATATATGCAAACTATTCAGCTTGTTACTTTGTTTGAGGGAACTCTTGATTTATTAAATGAAAACATTCGGGTTAGCCAGGCTCTTTATGATAATGATATGGTGACAATAGATGTTATTTATCGCGCCGGTTCCGAAAAACTAAAAGTTGATCAGCAGCTTGAAGAAGCAAAACATAAAAACATTCTAGCCAAATCTTATTTTAACTTTTTATTAAACCGGCCTTTGGATGAAGATATCTTAATCAGCGAAAACAATGAATCCCCACTTTACCCTGTAATAAATCTTAACACTTCTGAGGAACGTGCTCTAAAGCATCGGGATGAAATCCGGCAGATTGAACATGCTTTATCAGCAACAGAAAATGCCCACGCTCTTTCAGGCAGCGGTTATTTTCCTAACCTTAACCTGGTTATGGATTATGGTTTCCAGGGCGCGGAATATAATTTTAGTAAAGAAAATGATTATTGGATGGCCTCTGCTGTTTTAAGCTGGAATTTGTTTAACGGGTTTCAGGATAATGCCAAAAGGGAGCAAGCTGCAATGGATAATAAAATTATGCAGGCACGATCTAATGAACTTAGAAAGCAAATTCGTATGCAGGTAAAAAATGCTGTTTGGGGTTTACAGGTTTCGCATAAAACTTTATTAAGTGCCCAAAAGCAGGAAACCCAGGCCAACGAATCTTTTAAAATTGTATCAACAAAATACAAGGAAGGGGTCGCCTCTCAGATTGAGTTTATTGATGCACGGTTAAATATGACCAATTCCAGGATAAATAATATTATTTCAAAATATGATTTTTTTATAAAGCAAGCTGAGCTGGATCATGTTTTGGGAAATTCTAATTAATTTAACAAAGGAGTTTATCATGAAAAAAATAACACTTTTATTTCTGATGTTAAGTATCTCGTATTTATTGTTTATAGGCTGCGAATCCCAAGCCCAGGAAAACAATGAACTTAAAAGTATCAAGGTTAAAATGGTTGAAGTTGTTTCAACTGAATTACAAACCCCGATTAATACAAGTGGATTGTTGGCTGCAAAAGAAGAAGTTCTTTTATCATTTAAAACTGGTGGCGTTATCAAAAATATTTTTGTAGACGCCGGACAAAAAGTGAAAAAAGGACAACTACTGGCACAGCTGGATCTTGAAGAAATATCGTCTTATCGTGAGCAGGCAGAAAGTGCCCTTGCCAAAGCAAAGCGTGATATGGCAAGAATAGAAAACCTTTATAATGAAAAAGTTGTGACTCTTGAACAAAAGCAAAATGTTAAAACGGCTCTTGATGTGGCAAGATCTAATGCAAAAATCGCCTCTTTCAATGAACAGCATTCAAAAATATATGCCCCAACTGATGGTAAAATTCTATCCCGTTTTGCTGAGAAAAATGAACTGACTTCTCAGGGGCGCCCTATTCTCTCTTTTGGTTCAACAAATGAGGCATTTGTTTTAAAAGTCGGTGTCTCTGATAAAGATGTTGTGAAGTTACAACTTGGTGATCCTGCTACTCTTGAATTTGATGCCTTCCCCGGAAGTATATTTAATGCAACTGTTTCCCAAATCGCTGCCGGCGCAAGTAAGGGAAGTGGAACTTTTGAAGTGGAGTTACAGCTGGCGACTTCTAAGCAAATCCTATATTCCGGGTTTATAGGCAAAGCAAAGATATTACCACAAAAACGAGAGCAAGTTAGCATAATTCCAATAGAATCACTTTTAGGTGCATCTGGTAAAAGTGGCTATGTTTTCAAAATTGACGGGCAAAATATTGCAAAAAAACAGAAAGTGAAAATTTCCTTATTACTGGATGATCAGGTTGTAATTAGTGAAGGACTTGAAGGAATTGATAAAGTTGCCGGTGAAGGAAATGATTATCTTACAAGTGGTTCATTGGTTACAATAATAAATTAACTTGAATAAAAAGAGAAAGTTAAAACATGAAATTACCCAAAATTGCAATAGATAATCATCAGTTTACCATAATGATGGTTTTGCTCCTTTCATTAATGGGGGTTGTATCATTTTTTTCAATGCCAAGATCAGAAGATCCGGCTGTCACTCCTCCGGGGACAAATGTTGTTGTGGTTTATCCCGGAGCCAGTACAGAAGATTTGGAACGGTTGGTTGTTGATCCTATTGAAGAAGCTATAAATGAGCTGGAAGATATTCACAAATTTAACACAACTATTGAAAATGGATTAGCTGTCATTTCTGTGGAGTTTATTGCCGGAACCGATGCCGAAGATAAATATAGTGATGTGCTGCAAAAAGTTAACCGGGTTAGAAACAAGCTGCCGAAAGATATCCTTTTGCTTGATATTCTTAAGTGGTCCATTTCGGATGTTGTTGTGGTCCAGCTTGCAATAAACTCTGATTCGCTTAGCTACAACGAGCTTGAAAAAAAGGCCGATATTTTAAAAACACGCTTAGAGCGAATTAGCGGCGTTAAGAAAAGTAAAGTTTGGGCAGCACCAGATCAGCAAGTTCAAATTAAGCTGGATTTTCAAAAAATTGCTCAACTAAACATTCCTCTGCAGCAAATTATTGGTGCTTTGCAAAGCAGTAATTCGAACATTCCCGGTGGAACAATAAAACTTGGGCCCAAAAGTTTTAATATAAAAACAAGCGGTTCATACGAGTCATTAAATGAGATTCGTAACACTGTTGTCCATGCCCGTTTGAACAAACCGGTTTATATAAAGGACATCGCCTCTGTTGAAATTGACTATGAAGAACAGAATTATATTGCGCGTTTCAGAGATAAAAAATCTCTTTTTATAACAGTAACACAAAAAAGCGGAACAAATATTTTTAATGTCGTTGGGGCAGTAAAAAAGGAGGTTACCGACTTCAAAGAAAAACTGCCTCAAGACATCCAGCTTGAAACTGTTTTTGATCAATCCCTGAGTGTTGAAAAAAGGATGGACACATTTTTTTCTAATCTTGCTGGCGGTATGCTTTTAGTCGGGTTAATTGTCTTTTTGGCATTTGGTTTAAAAACTTCTATGATAATAGCTTTGGTAATCCCTCTCTCCATAATTATTGCAATTGGATTTGTGGATATGAGTGGATATGGATTGGAGCAAATGTCAATTGTAGCCATGGTTATTGCACTTGGGTTGTTGGTTGATAACGCCATAGTTGTTGTTGAAAATATTATCCGTTTTCGCCGCCTCGGTTACAGCAAAAAAGAGTCCGCTATTCGTGGTGTTAGTCAGGTTGGATGGGCAGTTGCCAGCTCAACTGTAACAACTATACTGGCATTTGTCCCAATCATTTTTATGCCGGGTATTACAGGAGATTTTATCCGCAGTATGCCGGTTACGGTTGTTTACATTTTAAGTGCATCACTAGTTCTGGCACTAACTTTAACACCGTATCTTTCAAAAAAGTATCTTAAATTTGAACAAAATGATAAAGATAAAATGCTGTTCCGTTCATTAAACCATATTATTGAGAAACATTATAAATGGATTTTATCAAAAGCATTAAACAATCGCACTATTGTTCTGATCATCGCAACTGTTGCCTTACTGTTTTCTTTGTTCCTTTTCCCATACGTTGGAGTCAGTTTTTTTCCAAAAGCTGAAAAACCTCAATTTCTGATTGATATAAAAATGCCCAAAGGAACAAATCTTGATAAGACAAATGCCGTTACAAAACAGGTTGAATCCATAATTACAGAACTTTCCGGCGATGTTACATATGCAACAAATGTCGGCCGTGGTAATCCTCGTATTTATTACAATATTATTTCGCAGAGGGAAACCAGCCACTATGCGCAACTTTTTGTTCAGCAAACTGATGAAGATATGGGCAAAATGGCCCAACTCATTTCCAGCCTTCGTGACACTCTCCCTAAAATTGCGGGTACTAAGATTGAAGTGAAAGAGTTTGCACAAGGCCCTCCTGTAGAAGCACCAATTGCTATAAAAATCCTTGGTGAAAACCTGGATATTCTAAAAAATATTGCCCATGATGTTGAGGAAATGATTTCCGCTGAAAACGGAACCATTAATATTAATAACCCATTGGCTACTTCTTCTATTGATCTTCAGATGAACATCAACCGAGATAAAGCTGCAATTCTGGGTCTTGATCTTGCAAGCATTGATATGACAATCCGTGCGGCTGCGGCCGGCATAACTGCTACTACATACAGAGATCAAAATGGTGATGAATATGATCTTGTGGTTAAAATGCCTTTTGATGATAAAATTACATTAAGTGATCTTGATAAAATTTATTTTTCAAATGCTGTTGGACACCAGGTTCCTTTCCGACAAGTTGTTGATGTTGAGTTTGCCGATTCGCCTGCATTGATCAGCCACTTTAAAACCCAAAGAAACGTTTCTATAACTGCAGATGTTCTTGATGGATACTCTGTAGATGCAATTACCCAGGCTGTGATTAGCAAGATGGATAACTATACCTGGCCGGATGGTTACAACTATTATGTTGGAGGTGAGCTTGAAAGCCGGGAAGAATCTTTTGGCGGAATGGGCCAGGCACTAATTGTTGCTATCATTGGGATCTTTGGTGTTTTGGTTTTACAGTTTAAATCTTTTTCTCAGCCTTTTATTGTATTGTCTGCTTTACCGCTGGCAATTATTGGTTCGATTATTTCACTATTTATAACCGGATATTCATTTTCATTTACAGCCTTTATTGGCATAACCAGCCTGGTGGGTATTGTTATCAATAATTCAATTATTTTGATCGATTATACAAACCAATTGCGGCGTTCCGGGAAAGAAGTTCTTAAGGCCTTAAAAGAGGCGAGCACAACTCGCTTTATTCCGATTATTCTGACAACGGCAACAACTATTGGCGGTTTACTTCCTTTAACTTTAGCTGGCGGCTCATTATGGGCGCCGATGGGTTGGGCAATAATTGGCGGCCTGGCTGTTTCAACTATGTTAACGCTGCTCGTTGTACCGGTTTTATACCTTATGTTTAGTCCGGTAATTGTTGAAGAAAAATAAATGTTTCAGCTTGAGTAACCAAAGAAGAGGAGATGCATCAAATAAAATCATTAGTCGAAGCATACATAAAAAATGATTCCTAAAGCCAAGTGAATAAGCTTTTACAAAGCTTGACATTCTCTAAGCCCGGCTTTAAATTAGCGATCACATTTTTTTACCTGATCAGGAATCCTTTTATTAAGATCGGCTTCATTCTAAACAGGATTTTAGCTCAGGTTTTTTTAATGCCTGAGATTTGAAAAACTATAAAAATGTGAGGAAAAAATGCAGACTCAGGCAAAGACACAAGCAAAAGTTTTAATGTTTTCAACGCCCACGTGTCATTTTTGCAAAGTTGCGAAAAGGTACTTTAAAGAACAGAATATTCGTTTCCGGGATATCGATGTTTCGCGAAACCCTTCAGCTGCAGCAGATATGCAAAAAAGGACCGGGCAAATGGGTGTTCCGGTAATTATGATTAACAACCGGCCAATTGTAGGATTTGATAAAATAAAAATAAATAAATTATTGGGTTTGAAATAAAGGAGAAACAAAGTGAAAATTCAACCACTTGATGATCGTGTATTAATTGAAAAAGCACAAGAAGATGGTGAGCAAAAAGTAGGTTCCATTATCATTCCGGATACTGCAGCAAAAGAAAAACCAACCACAGGTAAGGTTGTTGCCGTTGGAACTGATGAAGATTTAAAAGAGAATGTTAAAGTTGGTGATACCATCATCTACTCAAAATATGCTGGTGATGAAATCAAAATGGAAGACGTTGAGTACATGATTATCCAACGTAGCGATATTCTTGCAATTGTAAAATAATCTTCTTAAAACAAGATTTTAACTATTTTATATCTTTGTTCACAAAGGGCTTTTTAAAGCCCTTTTTTTATTTTGCCTTATTAGGAATTATCCCAAAAATCTATTATATTTTTTTATCGTTAATTGGCTCAATTATATCCTAATCAGTCCTTTCATTTTAAAAGAAATTAGAAAAGAATGTCAGTTGATTTTTCCGTCCGTAATATTGTATTAAAAGGTATTTCTGTTTCCGATGGAATCGGTATCGGGAAAATTATGGTCTATAGAACTGACTTTGATGATGTAACAGAATACACCATTGAAAAGAATAAAATCATCGATGAAATTGATCGTTATTCTGCTGCTGTAAATGAAGTAAATCTTATTTTTCAAAATAATCAAAAACGGGTTGCCAGAGAAGTAGGATTGGATAATGCCAAAATATATGAAACATACCATATGATTTTGGAAGATCCGTTTTTCCAGGAAGAAATTCCCGCTGCAATAAACTCTCGTCAGAAAAATGCTGAATATATTATTTGCTCCAAATTAGACCTTTATGAAAAACATTTTGAATCTGTTGAAGATGAATACTTGCGAGAGCGGATTTACGATATTCGCGGTGTAAGCCGTCGTTTAATTTATCACCTTCTACAACATGAGTTTCCCGATCAGAGTTCTTCATCAAATAATATTATTGTTGCCCGTGAACTAACACCGGCTGACTCAATTCATTTTCACCATAAAAGCTTAAAAGGCCTGGTTACAGAATTTGGTGGGCGTACCAGTCATGCTGCTATTCTGGCCCGATCAATGGAAGTTCCTGCTATTGTGGGTGTAAAAGATTTACTGAAAAAAGTCAAAAACAATGCTACCACAATTATCGATGGAACAGAAGGCGTATTAATAATTAACCCGGATGAAGAAAAACTTGATTTTTATAAACTTAAGCAAGAGCGTTTTTCTCAGAAAAAGCAAGCATTAATCCGCGGTCTCGAAAAACCTATACACAATTTGCCAAACAGAAAGATCCGCTTTCTGGCAAACATAAACGAACCAAGTGAAATCCAACTTGCAAAAAAATATAAGGCACAAGGTGTTGGTCTTTTCCGAACCGAACTCCAGTTCATTGCTAAAGAGCAGTTTTTAACAGAAGACGAGCAATTTTCTTGCTATAAAGAACTGGCTCAAAGTTTTGAAGATAACGAAGTTGTTATCCGTGTATTAGATTTAGGCGGGGATAAATTCCTGCCTTTTGCAGATACCCACAAGGAGCCTAATCCATTCCTTGGATGGTGTTCCATTCGTATTTTACTAACTGAAAAAGAACTGTTTAGAACTCAGCTCCGGGCTATACTGCGTGCCTCGGCTTTTGGAAAAGTAAAAATATTGATACCGATGATCTCGAGTAAAGAAGAATTGATCGAGAGTAAAAAAGTGCTCAACGAAGTGCTTCTTGAAATGGACAATAAAAAAATAAAATATGATCCTGAAATCCAAATTGGTGTTATGATTGAAATACCTTCTGCTGCTATTATTATCGAAGACCTGATCGATGAGGTTGATTTTGTTAGCATTGGCACCAATGACCTGATTCAATACACATTGGCCGTTGACCGTAACAATGAAAAAGTTGCTTCCTTTTATCAGCCGCTTAATCCTGCCGTAATTCATTTGTTAAAAAAAGTTATTTCCGTTAGTAATAAAAATAAAAAACCTGTTTCGGTTTGCGGAGAAATGGCCGGTGACCCAAGATATACACAACTACTACTTTCACTGGGTGTAAATGATTTTAGTATGCAACCTGTTTCAATTCCCGGCGTAAAGAATGTTGTTTTAAATACTGACAAAAAGTGTTTAAAAAGCATTGAGCAAAAAACAAATTCTTTTTGCTCAGTAAATGAATTAGGTGAATTTTTAGATCAAAAATTAAGTACGATAAACGGAGTTCGCAATGCGTAATATTATACTTCGCATTTTCATTAATACAGCCGCACTTTGGGTTGTGGATAAACTTTTTCAGGATATTTGGTTTCAGGATACCGGCGCACTTATTTTAACCGCCATTGTTTTTGGATTGCTAAATACTTTTATAAAACCAATTCTTGTGATTTTCACTCTACCGATCAACCTGCTTTCACTTGGTTTATTTACAATTGTTATCAATGCACTTATCTTAAAGCTGGCTGATTACTGGATTGATGATTTTGTTGTAGATGGATTTGGTACTGCTATTTTTGCCTCTCTTTTTATAAGTATTATCAGCATTATTTTAAACAGCATTTTAAAAGACAAGTAACATATAAAATCAAAACATTGCTCTGTCATCTTAATCGGTTTATTAAGAGTGAGACAAAAAAAGATGATGATGAGTTAACTTTTGTTAAAAATTTGGAGAAATAAATGAGAACCGGAAATCCCGTTTTATCAGATAAAAGTTTCAATGTCAGTTCCGTTGGATCGGAGAGAATGACGATTGAAGGAGTTGTAAACAAATCTGCAATTCTATTGGGGTTGTTATTTATCAGCGCTTACTGGGTTTGGGATAAATATTTTCAGACGCTTATCTATTCAGATGTTGCACTTTATATGTGGGGTGGAATAATCGGCGGATTTATTGTTGCCATTGTTACAACCTTTAAGCCCAATATTGCCAATATCACCGCGCCAGTTTATGCATTGCTGGAAGGCTTGGCTCTTGGTGGTATATCTGCTTACCTTGAAACCCGTTTTCCGGGAATTGTTATTCAGGCTGTTGCGCTTACTTTTGCTGTATTTTTTAGTCTTCTGGTTGCATACCGCTCAGGGTTAATTAAAGTTACCGAGAATTTTAAGCTGATGGTTGTTTCTGCCACGGGTGGAATATTTTTAGTTTATATGCTCAGTTTTGTGTTGGGTATGTTTGGCATAAGTATGCCTTTGATCCACGATAATGGATTATTCGGTATTTTGTTTAGCCTTGCCGTAATTGCCATTGCTGCAATGAACCTGGTTTTAGATTTCGATTTTATTGAAAGCGGTGTTGAAAAAGGTGCTCCAAAGTATA
Source organism: Calditrichota bacterium (assembly GCA_013112635.1). Taxonomy (NCBI): domain Bacteria; kingdom Pseudomonadati; phylum Calditrichota; species Calditrichota bacterium. The sequence goes on along the minus strand of JABFGF010000002.1, from coordinate 864,371 downwards.
TGGAATGGTATGCCTCCTTTGGACTGCTTGTAACGTTGGTTTGGCTTTATATTGAAATTTTAAGGTTGCTTGCCAAAGCACGCAGGTAACACTCAATCCATTAAAGCGACTTTTGTCTGTTAATCCGGAGTTTAACAAAGGCCCATCATGAAATATATTTTTAGTTTACTAGCGATAACATTGTTGTTTTCATCCTGTACTCCTTCTTTGATAAATCGCGCAAAGGAAAATATGGCCACAGATTTAGTTTATGAAGTGGATCTGAATAATCGCCAGGATGATAATTTTCATGTCAATTTATTTGTCAATAATCTAAAAGCAGAAAATGCTATTTTTCAGTTTGCGTCTTCTGCACCCGGGACTTACCGTACAATGGATATTGGTCGCTTTGTAAAGGGTTTTAACGCATTTGACCGGGAAGGAAAAGAAATCCCGACTGAACAAATATCAACCAACCAATGGCAAATATCCAATCCCGAAAAAGTTGTACTGATCCAATACTGTGTTGCTGAAACTTGGGATACTCCGGTAGATTCAAACAGTGTTTATGTTATGTGCGGTACTTCGATGGAAAATGACCACACTTTGATAAACGGGCAAGCCGTTTTCGGCTACCCGACCGGCATGCAAAAAAGGCCGTTAAAAATTAAGCTTCTATATCCCAAAGAATGGCTTGTTGGAACTGCGCTGTCACAAGATAAGAATGGATTTTACTTTGCTAATGATTACGATCATATTGTTGACTCTCCCATTTTACTTGGCAGATTGACCAGTGCCTCACTCGATGTACAGGGAACCAAAGTTGAGGTTTATACCTATTCCGGAAACGATGTAATCAAAGCGGATGAAATTCTAAATAGTGTTGAAGATATTCTCAATGCTTCAGCAGAGTTTATTGAAGAAATGCCCGTTGAGCGCTATACTTTTCTTTTTCACTTTGAGAATAAAAGTCAATTTGGAGCCGGTGCTTGGGAACATAACTACAGCTCAATTTATGCTTTCCCTGAAGCCCCGATTGAAACCATGTTGAAACAAGGTTTGCCCGGAACTATGGCTCATGAATTCTTCCACATTATAACACCGCTTCAAATCCATAGTGAACTAGTTGAGCATTTTGATTTTGTAAAGCCCCAACCTTCTGCTCATCTTTGGCTCTATGAATCGACCACCGAGTGGGCGGCTAAAATAATGCAACTTCGTGGCGGACTTGTTGATTTGGACAAATACTTATCCTGGATGAAAAGGAAGCTCATTATTAATGATCATTTTAATCCAAGCTATAGTTTACTGGAATTAAGCAAAAACTCTTTTTCAGTTGCCGGCCAAAAAGAATATGGCAATGTTTATCACGGCGGAGCTATGATTGCCGGATTGCTAGATATTCGACTTCTAGAACTATCCGGAGGAAAACGTGGGTTGCGCGAGGTTATTAATGAATTGGCAAAAACCTATGGGCCGGAAAAATCCTTTGATGAAAAAACATTTTTCCAAACTTTTACCAAAAAAACTTATCCCGAAATAGAGCAGTTTTTTGATCTTTATATCAAAAAGGCCAACCCTATGCCTTTAGCTGAATACTTTTCCAAACTTGGTATTTCGTACAAAGAGAGCTACAAGTCCGGCAAGATTGACACAACTTCAGGTCTTGGAATAACATATAAAAATGAAGCGCTTGTTCTGGAAAAACTCGATTCTGTTGTTTTAGATTTAGGCTTACAAAATGGAGACAAATTGCTAAAGTTTAATGGCGAAGAAATCAATATTGGAAATATTCGTTCTGTTTTTGGTACAATGAATAAGCTTGGCGCTGGCGAAAGTTTTGGACTCACCGTTTCGCGGAATGACAAAGAATTGGATTTTACAATCACCAAATTCACCCGTGAAAAAATTGAGAAGCATTCTTTTGAGCTAATGGAAGATGCCAGCGAAGAACAAATAGCTTTGCGAAAAGCATGGATGAAAAATTTGTAGAAATCGGATATTAACTTCACTAAAACACAATTTTACCAAACTTACAGAATTGTTTTATTTTCTTTCTTTTAAAGACGATAGATTAAATATCCCTGACCCAGGGGATAATTAACTATTCACTAATTTATTCTTCGAGGATGAAATGAATGCTACATTATTTAGAATTTTCTTTAATCCATTTTTAATTGTTGTTTTGACTGTGGGGTTTTACGGCTGTGATTTGGTAAATAATTCTTCTGATGACAAAGAGGATGACAGACTTTACGTACAATTTAATAATGATAGTAGTTCCACTTATATAATTACCGGAATTGAACTTCAAGACATGGGGGTTGCAGGTGAAACACCTGAGCCCAGTGGAACCTGGAGTGAAAATGTACTTGATGATGGTGTTGAAGTTGCACCGCAAGGGGTAAGTTATTTCTATGCTGAAATTCCAAACTTACATTGGTGCAAATATCGCTTAACTGTTAAAGATAACGATGGATCAATAATTAAACTCTATTTACAGGAAGGCTATATTGAGCAAGAATCATCTATTACTCATTGGGGTAGCGATGAACGTACCGTAAATGTTGTAGTTGTTAAAAATGCTATAACCGGTTTAATTGAAGTAACAAGTTGGGGTGATTTCGCTGGGATTGACTAGGTAATTTCATAAAATTTCACATTTAAGTTTTGTAAGTTTTAATACTAAAAGATTTTACATTCAACCAGGTAGGAATTTTTCTGTCTGGTTTTTTATTTTAATTGTTGTCCCCAAAAATGTCATCTTAATCTACCTTTAAATTTAGTGGTTTAATAGATTCGTTTGCTTCAATAATTATTAAATGGAGTTAATCATGAAAATTTTATATGGATTTTTATTTTTCTGTTTTCTTGGAAGTTTTACATTAGCACAGGATTCTGATTTTGTCCGGGCAAAAAAAACCCTAGACCAAATTGATAATGGAATTAAATATTTAAAACGTGGTGATGTGGCCTCATATAATGATCTTTCTGCAAAACTTACCTCTGCTCGATCGCTTCTGGAAGCTACAAAATCAAAAACCCATAAAGACTATAAAGGCCTTGTTAATCGGTGGAATGCTCAAAAAAACAGTCTTGTTAAAATAGCCGATGAGTGGAAGAATCCAAAACCGGCCCCAAAAGCTGCAGCACCCAAACCTGTTGTTCCTGCCAAACCAGCCAACGTACCAAAAACTGTTCAACAAAACAGTACAGCAGTAAAATCAACGCCTGCTCAGCAAGTCAGCAAAGCAAAACTGTATGAACTGAACGAAAGAATTTCGGTCGCTGTAGACAAAGCAAACTTTGTAAACAATGCCAACCCAAAAGATATTAACAAGATTAATAATATCGCCGGAAAATATATGTATGACCCAAATAAGAAAATCTTTAAAGAGGGATTGGAAAGTTTGGCTTTTGAAGCATCCATTGGAAGCCCGGTTGACCGAAGCGGAAAAAAAGAAATAATAGAAGCAGCCCAAAAGAAGCTGGAAGAAATGCGTGTTTCTTATATAGCCAACCAAAAAATAGCAGCTACAAAACCCAAAAAGAAAAAGAAGAAATCTACGAGCCAAATGTTATGGCTTGATGGTTCACGGTTTTGTGAAATAACAAAAAAAGGCCAGGTTTGGATAAACAGTAATAAAGTTGGTGATATTGAATCGAATGGAAAAATTTGGGTTAAAGGAAACCGCGCCGGTTCCATTGAAAAAAATGGCAAAGTTTGGCATAATGGAAACCACGTAGGTACAATAGAAGATAATGGCAAAGTCTGGAAAAGAGGTAGCCAGGTTGGCTCAATTACTAAAGATGGAAAAGTGTGGATCGGCAGTTCATCTCGCGGCAGCATTGTTGGCGATGGCGATTGGCGGCGTGCAGCGATAATTTATTATTTTGATTTTTTCTAGAAGAAAATTAATGTCATTAATTTGGCAATTCACAGACTAATAATTTGCTTATACCAAATGTTAAAAATTACAGAAGATATGTAAAACCAAAATTGAAACTGAAGCCACCTATATCCGTTGAATAGTATATCTTTGAACTGATTCCATAGTCTTCAATTATTTTTAAGTGTGATTTAAAGATCCATCCGGAATAAAAGTCCCTATTATAGTTATTTCTTTTCCAGTAATAGTTAAGAATAAAAAAATCTCTTTTATTAATTAAATAATTAACCCCTGTATTATATAAGCCGGAATTGCTTACAAAACTTTTGTTAATTTCATAGTCTGTGTTAAAGCCGTAGTTTAAATATATTTTTTCAATTAAACCAAGTCCGATATTATAATTTAATAAAAGAGATTTAAAATCAATTTCATTAGAGCATACAGTACTTTCTTCGTTAGAGTTGTTAATTGATACTCCATAATTGACTTTTACATACATCGTTGAAAAAATTTCTACATCTACTTTTGCATATGTTTTCGTTAAAGTTTCTATCTATCAATCCTGCCCCTTCACAAAATCTTGAACTTTTCTGAGCTATTTTAAGTGAACCCAGTTCTAGTGAAACCTTTCGAGTCGTTTCATTTAATAAATTCAAAGATAAACTATAACCAGTTGTATACCCTTTTTCTGAACCATCTTTTATTCCAAAGGTGTAATTTCCGTATAATAAACTTGCTCCAATTATTAGATCAAATTTTGAATCACTTGAAAATGATGAGTCTTGATTTGTTTGAGAAAATGAAAAATTTAATAAAACAAAAACCATTATAAGAGATCTGTTCAAATTAATACCAAAAGTTCCCGACATAATAATACTTATCTTTAAAATATCATACTGATCATAACTTAACAAAAAACAACTGCCTGCTCAACCGATATTCAGGTATCAGGCAAATTTCTTTTTGTTTCTATAGCTAAAACTGCCGTAATAATGAATTGAATTTTTCTACCCTTAATCCCTTCTTTTGCTTATATTTGAGCTCTTTCTTTTCACTATTAAAAGGAATTATTATTATGAAAATATTATCAAATCGGGGCCATGAAATGCCCTCTTCGCCAATTCGCAGACTAGTACCTTTTGCGGACCAGGCCGTTGCCGATGGAAAACATGTTTACTATTTAAACATTGGCCAGCCCGATATTAAAACCCCGGACACTTTTCGTAATTCCATAAAAGATATGGATATGCCTGTAGTAGCTTATGGCCCTTCAGCAGGATTTCTTTCCCTACGCAAAAAATTTGCAGAGTATTATCAGCGCTTTGATATTAATGTTAATGCAGAAGATATTCTTATTACAACCGGTGGCAGCGAGGCAATAATTTTTACACTTATGGCCATCATGGATATTGGCGATGAAGTGATTATTCCTGAACCATTTTATACAAATTATAATGGCTTTGCAGTTCAGGCCGGAGTAAATGTAGTTCCCATTATGTCATCCATAAATGATGATTTTCAACTACCACCGATCGAATCTATTCGAGAAAAAATTACAGATAAAACCCGTGCTATAATGATCTGCAATCCAAACAATCCTACCGGTTATGTTTATTCTAAAGAAGAAATGGAAGCATTGCGCCAAATTGTACTTGATCATAATCTGTTTCTTTTAACGGATGAGGTTTACCGCGAATTTGTATACGATGGCGCCGAACATATTTCCGCTATGCATCTAAAAGGAATTGAAGATCGTGTGATTATGCTGGACAGCGTTTCAAAAAGATATTCCGCTTGTGGTGCACGTATTGGCATGATTGTATCAAAAAATAATGAAGTAATTGAAGCCGCACTGAAGTTTGGAATGGCCCGCTTATGTCCGCCAAGTATTGAACAAGTTGGATGTGAAGCGGCTGTCGATACACCCGATTCCTATTTTGATGAAGTGATTGTTGAATATAAAAAACGCCGCGATACTATGGTTTCCTTACTGCGGGAAATTCCCGGTGTTGTCTGCCCAAATCCAAAAGGTGCGTTTTACCTGGTATGCAAACTCCCTGTGGATGATGCAGATAAGTTTGCCCAATGGATGTTGACTGATTTCCATATAAATAATGAAACTATGATGATGGCACCGGCAAACGGATTTTATTCCAGCGATGGTTTAGGAAAAGATGAGGTGCGTATTGCCTATGTTTTAAATGTAGACGATATTAAAAAGTCGATAAATATTTTAGCAGAGGGTTTAAAGGTCTATCCTGGAAAGATTTAAAAAGTAGTAAAACCTTCCGGGTTTTTGAAACTTGGAAGGTTCTTTAAAAATAAAACTTAATACCCGTTCCGAACAAATTATATGCCTCATCGGCAATGCCTATTTCTGCTTCAAAAAGTAAATGCACTTTATTACGAATTACCACTTCTGCACCCATAAAAAACCAGGTTAAAAATTGAGTATCCGATTCCTTTTTCCAGGTTTCTGTACGGAAATTAAATGTTTTTTTATCAGCAAAAACCAGGTCTGAGTCAAGACCGCCATATAAGTCCACAAGGTTGTTTACCGGAACAGAAAAATTGAGTGTAAAGTCAAGTCCGACATTTTCAAAATTGTGTATTCCCCCGGAAAATGAAATAATCGGAAAGCTGTTTACAAATGATTTTTCTAAAAGTACTCCCCAGTAAGTCTGATTAAAACCAAGTCCTAATTGTCCCGCTGCCTGCATACCAGAACCAATTCCATATTCACTGTGTACGAAAATACCCGCATCATCCTCGACTAGTCCATTTATTAAAACCGGGTTTATTGATAAAGAAAGCCTTTTTTGTTTTAAAATTCTGGCTGAATTAAAAATTTGAGCGTTTGAAAATGACAATAATAATAAAATGAAAAATATTATTTTGCGATGCATTAAATCTCCAAATATAAGTTAGATCCTCTTGAGTAATATTCGGAAAGAAGGTTTTGATGGTTAGAAAAAAAAGCGAAGTATCAAATTATGTTACATCATTTACTGAATTGCGTGACCAATATATTCTAGAATTTTACTTGTACTTCCAATATTTTGTGTTGCATATTTTTTGGCCTTTTGTCCTTTTAACTTTCGTAGGGATTCGTCATTCAATAAAGCTTGTATCTCTCTGCTAAATTCTTCAGAGTTATTCACTATTGACGATCCTCCTTTTTTATATAACTGTTTTGCTTCAAAGGAGTTTTTATAAACCGGACCATAAATTACAGGAATATTGTAAATAGCCGGCTCCAATACATTATGTATTCCTTGCTTAAAACTACCACCAACATATGCAATATCTGCATGTTTATACATGTCAGCCAAAAGCCCAATTTTGTCAACAATTAAAATCCTGTTTTCAGGATTTGTTTTTTGGCTGAACAGGCCGTATCCATACTCTCCAAAGTGTGCAACGAATTTAGAAATTATCTCCCCGGTTGGCTGATGCGGGACAATTATGGTTTTTAAATTTGTATTTTTATCCAGCAGGTCGCTTAAACTGCTTAAAACATGCTCGGCATCCTGTGGCCATAAACTGCCAAAAACAAGTATCGTTTTTTCGGAAATCCAATCAAGATTTAGCAATTGTTGCTTTTCAGCCGCTTCTTTTCGGATTAGAACCTGATCAAATTTTGTATCCCCGACAACCTCAGTATTTTTGCAAGAGAAAGTGTTTACAATTTGCTCGTTGTCTTGCTGGCTAATTACAAATATTTTGTCCAGTGTTTGATATGCAGATGACAAAATTGCCTTAGCCAAAAATGATTTTCTGCTGGATTGAGCACTAAGTGAGGCATTTAATAGGATTGTTTGCATACCAAGTTTTTTTGCTGTTTTTACCTGATTTGGCCAAACATCATGTTTTGAAACGATTAAAAGTTCGCAATTTACAGCCTTATAAAACTTTCGCCAAAGCCATTGAAAATCGTATGGCAGGTAAAAAATATGGTCAATACCGGGATAATCCTTTACATTTTCATAACCCGATGGCGAAAAGAAAGTTACAATGATATTTCTGTTAAATTTTTCTTTTAACTTTTTTATAATCGGTTTTACGTGCTCAAATTCCCCCATTGAAGCTGTATGAATGATAAATGTTTTTTTACCGGAAGCTGAATAAATTGGTTTTAGTTCTGCAATATCTTTTAGGATTCTATTTCTGGAATATATTGGCCTGCGCAATTTTTTTGAAAACAACGAAACCAAATGGAGAAATACAATTAGTATCGGTAAAAGGAAAAAGGAGTATAAAAAGTTCATTAGCTTATCAACTTTCTTTTTACTTCCTTAAAAACTTTTTGCGGTGTTGTTAAATGCATACAATTGAAATGCCCCAGTGGACAACTTTTCCTGCCAATGTGAGAACATGGCCTGCACCAAAGTTTGTTTTGAAGAATTGTAGCATCTGCTCTAAAAGGAAAAAATCCAAGCTCTTCAACTGTTGAACCAAAAATCGCCAAAAGAGGTTTGTTCAGTGCTGCAGTCATATGCATCAAACCTGAGTCATTACTGATTATCCCTGCCGATGTTGAAATTATTTCTGCGGATTCCAGCAAATTTAACTTTCCGCATAAATTAACAACGGCCTCATTTTCCTGTATTCCATTTAGTAAGTTTTTTTCGTGCGCGCTCCCTAAAATTGCAACTTTATATCCTGTTTTAGAAACAATTTTTTCAGCCAACTCTTCAAAATTTTTTTCCGGCCACATCTTTGTAAAATGTGCTGCACCTGGTCCTATACAGATATATCTATTTTCAGTTAAATCAAACTCAAGAAACTTTTTGGGTTTCCCCGGTCCAAGGAAAAGTTCTAACCCTTGCCCATCATCTTCAATCTCATGACCAACTTCAAAATATCGCTGCGGGATTGTCTTGATAGATTTATACATGTTAAGTTTAAGATAAACCAGGATTGCTCTTTTAACTTTACTCTTTTTAATCTTGAATATCTTTTTCTTTTCTATACCTGCATGCATACGGTTTGTACGCAGATTATTATGCAGATCAAAAATGAAATCAAAATTTTTTTTACAAAACTCTAAGTTAAGAGCTTTTAAACCCTCCATTTTTGTAGAACTGTCAAATGGAATAAGATTATTTATGTGCGGATTATATTTTAGCAAATCTTGAAACTCTTGCTTTACAATATAGCTTATTTTGGCATCCGGATATTTGTTTCGAACCTGCCTAAGAAAAGCTGTAGTAAGTAAAATATCCCCAATAGAGCTAAGGCGCAAAATGAGAATGTTTTTAGGCTCAACTGACATTTTACATTGACCGTTCAATTACATAATCTACAAATTTGAAAAGTGCATTTTTTACATCACTATCAGGGTAGGTTTCGAGAGAGTCTTTTGCTTTTTGAGCATATTTGTCCTGCATCTTTTGAGCATATGATATGCCATCATATTTTTCTGCAAAGGAAATAATTTCTTTTATCTCTTTACGCTTCACACCTTTTTTAATTTTTTTCTTTATCTTTGAAGTTTCCTTTTTTTCTGCTTTTTGAAAAGCATAGATCAAAGGAAGGGTTAGTTTTTTATCTTTGAAGTCGTTGCCGATTGGTTTACCAACAAGTTTTTGATTTCCATAATAATCCAGTAAGTCATCATGTATTTGAAACGCAATTCCCAATGATTCACCAAACTGTTTCATATTTTCACGGTCTTGCTCATTATCACTAGAGGTGATTGCTCCAAGCTCAGAAGCTGCGCCAATCAAAGCTGCTGTTTTATCAGAAATCATCCCGATAAACTCATCTTCTGTAATGTTTAGTGTTTTTGATTTAGCGATTTGCAGTAGCTCACCTTTACTCAACCTTTTTGAAGAATCTGCCAGAATATTCATTACATCCAGGCTACCGGTTTTTGTACCTCCGATAAGACATTTTGATAAAAGGTAATCACCTATCAAAACAGCAATTTTATTTTTCCAGGCAGCATTTATTGAAGGGAACCCGCGGCGCAAGTCTGCATCATCAACTACATCATCATGTATTAGCGTTGCAGAGTGAAGCATTTCTACAATTGATGCGACAATATACGTGTTGTTGTTTGGTGTACCTGTAAGTTTACCACTCATTAAAACTAATAAGGGGCGTAAATTTTTTCCTTTGTGCTTAACGATATATTTAACAACAGTGTCTATCAAAGTCACATTGGATGACATGATTTCTTTAAAAACACGGTCGTACTCTTTTAACTCTACAGCAAAAGGTTTTTGTATACTTTTTATAGAAAGGCTCATTATTATTCAATTTTTGCAAAAAAGGGAAGGTAACATTTCTGGACTTTTTATACAATATTGAATTTAGATCTATGCTTCTTCATTTTTCTCTTTTTTGGTGACAAACCGCAAAATAAAAATGGTAAACTCATAAAGAAGAATTAATGGGAGAGCTAAGAAAACCTGAGTTGTGGGATCTGGTGGTGTAAGAAGTGCGGCTGCCACAAAAAATAAAACAATAGCATGCCGACGATATTTTTTTAAAAATGCAGGGGTTATTAATCCCAATTTTGCCAAAACAATACTAATAACCGGTAGTTCAAAGACCACTCCGAAAACTACGAGCAATCTTAGTAAAAACCCAAAATAAAAATCGATGGCAATATTGTTTGTTACATTTTGCGGAGCAAGTTCTAAGAAGAATTTTAAGGCATAGGGTATAATTAAGTAATAGGCAAAAGCAGCTCCAATAGCAAAACTTATCATCGCGAAAATAATGATTGGCCAAATATATTTTCTCTCGCTACTTTTTAAACCCGGCGACAAAAAAGACCAAATCTGAAACAGTATTACTGGAATGCTGATTATAACACCAACCAAAAGAGCAATTTCAAGTTTAATTATAAACACAGCCTGGACTTTTAAAACTTGCAAGCTTATCTGGGCATCTACTTCGAAGGAGGGTTGTAATAACCAGTTGAGAAAATAATCTGAAAAGAAAAAGGCAATAATTGTAAAGAAAACAACACTGACTAATGCTTTAATTATTCGCCATCTAAGTTCTTCCAGATGGTCTAAAAATGGCATTTCATTTGTTTGCATTGTGGTTCAAATCCTGCAAAAAAAAAGCCCCGCAGGCGGGGCCGGTATAGTTTTTAATATAACTGGAAATCTTTGTTGAGCTCTCTTACAGAAAGGCTGATTTCTTTTTGAATTTCTTCTGATTCAATATTTGAAAGAACTTTATCAATAAGGCCAGCAATTATTTGCATTTCCGATTCTTTCATTCCTTTTGTTGTCATTGCTGCTGTGCCAAGGCGAATTCCACTTGTTACAAACGGAGAACGCGCATCGAATGGAACCATATTTTTATTCACTGTAATTCCGGATGCATGAAGCGCATTTTCTGCAGCTTTACCGGTAATATTTTTATCGGTTAAATCAACAAGAAAAACATGGTTATCTGTCCCTCCGGAAACAATTTTATAATCTTTTTCTACCAATCCTTGTGAAAGGGCTTTGGCATTATTTATCACCTGCTGAGCATAGTTTTTAAAATCCGGTTTTAAGGCTTCACCAAAAGCAACTGCTTTAGCCGCAATAACATGCATCAATGGACCGCCCTGAATTCCCGGCATAACCTGGCTATCAATCAGTTCAGACATCATTTTTACGCGTCCGGATTTTGGAGCAACTTTGCCCATTTTATTTTCATAATCTCTGCCCATCATAACCATGCCACCACGAGGACCGCGCAAAGTTTTATGGGTTGTTGTAGAAACTACATCGCAAAAAGGAAGCGGATTTGGGTGCAACCGCGCTGCTACTAATCCGGCCGGATGTGCAATATCGCAAAAAAGGATGGCATCAATCGAATCTGCTATTTCACGGAACTTCTCAAAATCATAATGACGGGAATAGGCACTTGCACCAACAACTATCATTTTGGGTTTATGTTCTTCTGCTTTTTGTTTTACAACATCCATATCAATTTTGCCGGTTTCTCTATCCACACCGTAAGAAACAAAATTATAAAGCCGTCCGGAAAAGTTTACCGGGGATCCATGTGTTAAATGTCCTCCATGGGCCAGATCCATTCCAAGAATTGTGTCACCCGGATTTAAATATGTAAAATAAACAGACATATTTGCCTGAGAGCCGGAATGTGGTTGAACATTAGCATATTCACATCCAAAAAGTTCTTTGGCTCTATCGCGCGCAATGTCTTCGGCAATATCGACAAATTCACATCCACCATAATATCTTTTGCCAGGATAACCTTCTGCATATTTATTTGTTAAAACAGATCCTGCTGTTTCCAGAACAGCTTTAGATACAAAGTTTTCTGATGCGATTAACTCGACTGTGTTGTTTTGTCTGTCACGTTCCAATTCAATTGAATCGAAAACCTTTTGGTCTTGTTTTTTTAAATTATCTAACATGTTTTATAATCCGGTTAATTTATTAATCAGATCAATTCGTTTTTCATGCCGGCCACCCTCAAAAGATGTATTAAGCCATGCGTCTAGTAATTCAAGAGCAGTGTCTTTTTCTGTTTGGCGCGAACCAATACATAACACGTTGGCATTGTTGTGCAGCCTGCTTAACTCAGCAGTTTCTTTGTTATGTACTAATGCTGCGCGAATGCCTTTTATTTTATTTGCTGAAATACTCATACCAATCCCTGTGCCACAAATAAGAATACCCATATCAGCTTCTTCTTTGAGAATAGCATTCCCAACTTTGTATGCAAACTCCGGATAGTCTACAGACTCTTCTTTAAATGTGCCAATATCTGTAAACGCAATATCTTTTGCATTGAGATAGGTTTTGATGTTTTCTTTTAAAACATATCCGGCATGGTCTGCACCTATAACTACTTTCATTTTGGGTGACCTGATTTTCCAACTAAAAAGCTATAGCAATTGCTTTTAATTTTTGCATTCGGATTCATAAACCGATCTTCAGCTGTCCGAATAAATGATTTTAAATTAGAAATTTTTATTTTGGACTTAGATTTATAAGCTACATCTTTTTGTGCCTGAGCATATACTTTCTGTGCTTCTTCATAAACAAGTTTTGCATCAAGAAGTGCTTTTGGTCCACTTTCTTTATCCTGGCAAGAAGCTACCATTGCTTCATATAGTTCCCCGCGGACAATATATGGTTTTCCGTAACCCGGTTTTTTGCGAATTGCTTTTGTGATCCAGCTATTGGCAGTTTTAAATTGATTATTTGCAGAATAATTAACAGCAATATAAAGCATGATGTCTGCATTGTCCGGTTCCAAAGCCAACCAGGAATTTAAGTCTTTAATTGCATTTGAATTCTGGCCAAGGTTTTCATAGGCAGATGCGCGAATTTTATAGTCATTCGCTTTTGGGTCTTTAGGAATTATGACATTTAATGCGTTTATTACTTTTTGATACTCGCCTTCTTCAAGACCCCATTTTGCTACATTTCTACCTGCATCAAAATTTGTATTGTCCTCTTTCCAGACGATAAGGTATTGTTCAAATGGGCTTTCGCCTGATGCGCTTATAAAGTTTGCAAGGTCGTCTTTAGCCTTAGCATCATCAGGAAAAATTTCTGTTACAGTCGTTTGTGTTTTAATAGCTTTATCAAAATCTTCTGCTTTATAATACAAAAAAGCGAGTGTTGATAAATATGCTTTGCTTTTAGGGTTTTTTGCTACCAGTGCTTCATAATGTGGAATAGCACATGTTGATTTTCCAAGTTCTTTTTGCAAAAAACCTGCATAGTAGTGAAGCTTTTGCTGATCTGGAAATTTTTCAAAACCTTTGTAACAAGCAATCAAAGTACTATCTATCTTTTTTTGCTTAAAGTAGCTTTCTGCAATTTTTCCGATTGCCAGGCTACCCTTTTTTACACTGTCGTTTAAAAATACTTTCCACAAATAAGGTAAAGCCTCGTCGTAGTTTTTATTTTTAAAATGTTCACTACCAAAACTGTACATCTGGCTTATTTCTCTTGGTTCAGTAATTGTGCCGGCATAGGCATCAAAAGTAACAGCCAGGTTTTCTGGAATACAAACAACATCTTCTTCAACCATTTCATCTTCATCATCCAGCAGCATATCATCCTGTGAAAATCCTGGAGAAGTGAAAACCAAAACAGAAAGTAAAAACCATAGTAAATTTTTTATCCGTAACATAAAGGTACCTCGCTATTAATCTTCCAAATTAACAAACCATAATTCATTTGCGCTTACCGAAAAAGTAAAACCAACAATGGTTTCTTCCAAAAAATTCTTTGATAGTTTTCCTCGCCTTGCAATATAACCAGCTAAGTCAATTTTAGAACTAAATCTCTGAATTGGCAATGACAAGCCAGCAGAGAAACCAATTTCATTTACTGTTTCAGCATTATTTAAGGTAGAAAGCTGGTTATAAAAACCTCCCAGCCTAAAATCTATTTGTGTTCCATATTTTACAAATTTTCGTTTACTTCCTTTTCTTTCAACTCCAAATCCCAGGTGATAATAAGTGTCATGCTGTCCAACTTTTGAGCCTTCAATCTCATAACCGTTTTTCCAATCTTGCCATACCAAATCAGCACCAACAGAATATGTTTCATTAAAAGCATATTCCAATCCAAAGTTAAGTTCAGATGGTAATGTCAAGTCAAGCGTTTCATCAGAGTTAAATATTTCAGATTGGCTTTCTGCTGATTTGATAAGTTCTCCAGATACAGATGGCCTGAACATTATTCCTAAATTTAAATTAGGAAGCGGTGTAGCAAACGCACTCAGAATAACCCCATTGCCAGATATCTTTTTCTCAGAATTAAAATCGACCACCGTTTCTAAATCATCATCAATATTAAATCGAACATCTTCGCTTATTTTTCCAAATGTATATTCATATCCCAGACCAACGGAAAGTGTTTCGAAAACTTTATAAACCAGATTAAAATTGGCTTTACTTGCACCACCGTGGATATATACTTTTTCTGTAAAATTTTCCCCCAGTTGAGATCCTTCGGTGGAAAGTCTTTGTTCAATGGATGTAAAAGGAATTACACCGGCGCCGAAGATTAGTTTTTTCTGCTGGATTGGAATTGCTAAGAATACACCATCAAAGTTTGCATTATCAATAAATGATGTTCCTATTCTATTTTCACCCCAATATTGATTATAGCCCAAACTAAAAGTCACAGTGGTTTGTGATATGTTTGTCCAGGTTGAATAATTTCTAAAATTTAGCTGTACAGAATCACTATTTGCTATTTCATAAGATCGTGCCAGGCCAGATGCTGAATAAGGAACTTTGATATTTCCCAGGCTTTGATTTACCAGGCCAAACTGTGATTCACCTGCATAACTTATTGAAAGGGTGAAAATAAGTGTGATTATCAGACTTTTAATTTTCAACTTAATTATCCTATTTTTTTGCATTTAAGTATTTAACTATCATTTTGGGAGATACAGATTTATCCGCATTAACACCCCAAAATCTTTTTATTGAAAGTTCATCATTATCTGAGGAAAAATCTACTTGAAACCACTCGCTGTTTACCGATCCGTTTCTGATTTCCTGAACTACGTCAATGGATAAACTATTTTTATGTGCTCCTAACACATCTGTAATTCCAGCATCACTTGTTAATGAAAATGTGATGTTTGGATTAAATTCAATTTCATCTAAGTCGGAAACAATTTCTTCAAGAGGTTTCAGAAAAAATGATGTTGAATTCTCTGGGTTTTCGACCGGATTGGAATCATCTTCCGTTAAGACAATATTTGCACTGTACATAATGGCTTTATCAGGAATGTTATCAAAATTAAATTTCAAAAAGGATTTGGAAATAACCCCGCTAGATACAAATATTTTATCTGCTTCTTTTAAGAGTGCTGTCCCATTTTCATCATAATTAAAAATTGTGCCGTCTGTTTCAGGATAAAGTGTATCCTTAACAACACTGTCTTCAATATGAGTATAATAAACTAAAAGGGGGTCCAATGAAGAGTTGAAAGAACCAAGCTCGACTATCACATCTTCCTCCAATGGATGAAAATATAATCCATAATTTTCCAGAGTTCCCGTTCTCCATCCATTAAAAACTTCCATCGATAAATCAAGGGATGTTTCAGAAGAATCTTTCAAATTAAAACTTACCTGTCTGGATGTTCCCTCATCTACATATTGAGGATTCAAAGGATCGCGCCAGCGCATTCCGGTATTTATGCTATCCGTATCAAAAGAATCAATGATTGTATACATTGTTCCATTTATAAAATCAAAAGCGTTGGGTCCAAAACTATTTAATGTTGTAAATTTTAAAAATACTGAATCTACTGAAATTGAATCATGAGGGAGCCCATTAAATTTTATTTCAAAACCTGCGCTTAACCCATCAAATTCTCCCAATGAAAGTTTTGAAGTAAGTCCCGTGTGTTCAAAATTTGCTCTTATTACTGTATCTGCCTGGGCATAAATTGTATCCTGGACAAATGATCCATACCGGTTGTCTGTTCCATATAATGGATTTGGATCCTCGTTTGGGTCAACATTTGAACAGGAATAAAGTATTCCGAGTGTTAATAAAACTACTATTCTGTAAATCATACTTCCCTTAATTATTGTTTTCTTAATTTTTCTGAGAGTGAATTATTTAATTGTACAGCTACATCCAACTAAATTACAGCTCTGAAGTTTCAATTTTCTCAATTAGCATTGCTGCTTCGAGTACATTTTTGCAAATAAAATCAGGATGTTTATCCCAGGATTTTCTCTGATAAGTGAACTCTCCTAATCCATATCCCGACAATACCATGATAGTGCTGAGATTGTTTTTTTGACCAAATTGGATATCTTTGTATCTGTCTCCAATCATAAAAGAATTTTCAAGTGACAGGTTGTACTCATCACGTGCTTTTAACAGCATCCCAGGTTTTGGTTTTCTACAATCACAGTCTTTTTTGTATTTTTTTATGACCCCATCTTTATGATGTGGACAAAAATAAACTTGCTCAATTATTGCGTCTTCTTTTTTAGCATCTTCAATAAAACGATTATGAATATCCGACAGTAAATCCTCATCGAAGTATCCCCTTGCCAAACCAGATTGATTTGTAATCACAAAAACCAGGAAACCGGAATTGTTTAATATTCGGATGGCTTTAAACGTGTAGTCAAATACTTTGAAACGTGACGCATGGTTTATATAGCCCATTTCTTCATTGAGCGTCCCATCCCTATCCAGAAATATAGCTTTTTGCATTTTTTCTTCTGTCTGGAGTTTTTGCAAGACCTAACCGGCGATCATTTTTTCATAAATTTCCAAATAACGTTTTGCGGAAATTTCCCAGGAGAAATCCTCCTGCATGATACGTTTTTGAAGTTCTTGCCATTTTTCAGGATTATTATATAGCTCAATTGCTTTTTTCACTTCTTCAAGAAGGCTTTTTGCTGTTAATGTTTCCATTACAAAACCAGTTCCATCATCAATTTGGGGATCATATTCTTCTACCGTGTCTAACAACCCGCCAATGGGCGACACAACTGGAATTGTACCATACCTCAAACTAAAAATCTGGTTTAGACCACATGGTTCATATTTTGAAGGCATTAGAAATATATCAGCACCTGCTTCAAACAAATGAGACATATTTTCATCATAGGTTACGTTAACTACAAGGTTTCCGGCATACTTAACTTGTGCGTCCATCAACGTTTGTGCAATATCAGGATCGCCTTCGCCTAAAATACATAATTGAATATCCATATCCATTAATTTGGGTAACGCTTCAATTAGTAAATCCAACCCTTTTTGTTCTGTCAACTTTGAAACCATTGTTAAGACGGGTTTTCCTTCTGTATATTCCAAACCAAGCCGTGTTAATAAAGCCTTCTTGTTTTCTTCTTTACCGGATAAATCTTCTATAGAATAGTTTGCGGGCAAGGTTTTATTTTTTTCTGGAGACCAGACATCGTAATCAACGCCATTTAAAATGCCCTCAAAATTTTCACCCTTGTCTTTTAATAACTGCCCAAAAGAATATCCAATATCATCATTTTCAAGGATTTCATTGGAGTAATTTTCAGAAACGGTGGTGATATAATCCGAAAAATAGATAGCCGCTTTAGTCAGGTTAAGCTGTCCATCTTTGCCGAACATACCGTCTTCTTTTACTTCATTTTCATCAAAGTCAATTTTCTCTGCTACTGATTTATCAAATGATCCCTGATTGGTTAAATTGTGCATCGTGTAAACTGTTTTTATGCCTTTAAAAAATTCATCTGCATGATAAATTGTTTTTAAATAAACCGGGACATATGCTGTTTGCCAATCATTACAATGGATAAGATCCGGTTGCCAGGATAATGTTTTCAATGTTTCCATTGCAGCCTTGGCAAAAAATGCAAAGCGTTCTGCATTGTCTTCGTACTTTTCATTAGTAATAGGATCATTATACAAACCGGGCTTGTTAAAAAAGTCTGCTATTTCAACAAAATAAACCTGAACTTTACTGTCAGGAACAAATGCTGATTTTACACTGGCTAATTCTGTCCGCCCATTAACTGTAACAGGAATCTCCCTTAATCTGATAACCTCGCGTAATACAAATTTTCGTTCATTTATAAACTTATATTTTGGCATTATTATGCGAATTTCCTGATTAAGGTTTTTTAAAGCCTTCGGAAGTGCGCCGGTTACATCGCCCAAACCACCTGCCCTTGCAAATGGTGTAACTTCTGAAGCCAAATATAAAATTTTAAGTTGATCCATTTAATTCCTCTGTTTATCTATATCAATTTCTTTAAATGAGCTGCTGCCTGTTCAGGCTTTACCTGGTTAATATAACATCCCGTTGCCATTTCGAATCCGGCCAGCTGTGCCGTTCTTGGAATAATTTGAATATTCCAATGGAAATAGGGATTTGCCTTGACATCAAACCCGCTATTTATGATTAAGTTTAATGGCGGGCAATCTAAAAACCTGTTTATTGATTTTAGAATTTTTAATATAACATCCGCTAACTCTCCCAGCATAGCAGACGGTGTTTTTTCATAATAGCTGAAATGTTCTTTCGGAATTATCCAGCTTTGGTATGAATATTTTGCGGTTTCAGGTATGAATGAGATGAACGAATCATTTTCATAAATAATATTTGAAGTTTCGGCTAAACCGCAATAATAACATTTTTTGTTTTTATGATATAATCTTTCCAGTCTTTCTATTTTATTCTTTAATTCCTGAGGAATAAAACCTAACCCAACAATTTGTGAATGTGGGTGAGCAAGTGAAGCTCCTGCATGCACACCATGGTTTTTAAATACCACAACATATTTAACGGATTTTTGTTGTTTAAGTTCAGCTATCCTCTGCTTATAAGTGTAAAGTAAATCAGTTAAATGTACTTTTGAATATTCCCCCATATTTAAGTCGTGATTAACAGATTCTACGATTACTTCCTGAATACCTGAAATATGGTTCGAAGAATCAGTAAATGCGGGATACTTATTAGGGAAGGATCTAATTGTCCAATTTTTTAAATCATCCTTTAGGCTAAAATTTTCAGCAGGTGTTAGGTTTTCGTTTCCTGGACAAAAGGGACATTTTGTTATATCTTTTTCCGACTTGTCCCAATTATCTTTTGGTCGTTTATTTCTTTCCGGCGATATTACAACAGCATCATTATCAACTGGATCAAGCCGAATTTCTGACATTCAATTCCATTAAAAATTTTTAAGAGCAAATTTACACAGATTTTAGAATCTAATCAAGCAAGAGTGCGCTATCGTTCAATTACTTCAATATCCGTGCTATAAACTTTTTTGTTTCCTTTTTTATTATATTTTTTTCATTATCCAGAGATAAGACATGGTAGGAATTTGTTAAGGTGAGAATTCTTTTGTTTTTTGAGGAAATGTGGTCGTAAATATATTCTGAGCTTTTATAATCAATTACATGATCATCCTGAGAATGAAAAAGCAATGTGGGGGCATAAACTTCTGGCAAATCTTTCTTAACATGCGAAAAAAGTCGTTTTAATTCAATTACACCTTTGACTGGTGTTTTATCATATGAGACTGCTTTTGCCCTTGAAATTTCATTTTTAATATCAGGGCCATCTTTTTTATCAAAATATGTTTTGAATGGAGAAATTGCAGGTAAGAATGAAGATCCTTTTTGTTTTAAAAACAGACCCGGGGCAAGCAGTATTACTCCCTCAACCTGATAATGTGAAGCCAGGTGCAAAGCCAAGGTTCCACCCATAGATTGTCCTATTACAAAAATGTGATCACATATTTTTCTCAGTTCAAACAGCGCATTTTTAGCATCTTCAAACCATTGGTACCAATGACAGTTTTTAAGGTCTTCAACGCTTTTACCATGGCCCCTTAGCAATGGAATACTCAAAGAATAATTATCTTGTTCAAACTCTTTAGAAAAATCTAAAAACTCATATGGGGTTGCTGTAAAACCGTGAAGCATCAACAATCCATTTTTAGATTGTTTTTTGAAAATTGGCTCACTTTTATACAATTGATTCATAATTGACTATGCCGAAACATCAAACTTCTCATATAATGTCTGGATGCCTTCAGGATATCCAATAATTGTTAACTGGTCATTCACTTCTAAAACAATTTGTCCTTTTGGAACAATAATTTCTCCCGATCGATGAATCAAAGCGATAAGGCAACCTTCCGGCAGTGATAGTTTACTTATTGGAATCCCAATTAATTTTTCAGCTTTTGTACTTGGCCGCAATAACAACCGGATAAAACGATCATCCCTAAGCATTAGCTCTTTTATATCTTGCTCGTTTTCTGCATCCAACCAACGCTTAATAAAACGCTTGTCATCCACATGGCTGGCGATTTGTGCTAATATTCTTAAATGCTGCCCCGGGTTTTCCTCAGGACTTATTAGAAAAAAGAAAGCATTAATTTTGTCTGCCGGAATGTGTTTACCAGGCAGGTTGTCATCAACATTTACCACAACACCATATTTGGACCGAACCATAATTATTTCCGAGTGTTTTATCTCAGGCAGCCTAAGATGTGGCAATGCTGCGCCATTAGAAACAGGAGTCGCTCCAACAAGTGTTCCATCCAGAAATGTTTTTTTTAGCGTTTCTGCTTTTGTTTTTACAATCTTTTCAAATTTTTCAGAAACTTTCTCAACAATTTTGTCAAACTCAACTTTATATTTTATATCAATAATTGTTGAACTGGCAATTACCGCATCAAATGGATCCTGGTCACGTAATCCTTTTTCTTTTAGAATGCCCCTCAGTTCAGCATCCAGGCCTTCGAACCGCTGTTCACCCAGTCTCGCAAAAATATGATATATTGCGCCATCCCTAATAACTTTTCCGCGAGCGTAATAAAAATACCAGGCTGTTCCCAGCACTAATAATCCAACTGAAAACAAAGAGGGTAACCAGCCCATTTCCACAATAATCCAAAATGGAGTGATTATTCCAATTATTTGCATCCAAGGATACAGTGGTGATTTGAATCCCGGGTCATATGAATCGATCTTGCTTTCTCTCATGACAATTACTGCAAGCGAACTTAATGCAAAGAGGATTAATTGAAAGGCGCCGGCAAGTTTTGCAATTTTTTGAATATCGAAAGCAAGTAAAACAAAAATAATTGCAGCGACAGTAAAAAGGATTGCATTTATTGGAATTTGGTTTTTTGTCAGTTTTCTAAAGAAAGGAGGCATTAGGTGGTCCCGACTCATAGCCAATGGATAGCGGGACGAACTTAAAATCCCAACATTTGCAACAGACAAAAATGCCAGGACAGCGGCAAGAGTCATCAAGATTGCTCCCCACTTTCCAACAAGGAGATTTGCGCTTGTCGCAACGGGAGTTAAATTATTAGCCAATTCGCTACCAGGTATAACGCCGATCATAACAGATGTACCGACAACATATATTAAAACCGCTGTCCCAAGGGCCATAAACATTGCAATCGGGATGTTTTTTTCCGGATTTTTAACTTCTTCTGAAACGCTGGCAATTTTAGATAAACCTACATAGCTAACATAAACGAGCCCTGTAGTACTGATTATTGAACCATAGCTTGTTTCAAAAATATCTACAAAGTGTGTTGTTTTAATTTCAAACAAGCCTGTAACAGAAAACCATATCAATAAGACCAGAATACCAAAAACTAAAAATAGCTGAAAGCCTCCCGTTTTCTTAGCCCCTAGCAGGTTTACTATACCAAAGAAAATAGCAAAGCCAATTGCAAATGGAGTCATCGAAATTTCCGGAAAAAAAACTCCCATGTATGCGCCAATTCCAACCAACGCAAAAGCTGTTTTCAGAATTAATGCAAGCCAGGTTCCAAAGCCACCTATAGTCCCTAATAACGGGCCCATGCTCCTATCCAGAAAAAAATAAACACCGCCTGCACGCGGCATAGCAGTTGATAGTTCTGACATACTAAACAATGCTGGAATAACCGGGATGACAGCAATTAAATAGCTTAAGACCATTGCAGGACCGGCACTTGAGTAAGCCAACCCAGGTAAAAGGAAAAAACCGCT
The DNA here is from genome assembly GCA_013112635.1 of Calditrichota bacterium. Taxonomy (NCBI): domain Bacteria; kingdom Pseudomonadati; phylum Calditrichota; species Calditrichota bacterium. The sequence goes on along the minus strand of JABFGF010000002.1, from coordinate 842,014 downwards.
GGCTATCGTAGCACCGGTTGCCATTGCATAAATATGAAGAAGTGATAATTCTTTTTTAAGCTGCTTTTTCTTTTCAAGAATGCTCATAGAGGTTTAAGTTTTTTAAAAACAAAGGCTTAGGGGCTATTTTGAATTAACTTGCCAATCCTTTATTGCTTTTTTTAGAAAACCGTTGTTTTGTGATAAGTATTTTTCTGCATCTTTGGGAGTTACATCAGTTAAAGAAAGAAAAATTGCTGTTTTTACATGACCGTTCGCCATGTCTAAAAACTTAGCGGCCTGATTGTAATCTACATCAGCTGCAAGCATTATTATTTTTTTTGACCGTTCAACAAGTTTTAAATTATTTTGCTGTAAATCAATCATCATGTTTTCATAGACTTTGCCAAGCTTTATCATTGAAGCAGTTGTAATCATATTTAAAACCATTTTTTGTGAAGATCCTGCTTTTAGCCGTGTTGAACCCATTACTACTTCGGGCCCGGGAACCGGACAAATCGCTACATCCACATCGAATTGCAAATGCTCCCTAGGGTTACAGACTACAGCTAATGTTTTTGCTCCTCTTTTCTTGGCCTCCTTAATTGCCCCTAAAACATAAGGAGTTCTCTTACTGGCAGCGATTCCGCACAAAACATCTTTTTCGGTTAAGTTCACAGATGAAACATCTTTAGCTCCATTTTCCTCATAGTCCTCATAACCTTCAACAGCCTGATGCAAAGCTTCATAACCTCCGGCAATTAATCCAATAACCATATCTTTTGGTACACCAAAAGTTGGCGGGCATTCTGAAGCATCTAAAACTCCAAGCCGACCGGATGTTCCAGCACCGGCATAAACCAATCGCCCCCCATTTTTAAAAGCATAAGTAACAATATCAACGGCTTCTGAAATAAATGGTATTTCATTTTTAATCGCTTCCGGGACTTTGTGATCCTCGGAGTTCATTACATTAAGTATTTCCTGTGTATTAAGTTCATCAATATTAGAACTATTGGTGTTTCTACTCTCAGTTACCAGTGCAGACAACTCATTGAATATTTGGTTTTTCATTTTACTCTTATCTTTAAATAGACCTTGTTAGTTAAATAATTCGAATAGTCAGTCCAACTATTTGAAAATTCCGTTGGCATTATTATGTGGTTTTCATTTTTTGTAAACTCATTTAGATAGTCAAACCCTTTAATAGTGTGCAGTTCTCCATTTCCCATTAAAGACAAAGACAAAGCAATCAACTCATCAATCGATGCCAGTGCCCTTGCAGTAATGAACTTAAAAACATCTTTATTTGTTTTACGGAAATCCTCAATTCTAAGGTTTTTTACTTCGCAGCTGAGTTCCAGCTCTTTGCATATTTTTTTTAAAAAGAGTGCCTTTTTCCTGATACTTTCTACAAGCACCACCTTGTTTTCACTAAAAAAAATAGAGAGCGGTACTCCGGGAAACCCTGCCCCACTTCCCAAATCCAAAATAGAATCGTTTATTGAAACCGACCTTTTTATTTGATCAACAAAACAAAAACTGCTTAAAAAATGTTTTTCTACAATTAGATCAATATCATTTCTGGAAACCACACGATGAGAACTCGAAAAAGTTATAAGCCGGTTCAGGTAAATTTTTAATTTTTCCTTCTGCTCTGATGATAAACTGATAAGTCTCTTCTGAAGAAACTCAAAGAATCTTTCCAGGTCATTATGCTGTTTCACGTGAAACATTTTCCAATTTAAACTTTTCAATAAATATCATTAATACAGATAGATCCGCATGACGAACCCCGCTAATACGAGAGGCCTGTCCAAGATTCTTGGGTTTTATTCTATTTAACTTTTCGCGTGCTTCAGCAGACAAAGATTTGATTTCAAGATAGTTCAGTTCTGACGGAATCGTCTTTTTCTCTACTTTGCTAAATTTATCCACAAGCATTTGTTGTCGATCCAAATACCCTTTGTATTTAACCGAGTACTCCACCTCTGAAATAGAATTATCATGAAACTGCCTTTTTGTTTTTAGCAAAGCCATTAAGTCCTGCAGTTTTAGTTCTGGCCTTTTTAAAAGAGTTTCGATGGTTTCCGATCGGCTTATTGAGCTCGTCTTTACTTCTAATCCAGAATTGAAAACTTCCGGGGTTATCTTTTCTGGAAGAATTTTATTTTTGATTTCATCAATTTCCTGCCTTCGGTTCTCAAGATGTTTAGCAGTCAGCGAATCTAACACCCCAAGTTTTTTAGCATAATCCATCAACCTTAAATCTGCATTGTCATGTCTTAACAACAAACGAAACTCTGCCCGTGAGGTAAACATCCTATATGGTTCTTCATGGATCTTATTTATAAGGTCGTCTATCAAGACCCCAATATATGCTTCGGATCTTTTAAGAATAAACGGTGGTTTCTTCTTGAGTGAAAGGCAAGCGTTTATTCCTGCGATTAACCCTTGCGCTGCTGCTTCTTCATAACCAGAGGTTCCATTGATTTGTCCGGCAAAATATAAATTTTTTACGAGTTTTGTTTCCAGAGTGTTTGTTAGTTGATCCGGTGGAAAAAAATCATATTCAACTGCATAACCCAACCGAATAATTTTTGCATTTTCCAAACCTTGAACCGTTTTTAAAGCACGCTCCTGAATCTCGCCTGGTAGACTTGAAGAAAAACCATTAACATATACTTCGTCATTTTCAAAGCCTTCCGGTTCAAGAAAAAGTTGATGCCTTTCTTTATCTGAAAAGCGATCAATTTTGTCTTCAATTGACGGGCAATATCTCGGGCCAACTCCCTGAATCCTTCCGGTAAAAAGTGGGGAGCGGTCAAAACCTTCTTTCAAAATTTCATGGGTTTCAGTATTTGTATATGTAATAAAACAGCTTAATTGGTTACGCTCTATTTTTTCCGTAGAAAATGAAAACGGCTGGGGAACCTCGTCAGGTTTTTGGTTTTCAATTTTAGAGTAATCAATTGTGTCTTTATGAATCCTTGGCGGCGTACCCGTCTTGAGCCTGCCAGATCTAAAACCAATTTTTTGTAATGATTCAGTTATTCCTTTTGCGGGTAAATCTCCTGCCCTACCTGCTTCAAGTTTATGCGTGCCGGTATGTATTAATCCATTTAAAAATGTTCCTGCTGTAATAATAACAACCTTTGCCTGAAGGAGTCTATCATTCAATAGTTTCAATCCGCTTATATGGCCATTTTCTTCTATAATAATTTCTATAGCCATATCTTCAACCACCGTTATCTTTTCAAATGAAGATATATGGTTTTGGGCAACCTGCGCATAATAATCTCTGTCAGCCTGTGCACGCGGTGATTGTACAGCAGGCCCCTTTGATGTATTGAGCATCTTAAAATGAATTCCTGCTTCATCAATAATCTTGCCCATTGCCCCACCAAGAGCATCAATTTCACGAACCAATTGCCCCTTTGCTAAACCTCCAATGGCAGGATTACAAGACATTAATCCGATCTTCTTTTTATCCAGAGATATTAGCGCGGTATCGAACCCCATTTTTGCGCAAATTACTGCAGCTTCAATTCCAGCATGTCCTCCACCAACAATGGCTATATCATAAATCATAAAAAATGTTCCACGTGAAACGTGTTATTTCCCAATACAAAAATTTGAAAAAATGTTGTTTAAAATGTCGTCTGTTGTTATCTCGCCTGTGATTTCAGAAAGAGTGTTTATCGCTGCTCTAATATCCATCGCAATAAATTCATGTCCGGGTTCATTATCAAAAGAATCGATTGTAGTGCTGATTTGATTTTTAACTGTATTCAAAATATTAAAATGTCTTTCATTTGAAATTACAATATGCTCTGGGTCGTGATTGTTTTCTTTCGTTATGTGTGATGCTATTATTTTCCTAAGCTCATCAATATTGTTATCATTTTTTGCGGAAACCGAAACCATTATATCAGAATATTTTTTTAGTGTTTCAACTGTTTCTTCGTTGGTTTTTTTGTCGTTTTTGTTTCCAACAAATATCGCCCTGTCTTTCATTTCTTTAGTGATGTGATTTATAATTTCTTCATCATCATTTTCAATCTCTTTTGAGATATCAAAAATCGCTAAAATGATATCTGCTGTATTTAAAAATCTTTTTGTTTTATTAACACCTTCGGCTTCGATTTGATCTTTCGTAAACCGTATACCTGCCGTATCAATCAAACGAATAAGAGTATCATCAATTATTATATCTTCATGAATATGGTCCCTGGTTGTTCCGGGAATATGAGAAACTATAACTCGGTCTTTCTCAAGTAGCGCATTCATAAGGCTTGATTTTCCGACATTAGGTTTTCCCGCTATAAGTACTTCAATTCCTTTTTGAAATTGTCGCGAGTTTGAAAAAGAATTGAGTAGTATAGTTATTTCAGAAAGTGTTTTAATCAGGGTTGTTTTAAGTTGTTCATTTGAAACGATTTCAATGTCTTCCTCAGAAAAATCTAACCCCAGTTCCAATAGCGATCCTATGTCGATCAGATATTGTTTTAAACTGGACACTTTTTCTGATAATTTTCCTTCAAGTGCTTGTAAAGAATTTTTAACCGCGCTCTTTGATTTTGAAGCAATAATATCCGCAACTGCTTCTGCTTGAGTAAGATCCATCTTTCCGTTTAAAAAAGCACGCTGAGAAAACTCTCCTGGCTTTGCTATTCTGCATCCAGCACTCAAATAGTTTTGTAGTATTTCTTCAACAATGAAAACATTTCCATGACAACTTATTTCTATAACATCTTCACCTGTATAAGATTTAGGACCTTTAAAAACATAAACCATCACTTCATCAACAATATCACTTCTGTTAGAAATGAATTTTGTAAAATAAAAGGTTCCTCCCTTTTTTTCTGTTATGTCCAATGTTGGAAAAAAAACATCAGATATATTTATTGCATCTATTCCTGATATTCGTATTAAACTTACGCTCCCACCAGAAACAGAACTTATAGGAGCAATGATTGTGTCTTTTTCGTACATAATAAAAAGCCCCAATTTCTTGAGGCCTAATTTTTATTTTCTTTTATTTAATTTCTTTTTTTCAACCTTTTTCTTACCCCCGCTATCATCAGCATGAACAAATTTCTGCTGAATTATAGTAAACAAATTAAACAGCGTATAATACAAATTTAATCCGGACGGAAAGCGGTTGAAAATTGCAAGCATAAAAATGGGCATTACATAAACCATTGCTTTTTGCTTTGGATCTTGCATGGTCATTTTTGATTGAAAGAACATTGTTACAGCCATTAATAGCGGCAACAAATTAAATTGATCTCCATACATGGGTAAAGAGAACGGTAATGAAAACAAAGTGTCTGCCCGAGATAAATCTTCAATCCAACCAGGAATAAAAACAGCTCCTCTTAATTGAATTGTTGATCTAAAAACAATATACAGAGCTAATAATAATGGCATTTGTAAAAGCATTGGCAAACATCCGCTTAAAGGATAGCCATGTACTTTATAGAGCTCCATCATTTCTTTATTCATTCTTTGCTGATCGTTTTTATATTTCTCCTTTATAGCATTCATCTTTGGTTGTAACACTTGCATTTTTTTTGTGGACTGATAACTCTTTTTAGTTAGAGGCCACAAAAGAATTTTTATTAAGATCGAAAATACAATTATTACAATGCCCCAGTTTGGAATAAATGAATGTAAAAACTCAAGGGCAACCAAAACTATTCTGCTAACAGGACGAAAGAATTGTTCGTACGCCCCATTATTCATAATTAGCTCATCTAAATTATTATCATATTTTCCGAGTTCATTATGATCCAACGGCCCTATATACAAACGGTAAATATCACTGCCTTTATTTGGATTGTATTGAGCAAAGAAACCTGTATTAAACAATTTTTGTAAGTATTCTTCTTGTTCAATTCCAACGCCATTAAAGTAAACTCCGTTTGAAACATTTGCGTCTAAAACTGAAATACTCGTTATAAAATATTTTGTTCTTACTGCAATCCAATCAGCTTTTCCAGAAAAAGTAGCTTTTGTATTTCCTGGTTCATCAACTTCAAAACTCTCCAGGTCATCTGCCATAAATACAAATGCTGTGCTATACTCACTATCATCTGCTACATAAGACTCCGTTGATGGAAGCCCATTTATCCAATTAATCTGATATTGATTATTTAATAATATTGCCATATCTGAGATAGAAACTTTTAGATCAATATGGTAAGCATCATTATAAAAAATAAACTCTTTTCTAATTTCTGTGCCATTATACTGCATGGTATAGACAAGGCTAAACTCTTCATTATCAGACAAATTTTTATTGCTTAGGGTTGAGGATACATTATAAACAAAATCTTTTGTTTCAATATAACTTCCGCCAGACTCTTGAAATGATAGTGTTAAATTGTTTTCCAACTCCCTGGAAACCATGTTGACCAAACTTGAATCATATTTAGAGTACTTCTTTAATACATACGAAATTATACTTCCGCCGCCTTTATTAGATAACTCTACAATATAGTTTTCCGATTCAATTACAATATTTTTTTCAAGACTGTCGCCCTCAACATTTTCATTTGGAATAATCAATTCATCAGTGGATTCAGTCTTTTCTTGAACAACAGTTTTAGATTGCGGAGCGGGTTCAATTTTTCTTTCTGTAACAACTGAGTCAGCAGCACCATTCTCCTGAGGTTTTACTCCTAATACATATTCCTGGTAAGTAGGCAACAAAATTAAAATTATCGCAATTAAAAACATTGCGATAAGAGATTTCTTATCCATTTTTATACCTTTAAAAATTCGGATTAATTTAGTATGAGATTTTCTTTAATTTTAAAATTATATTCATTTTTTAATTGATAATATTTTACCGGTCCCATGTATCTATATAAAAAAATCACTCTGTTATATTTACCCAACAGAGTGATTTCAGAACGAATATAAAAACGGATTGTTCTTTTTATATAGTTTCTATAATATGCTTTGCCTATCTTTTTTTTTAGAAGAATGGCAATTCTATTACGAGTATCTTCCTGGACACTGTAAAAATAAACGGGTCCAAACTTAGTGTTTACTTTTTTCCCGTTTGACAAGATAACAGAAATTTCTTCTTTATTAGAAAGAGAACAAATATTAGGCTGTTTTGATAAATTCATCGCTAACAGATAATTTCTTTCTGCCTTTGCCTCTTCTTCTGGCAAGAACTGCACGACCGTTTTTAGAACTCATTCTTTCTCTAAAGCCGTGTTTGTTCTTCCGTTTTCTGTTACTTGGTTGATACGTTCTTTTCATTTTTCCTCCACAATTAAAAACAGAAAGGGAATCTAATATATAAATGCCCAATTTTCCAAAATACTTATATAAATGTTTTCCACATATTTATTTATTAAAAATAATTATCTTTTTTTTAAGATAAAAAAAAACAACAGTTTATAAAGCTTTTCTAAAAATGTGAACAAAGTGTTAATAAATAATATTTTTTTTAATTCATCTAAAAAAAAATCTCTTTACTAAATTTATCATCATTCTTTTAATAATTAATCAACAGTTTTTTTATTAAACAATACCATGATCAATAAGGATTGCTACGGTTTTCCACAAATCCACACCTCTAACAATAATAATTATTAAATTAAAAATATATAATACTAATAATTAATAGCTCAAAAATATATAAAAATACAACACTTTCATTGCTTGATATTAATATTCTATTTGGTTAATTTTGCGACTTATTTGATACTATTGGAGGAACGATGAAATTTTCCATTTCACGGGACAATTTTTTTAAAGCACTACAAAAAGTAATAAATGTTATTCCATCAAAATCTACAGTTGAAATTCTTTATAATGTTTTAATTTCTACAAAAGATAATACTCTTTCGATAACTGCTACAGATTTGGAAATTACTCAAATTGCGTGGACAGATTGTGATACTATTGAAGAGGGAGATATTACTGTACCAGGCAAATTGCTTCTGGATATAATACGAGAATTACCAAATGTAAATATTGATTTTACTGCTGATGAAAATCATAAAATATTAATAAAGTCAGAACTTGGTGAGTATAAATTATCTGGCGAAAATAAAACAGAATTTCCATCAGTTCCCATGGTAGATTCAAATCTACAAGTGGAAATTGAAAATACCTCATTAAAGCTGATGATAGAAAAAACAATCTTTGCCTGTTCTACTGATCATTTTAGACCAGCCCTTACCGGTGTTTTGTGCCAAATAATGGAAAATGAATACAGGATGGTTGCAACAGATGGACACAGATTGGTTAAGATAATTAATAACCAGTTTAGCGGTGGCGGAATATCAAGAGATTTGATTATTCCTACAAAAGCATTGAATTTTGTTGCTCGAAATCTTCCGGATTCTGGAAATCAAAAAATTACACTTAGTGATAATCATGTTTTATTTGAACTACCAGATACAAAAATATTTTCACGGATAATTAACGAGCCTTATCCGGATTATGATCGTGTAATTCCGGCAGAGTTTTCAAAAGATCTTGTTGTTGATAGAAACCAATTTATTTCTTCAGTAAAAAGGGTTTCGCTTTTCTCAAATCCGATAACATCACAGGTAAAAATTGCTTTAAATCAAAATGCCATGAACATATCTGCGCAAGATATTGATTTTGGCGGTGAAGCAAATGAAAATGTTCCATGCAAATATGAATTTGAAAATATTGAAATTGCTTATAATGCAAACTACCTGATTGATATTTTACGGCACATTGATGATGATAAAATAAAATTCACTGTCAATGATGCGGATGGTCCTGCTTTAATATTTCCTGAAAATAATGATCAGGGAGATATAAATATGGTTATGTTGATAATGCCTGTTAGAATTAACTAAATGTTTTTAGAAAAAATTAGGATTGAAAATTTTAGGATTTTTTCAGAACTAAATATCAACTTTCATCCAAAAATAAATATCATTTTTGGAAGAAATGGCCAGGGTAAAACATCAATTTTAGAAGCAATATATTTTTTATCGATAACCAAGAGTTTTAAAGCAAAAACAGATACATACGTATTAAAACATGAACGGGAGTTTTTTGATATAAAAGGGAGCTGCAATAATAACACAACAGTAAATGAGCTTAGAATATATTTTTCAAGAAGCGATGGGAAACATGTTTTTTTAGACAAGCAAAAGGTAAAAACATTTTCTGAAATTGTTGGCCAGTTCCCAGCGATTCTACTTTCTTTGGAAGATATTGAATTAACTTTTGGAATGCCTGCATCGCGAAGAAAATTTTTGGATGTTCTACTTTCCCAACTTTATCCCGGTTACTTATTTGCACTTCAAAAATATAAAAAAAGTGTGCTTCAAAAGAATAAACTGCTTTCACTTGAAGATTATCCAAATAAACTGAATGAATTAGATATTTGGAATAAACAGTTAATTGAATTTGCTGTAGAAATTCTTATGCGCAGAATGGAGTTTGTTGATTATTTAAACCGAAATATTAATAGCTCTTATACTACAATTTCTGCAAAAGAAGAAAAAATTGAAGTTCTTTATAAAACAAATAGCGGTATTTTAAAAAATGATTATAATTCAGATCAGATAAAAAAAATCTTTTCTGAGACACTTGAAAAATCAAAACCCAGTGAGTTGAAAAGACAATCATGTCTTTTTGGCCCCCATCGAGATGATTTAGAATTCCTGAAAGACGGTTATTCATTTAAATCACATGGATCTCAAGGAGAAAACAAATCTTTTTTAATTGCATTAAAATTAATAGAAAGTCAGTATATTTTTGATGTATCAAAAAAGAGACCACTAATGCTTTTGGATGATATTTTTGGGGAATTAGATAGTTATAGAATAGAAAATTTATTAGAAATAATTACAGACCACGGTCAAACTTTTATCACAACTACAGATGATCAAAAAGGAAAAAATATTATAGCTGATACAGCTAGTTTATTTCACCTTGAGAATAGTTTAATAAAACAGTGAAAAAGAATTTTAAAAACATTAATACTACTCTTGGTAAACTGTTAGAGCAATATAACCTGTCTCATGTTTACTCGCTTGAAACAATAAAAAAAGACTGGTCAAATATGGATAAAACAATCGCCGCACATTCTGCGCCGGTTGAATATGATCCAAAAACGAAAATATTGAAATTAAAAATTGAGAACATATCCTGGAAAAAAGAATTTATTGAAAACAGAGAAATGTTTCTTGCAAAAACAAAAGCTTATTTTAAGACAATCGAGATACATAATATAGAATTTATCTAAGGAAATATATGTCCCAAAAAGATTACACAGCCCAAAATATTCAGGTATTAAAAGGGCTGGAAGCTGTTCGAAAAAGACCAGCGATGTATATTGGCGATGTCACTAACAAAGGTTTACATCACCTGGTTTATGAAATTGTTGATAATAGTATTGATGAAGCCCTAGCCGGACACGCTACAAAAATTTCTGTAAATATTGGTGAGAATAATAGTATCACTGTTGAAGATGATGGACGCGGAATTCCAACCGATATACATCCTGTTGAAAAAAAGCCGGCTGTTGAAGTAATTATGACAGTTTTGCATGCTGGTGGAAAGTTTGATAAATCATCCTATAAAGTTTCCGGTGGTTTACATGGTGTTGGTGCCTCTGTAGTGAATGCATTATCGGAGTGGTGTGAAGTAAATATATTTCGCAACGGGAAAACCTATACCCAAACTTATTCAAAAGGGATAACACAATCTGAAGTAAAAGAAGGTGAAGCGACTGATAAACGAGGCACTCAAGTTAGTTTTTTGCCGGATAAATCAATTTTCAAAGACACAATTTACCAGTTTGATATTTTATCAAAAAGACTTCGCGAATTAGCTTTTTTAAATAAAAACCTGGAAATAATATTACATGATGATCGTGACGGTCGTGAAGAAAAATACCAGTATGAAGGCGGTATTTTAGAGTTTGTGGAATACCTGGATGAAGGCCGATCCCCAATCCATAAACCACCTATTTACATAGAAGGTACCCGTGAAGAAACACCGGTAGAAATATCTCTCCAATATAACTCTTCCTATACCGAAAATATTTTAACTTACTGTAACAACGTTAACACAATTGAAGGCGGCGCCCACTTATCGGGTTTTAAATCTGCATTAACAAGATCATTAAATTCTTATGCACAAAAAAACAATTTAATGAAATCGGATAAAAGCACACTCTCCGGTGAAGATGTTCGCGAAGGTTTAACGGCAATTATTTCTGTGAAGGTAGCTGAGCCACAATTTGAGGGCCAGACAAAAACAAAGTTAGGAAATTCCGAGGTTAGAGGCGCTGTAGAGTCTTTACTAAATGAAAAATTAACCGACTTTTTAGAAGAAAATCCATCTTATGCAAAACGTATTATTGAAAAATGTATTCAAGCATCGCGGGCCAGGGAGGCAGCAAGAAACGCCAGGGAGTTAACCCGTCGGAAAAGCGCTTTGGAAAGCAATTCTCTTCCAGGAAAATTGGCAGATTGTTCCAGTAATGATCCCGCAGAATGTGAAATATACTTGGTGGAAGGCGACTCTGCTGGCGGCTCAGCTAAGCAGGGGCGAAACAGAAGATTTCAGGCGATTCTCCCGCTTAAAGGAAAGATTCTCAACGTCGAAAAAGCGCGTTTTGACAAACTTTTGGCAAACGATGAGATAAAAACCATCATTACTGCCCTTGGAACGGGTATTGGATCGGAAGATTTTGAACTCACAAAACTTCGTTATGATAAAATTATCATTATGACGGATGCGGATGTTGATGGTTCACATATCCGGACATTGCTTTTAACTTTTTTCTTTAGATATATGAATGATCTAGTTACTCAAGGCAAGATTTATATTGCACAGCCCCCGCTTTATAAAGTTAAAAATGGCAAAAAAGAAGAATACGTTTATACAGAATTTGAGAAAGACAGATTACTGGAACCATTTGATGAAGAAGAGAGGAAAAAGATATCTTTACAAAGATATAAAGGCCTCGGTGAAATGAACCCGGATCAGTTGTGGAATACAACAATGGACCCGGAAACACGAACCATGATGCAAGTAAGTGTTGAAAGTATTTTTGATGCGGATCATTTGTTTACAACTTTGATGGGCGACGAAGTTGAACCACGCAGAAAATTTATTGAAGATAATGCCCAATATGTAAAAAATCTTGATATATAAAGGTGAAAATTTAGAATGGCTGAAAACGAAAATATACTCCCGCGGTTAATTGAAGAGGAAATGAAGGAATCCTATCTAGACTATTCTATGTCGGTGATAGTTTCCAGGGCGCTTCCCGATGTTCGGGATGGTTTAAAACCTGTACACCGCCGTGTACTTTTTGGTATGCGTGAGCTTTCAATGTCGCACAACCGTCCTTATAAAAAAAGTGCACGTATTGTTGGTGAGGTTTTAGGAAAGTACCATCCGCATGGCGATACTGCAGTTTATGATACAATAGTTAGAATGGTTCAGGATTTTTCATTACGTTATCCTTTGGTAGATGGTCAAGGTAACTTCGGCTCTGTTGATGGTGACTCCCCAGCTGCGATGCGTTATACTGAAGTGCGAATGGACCAGATATCTGACGAACTACTCACAGATATAGATAAAGACACTGTAAATTTTTCCAGAAACTTTGATGATACCCTTGATGAGCCAACTGTTCTGCCGGCAAAAATCCCCAACCTCTTAATAAACGGATCAACAGGAATCGCTGTTGGGATGGCTACAAATATTCCGCCGCACAATTTGCAGGAAGTAATCGAAGCAGTAAAAGCCACAATTGATAATCCGGAAATTGAAATTCTCGATTTAATGGAATTTGTAAAAGGCCCCGATTTCCCAACGGCAGGAATTTTGTATGGCACGGAAGAAATAAAACGGGCATATACAACAGGACGAGGAAAAGCCAGAGTAAGGGCACGAACGTCTACTGAAGAAATGAAAAATGGCCGGCAGCGCATTATCGTTTCCGAAATTCCTTACCAGGTAAATAAGCTTAATCTACTAAACAAGATTGTAGAATTAATAAAAGAAAAGAAAATTGAAGGTATTTCTGATTTAAGAGATGAATCGGATCGCGATGGAATGCGAATAGTTTTAGAGTTAAAAAAAGATATTGATCCGGAAGCCATTCTAAATCTGCTTTATAAACATACCCAAATGCAAACAACGTTTGGAATCATTCTTCTGGCTTTGGTTGATGGCCAGCCCAAAGTTTTAAATTTAAAAGAAATTATTGATCACTTTATCAAGCACAGGTTGGATGTAATTGTCCGCCGCACGCAATTTGAACTGGACCAGGCAGAAAGACGAGCACATATTTTAGAGGGATTGCGTATTGCTATCGATAATATTGATGAAATAATAGAGCTGATAAAAAAATCAAAAGACCCTATTGAAGCCCGTGAGCAATTGATGAAGCGTTTTGGTCTATCCGAAATTCAGGCAAAAGCTATTCTTGATATGCGTTTGCAAAGATTGACTGGACTGGAGCGTGACAAAATTGAAGCTGAATATCAGGAGTTACTCGTTCTTATCGATAGCCTCAAAGAAATTCTTGGTAGCCAGGAAAAACAATTTGTAATTATTAAAGATGAGCTGGATGAGATTCTAAGCAAATATGCTGATGAGCGCCGTACCGAAATCATTGAAAATTATGAAGAAATTGCTTATGAAGATTTGATCACTGAAGAAGAAATGGTTGTTACAATTTCTCATGGTGGATTTATTAAACGATTTGCAACTCAGGAATATAAAACGCAACATCGCGGAGGAAGAGGCGTTTCAGGCGCCACGGTTAAAGATGAAGATTTTGTTGAACATCTTTTTGTGGCCAGTACACACGATTATATTTTATTTTTTACAGATCGTGGCAGATGCCATTGGTTAAAAGTTTACATGATTCCGCAAACGAGTAAGACAGCTCGTGGACGTTCAATAATCAACTTGATTAATATTGAACAGGGTGAAAAAATACAGGCTTTTGTTTCGGTTCGTGATTTTGAACAGGATGGCCATATTACGATGGCTACCCAAAATGGAACCATAAAAAAGACAGACCTGGAAAAATTCAGCCGTCCTAGAAAAGGCGGTATAATAGCTATAAATATCCGCGAAGATGATAAACTTATCAATGCGCAAGTTACTTCTGGAAATGATGGAATTTTAATTGTAACAAGAAATGGTCGCTCAATTCATTTCAAAGAAAGTGATGTTCGCTCAATGGGTAGAAATTCTACCGGTGTTAAGGCGATTAAACTAAAAGGGGATGATGAAGTAATTGCAATGGCCGTTGCCGATCCTGAAAGAATGCTGCTTACAATTTCAGATCATGGATATGGAAAACGAACACAGGTTACAGATTTTCGGGTTCAAAATCGTGGTGGAAGCGGAATTATTGCAATGAAGGTTACTGAAAAAACAGGTAAACTTGCTGCTGCAGTAGAGGTCTCTGGAAATGAAGATATTATGATCATAACTGAAAAAGGTATTGTAATAAGACAGAAAATTGAACAAGTTAGTATTATAAGCAGAAATACTCAGGGCGTAAGAATGATCAGACTTGACGAAAATGATTCGGTAAGTGATATAGCCTTGGTTGTCAATGGTGAAAACGAATCAGAAGAAGTTGAACCGACCGAAGAGTAGACATGAAAAAAATATCAGATTCAACAATTCGCAGATTATCAAAATATTACAGAACTCTAGCGCTCCAGATTGATAATGGTGTGGAAACAATTTCATCAAATGAAATTGCAAATATTAATAGTATTACTTCTGCTCAGGTAAGAAAGGACTTATCTTTTTTTGGTACTTTTGGAAAAAGGGGTTTGGGCTATAATACGGAACAATTAAAAGATCAAATTGCCAATATATTGGGCCTAAAAAAACAATGGAGTGTTGGACTGGTCGGTTTTGGAAATATTGGCCGTGCATTACTGCGCTATGCAGAGTTCAAGAAACAAGGCTTTTATATAAAATCAATATTTGAAAGTGATTCCCAAAAATATGGACAGGTAATTGATGGAATTGAAATCAATAACATTGATGATGCCTGCCAGGTTGTAAAAGACCAAAACTTGGAAATTATAATAGTTGCTGCCCCAGGAAAATATGCTCAGGCAATTGTTGATAGATTTATAGACTGCGGTATAAAGGCATTTTTAAATTTTGCCCCAATTAGCTTAAAAGCTCCGGAAGATGTTCTCGTAAAAAATGAAAATATGTCTATAGAACTGGAAGCGCTCTCATTCTTTTTGTACAACAAATAAAAAAAGCTGCCCCTTAATTAAAGGACAGCTTTGAAAAATACTACAGAAGAATCCATATTTCATTTATTTAATTCATCCGCTCTTTTATAAGCTTCATTTGCTTTCTCTTTTTCACCTAATAGCGCATAACTTTTTGCTAAATCTTCCCACATTTGCCCATCTTCAGGGAACATATTAACACCTTCTTCAAGAGTCATTCTGGCATCAGCATATTTTTCTATTAACAATTCTGAGTTACCTTTTAATTGATACGAGCTTATAAAGTCTGGGTTAAGCTCAATTGATTTTGTAAAAAACTCTATTGCCATATTTAGTTTTTCTTTTTTTGTAACCAAGGGAACCCCTTTTTCAACGGCAGCTTTATACAATAATAAACCTAAATTGAATGGAATTGCAGCGTCATCATCATTTGCTTCGATTGCTTTTTTATATGCTGGAATTGCTTTATCCGGCATTTCTAAAAAGTCATAACTTTGAGCCAGATAAGTTAAACTTTCGCTATTTTTGTCATCAAGTTCCGTTGACTTTTCAAAACTTTTAACAGCTGTTGTATAATCTTTTTCATCATAGTGATATTTGCCTAAAGCTAACCAAGCCTTTGAAGAATCGGGAAATGTTTCTGTAAGCATTGAATAGCTTTTCAAAGCATCATCATTTCTGCCAAGGAGTTTATACCCGGTAGCGCTTAAATCAATTGCTTTGTAATCAACTTTAATTGTGTTTGCATCCGAAAAACTTTTTATGGAGTTCTCCATTTTTGCGATTGCCTCTTCGCTTGTTCGGTCTTCGAACCCTAAATATTTATTATATAGATTAGCACCACTATTAAACTTCTTGGCAAAGTAGCTTTGTTTTTCTATCTCAATATCTGCTTTATGAGTTGGTGCAATTTCCAATGATTTATCAAAGGCCATCACCATATCCGCAATTCTATCTTTTTGACCATAAAGCTTTCCAAGCAAAAACCAGCCTTCTGGATTAGTAGGAATTTCTTTTGTTACTTTTTCTGCAAGAACCAAAGCTTCATCGTAGCGATTTGCTCCATAATGAACAAATGCTCCTTCTAAATCTTTGGGACGGCATCCACCAGGTCCCATTATAAACATCATTGTAAAAATGACAACGACCATTTTTAATATATTCTTCATTCTTAAATCTCCTTAAAGTTGTAGTGATTTTTTTATATTTGTTGTAAAAGGTTTTTTTATAATTCCAATATCAGTTATAAATGCGCTGACATAAGAGCTTTCCGTGATATCAAACGCAGGGTTATAAACATTGTAATTTAACTCATCATCAATATTCCAGAATGAAAGAATTTCTTTTTTTGATCGCATTTCAATCGGAATATCTTCTTTACTTTTGGCATTTTGATCGAAAGTAGTAATTGGCGCTGCGACATAAAAAGGGATGTTAAAGGTTTTTGCTAAAACCGCTAAAGGAAAAGTACCAATCTTATTGGCAAAATCCCCGTTCATTGCAATTCTATCCGCCCCAACAATAACAGCTTCGATTTCCTTTTGTGCAAAAAGGCTTCCCGCAGCATTATCTGATAATAATGTGCATTCAACATTATTATGTTTTAACTCAAAATAAGTTAAGCGCGCTCCTTGGCCAAGAGGCCGTGTTTCATCAACATAAACATGTAAGTTTTTATTACTATTATGTGCCTCGTAAATTACAGATAAAGCTGTTCCTGATCCACCGGTTGCTAGCATTCCTGCATTGCAGTGAGTTAATACATTGTTCACATTTTTAATTAAAGGAGAACCATTTTCCCCAATTTTTGAGCATTTGATTTTGTCTTTTTTATGTATGGAAATTGCACGCTTTTTGAGCTCTGATATTAATATCGAATTTCCATTGGGACTGAATTTTCTAAATGTTATTTCCATCTGGCGTACAGCCCAAAATAAATTAACGGCTGTAGGCCTTGAAGACGCAACACTTTTGCATACATCATTGAAAGAACGTTTAGTAAGAGAGTTCTTTTGGCTTAATTTCTTGGCTTCGATATAAATTGTGTATGCAGCAATGATGCCAATTGCCGGCGCCCCACGAACTTTTAATTTTTTTATTGCTTCTATGGATTTGTTTAAACTATCCAGAGTTATTATTTTAAAGTGCTGTGGTAAAAGAGTCTGGTCAATTATTGACAAAGTATTATTTTTAAACGAAATAGCTTCCAGTTTCATTCTCTTTTACTATAATTGCAAATCTTGAAGCTATTAAAATGACAAATCTATATCAAGAAAATTTAATCTCATAAAAGGAAAAAAATGAAATTCTACAATATTCAAAAATGCATATTTATTTCCATAATAATTGTCTTAACGCAAAATGTTTATTCTCAGGATACTGCATTTGAAGAACAAGCGTTTTTTAAAAAACTTGAGCATTCGTATTATGACCTTGGATCGACCGGAGTAAAAAACTTTACTGTATTATTAACCAATTTAAGAACGGAAGTATTTGCAAAAAATAATTGGAATAATAAAGAAATTTTTCCATTGCAACTAATCTGGCATTCATCGGACAGGGTGTTTCTTGCTGAACAAGGTGTTCCGGCTTTAAGTGATTCATCAAAAAAAACATATACACCAATGGTTTCTGATCTAAAAAAACAGATTACGGGCGTCTTGTATGATCTTAAAAGATTTTACTTTAGCGGAATTGATAAAAGTATTTCACAAGACTACACATTAAAAAAAGCGGGGAATTTTATTGAGGTGAAATTTAATTCTGTGTTTGAAGGAGACTCAACCTATTTCACTTATTATTTTGGAGAAAATGGTCTTTGCCTAAAAATTGTTGCGGAAACACCCACAAAAAATACAAAAGTTGAAACATATCCGCATTTTAAAATTGTAAAAACCAAATGGCTTGTTACGGGTTGGGAAGTCCAAATGAGTGAAAATAATAAAATTCAAACAGGGTTTGTAATAAACTTAAAAAGTAAAATGTATAATGATGTCTGGGTACCATCAGACATGATGATTGCGGTTCAGCAAACAAAAACGCCAGGCACTACTTTTAATGATTCAATAAAATTCAGGAATTTTTTGTTTAACCAACCATTACAGTTTATACAACCAACTAAATAAATCAGGAGTTATTTTTTTCGTTTAGTATTTTCGTTTATATACCCTCTTTTTTGGGCATAATTCCAAAGCGTTCGCTGCAGTAATTTACGACCACGATAAAGCCGTGACATAACTGTTCCAAGAGGTGAGTTAATTATTGTGGCTATTTCATTATAAGAAAAGCCTTCAACATCGCATAAAAGAACTACAAGGCGAAATTGATATGGCAGGTTTTCAAGAGCTGTTTTAACATCATCTTCAAAATAACTGTCAAGCAAATCATTATTTGACTCAACTTGATCAGGATTAATGACCTCACCTTTTTTATAAAGTATGAAATCTTCAAGATCATCATAGCTGATTCTTTGAGGAGCCTTAACGGCTTTCCGGTATGCTGTAATAAAAGTATTAACAAGTATCCTGAATACCCAGGCACGAAAATTTGTGTTTTCCTGATATTGATCGAGCGCCCGATAGGCTTTAAACAAGGTTTCCTGAACCAGGTCTTCCGCGTCATTTTGGTTGCGGGCCATTCTTGTAGCGGTACTAATGAGTGATGGAAAATGTGGTTCTACTAATTTTGAAAATTCTAGTTGCCGTTCATTCATACAATGCCCTCCACAATGATGAGAAGCTATATTAAAAAAAAGTGTTTTTTAAAGCAAGTACTCTTCTCTTATAAAGGCTTTTTTATATTAATTCTAAATGTTGAACCTTGGCCAATTTGTGAGTCTAATAAATAAATTTTGCCTTGATGATATTCTTCAATAATTCTTTTAGCCAAACTTAATCCAAGCCCCCAACCTCGTTTTTTTGTACTAAAGCCGGGCTTAAAAACATTCTTTTTATTAACTACTGCAATTCCTTTCCCATTGTCTGAAATAGAAATTAAAATCCATTTAGTGCTGGACTTATTATCAATAGAAACAGATATTCTTCCGTTTTTATTTTCAATAGAGTCAATCGAATTTTTAATAAGATTTTCGAGAACCCATTCAAATAAGTCGCGACTTATATTTCCAAAAATGTCCTGATCACTGTTTAAAGAGATTGTTATTTGTTTATTTAAGTTTGGAAGCCGTTTTTGATAATAGAAAATAACACTTTCGATTACTTGTGTAATGTTTTCTTTTTTTAACTGTGGAACAGATCCAATCTTGGAAAAACGATTGGCAATTTTGTTCAACCGAAGTAAATCGTTATTCATCTCTTTAACAGCATTGTCTTTCTGCTTTATATCAAGATTGATTAACTCTAACCACCCAGACAATGATGTTAAGGGTGTTCCAAGCTGATGAGCAGTTTCCTTGGCCATCCCAACCCAAATATTCCTTTGCTCGCTTCTTTTGATATAAGCAAATCCAAGATAGCCAAACAAAATAAAAATTATAGCTACAACTATTGCAAAAATTGGCAGGTTTTTAATTTTATTAATTTCAGGAGGAAAGCCGTAATAATAATAACCTAAAACTGTTTCCTGATAGGCAATTGGGATCGGTTCATTTTGGGTCTTTATTTCTGACAAAGTATTTAATAAGATGAGTGAATCTGTTTTTGTTAAATCAGAAATTGAATCTAGTTTGGCCGAAATATTTAACCAGCTTTGCGGAATGCCTTGAGTATCGGTGTAAATGATTGGATAGTCAGCCTTTTTAATTACCTCATTAAAAAAAAAGCCAACGTCATTGTCTGCATCAGGATTATTTATATTAGATTCAAAAATTTTAATCCTAAACTGCAGTTCTTTGGTAGATTTTTCTTTGAGGACATTTACGACTTGCTGTGTATACCACAGAAACCCACCAATAATTAAAAGGCCTACTACAAAGAGCAGGCCTTTAAAATTCGCACTATTTTTTGTAAAGAACTGAAGCAATGGTTTTCCTATTGTAAATCATCCAAAAATTCTTGAGCTGTTTTTTTATGATCACTGTCGTTGGCGTGGCTAATTTCCAGTTCAAGACATTTTTTAAAAGCTTCAATAGCCTTTTCATCTTCACCCATCATTTCATAAGTAATACCTAGTTCCAAATGATGATTTAGATAGTTGGGTTTAATCTCGATTGCTTTTTTAAAGTTAGAAATTGCGGCTTCATTAGAAGCATCTTCGGGTACGCCGCCAAGAAAAATATCTGCAAATCCTTTTTCAATCCAGCTTAAATTTGAAATTTTTCGATTCCATCGACCAAGAACGTGATAAGCAATGTCATTTTGATCATTATATTTTATTGCTAAATCAGCTTCTTTTTTTATTTCCTTGGACATTTTAATTCGTTGTTTTGCCCCGGCGTCTAAAGCAACCCTTCCAAGAGCAATTCCTAAATATAAGTGCCCGTTACTTTTTTCTTCATTATTGTGAAGGGCATTGCGAGCAAACTGTTCTGCATTTCTATAATATTCAGCTCTTTCATCATCGTCTTCAAGGTCTTCACCAATATCAACATAAGCACGGGCTGTTTTCCAATTGGCTTCGTAATTTTCAGGGTTTATGGTTAATACTTTTTTATAGCTTTCGAGAGCGCTTTTATTATCAAACTTTGCATACGCTTCATCACCTTGTGAGATAAAAGACGCCTCACTTTCCTGGCTGATAACAAAGTTAAAACAAACAAAACTTAGCAAGACCATAGTCATAAATAATTTCTGCATTCTCCCTCCTACTTTTGTGAAATGGGTTTTATGGAAAGAATAATGTCATCAATCTGAATGTTATCAACAACATCAAATCCTTCCGTGACTTTTCCAAATGCGGTATAATTTCCTCTCAAATGTGGCTGTTCAGATTGGCAAATAAAGAACTGGCAACTACCGGTATCAAACCCTGAAGTGGCAATTCCAATTGTACCCCGTTCAAATGTTAAAAAATCTTCAGAGGCGATTGTATAGCCTGCACCACCCCAACCGTCTCCGCCTGGGTCACCACCTTGAATTACAAAATCGGCAATAACGCGGTGAAAGATTGTTTTAGTATAGAATCCTTTTTTTGCAAGTTCCAGGAAGTTTTTTACGGTTAGTGGCGCAACTTTTGAAAATAATTCTACAGTAATTTCGCCCTTATTTGTAGCAATTTCAACTAATATATTTTCTTGACCTAAACTGAGAACGGAATCAACTTCAATATATTTAGGCTTTTGAGAGTCCCAAAGTTGTTTATTAATTTTGAAATTAGGAAAATTACTTTGGAATTTTTGGCTTATTTTTGGTGTACTTATATTAAACGAAAATTCTTCTAATTGAGATGCGTTCAGTTTTTCCTTTTTTTCATGAAGAATATCAAGTACTAATTCCTGGACTTCAGATTGATCGGATTTGTTGAAATTTATAAAAGCACCAATTAATAAATCTGTATCAACATATTTCTTATTCTTTTTTTGCCAATCCAAAATATTATATAAAACAGAAAAATGTTCAGTTGCCATTAAGTCACTAATCTGGCTTAATGAAATTTTCTTTTTCTCATTCAAAATAGAAAAAGCAAGATTAATCAATCGTTTTTCCTGGACCATTAAAAATCCGGACAAAGTATTTCGGGCAAAATTATTATTATAAGGTTCTAGTGCACGAAGTAAATCTTCTTTAAAAGATATTGTTCCTTTATCAAGATTTTTTTGGATTAATCGGAAACCGGTGTTTGGAGATTGTTTTGCAACCATTCCAATAAGTTTTCCTTTAATGGAAAAGTCATTTTCAGTATTAATGGTATTTAAGAGATAAGTGACGGACTTTTTTGGAAACACAGAACTATAAACATTAAAGCCTTCTATTCGCAAAGCAGTATTTTTAGAAGAAGTAAAACTCTTTATAAGTTTGTAATCATTACTATCGGCAATGTGGGCAAAACTTTTAAGCGCATGAAGTTTGTTTTGCCATTCATTTTTTTCATTCAAAATCTTCCTCAAAGATTCGCCCGCCTCTTCAAATAAAATGCTGTCAGATTTAAGTTCTGAAGCGGATGTTTCATTTTTAAGAATAGTATTTAAAGCTTTAAGATAGTATTTCTGAGAAAGAGCACTCGTTTTAGAAAGGTTTTTTACAACCAAACTTAAATCCTTATTATCTGCGCTATAATAAATAAAGTAGGCATTTTCTTTTAGTTGTGAATGAATCCAGTTCGAGTCTGATACTGATTGCTTAATAAGCGTAATATCAATTTTCTTCCGGGCTAAAATTGCTGAGGTTTGCAAAGCATTTTTTACAAGGGAATCATTAAATAGGGCTTCATTTAATATTGAAACAGATGATTTAGTACCGCATTGGGCCAGAGCCTTGAGAATTTCATTTTTAATATTTAAGGATATATTAGAATTAAAAATTTTCAATAAAAAAGACTCTGCCTTTTCGGAACCTGTTTGGCCTAATGCAAAAACGGACATGTTTTTTAAATTTTCATCATTTTCTTGAGCAAAAGTTTCACTTAAAAAGGAAATCAGGCTATCATTTTTAGTTTTTGATATTGATGTAAGAATTTCCTGCTTTAAAACAGGGCTAGCGTTTTTATAAATTGCCTTCCATTTAGCAGGATTGTTTTCCCGGGAAAACTCCAACTGTTTTAGGGCCGAAATTGAATTAACAGAAGGTGTTTTATCTGTACAAGAAAAATAAAAAATGGCCGATAATATCAATAATATGATTCTTGAATACACTAAATTTCCCTTTCAGTCTATTTTTAAGTACTTTGTCATTTGTTATTATAGCAAAGGTTTGACATTAATTTAGTAATTATTTAATTTTTAATTCCAATTTTTCTAAAAATCTCAATATAAAAAATATGTTTTACTGGAGGAATAATGGCTACAAATTCTGCTAAAGGCTCCATCTTGTTTAAAATCTTAATCGCGTTATTATTTATTGCATTGGTTTTTGTAATAACAATTCCTGCTGATATCTGGAAAGAAGAGGAACTAGAACAAGCATCGGCGCAATATAATATGACAAGTATATATGAAGCTGAAAAATTCTATTATCGCATGACAAAAGAGTTTACAACGGATAAAGATAAACTTTTATCGGTAATCCGCGAAGACTCAACCTTGAAACAAGTTCAACAGCTTGTCCATCATACGCAAGACCTAAAAACAGAATTGGATGTTTATTTAAATAACCCCTATCTAAAAAGCCTTTTAATTATTGACCAGAATATTACAACAATATCAGAAGATGTGGAAAAAAATGCTCGCTGGTTTGCAATTAATGATGATATTGCCACAAGAGCTGATGGTTTAAGTTTAAAATTACAATCATTTAACAATGATTTGAATTACCCAAATTACATTGGTACAACAAATATTTTAGATACACTATATCAGTTAAGAAGGGATTTGTCGGATTACAATTTACAAACAGCAGCATCTAGATGTGCTGAACTGACAGAAAAGTTGAACACCTTTGTATCAGATGTTGAATTTGAAAATTTTGAAACGGAATGGTCCCAACTATTTGTTGAATTAACTTCTTTTAGAAAAGACGTAGATCAAATTGAAGATATAAGCCAACAGACAAGTGTTGCCGCAAGGATTAGAGAATTTAGCGGCTTAATAGAAGAAAACGTTCAGGCAATTGGTACTATTAACATTAGTGAAAGTATTTCTGCTGCAGAATCCTCTAGTACTAAACTGGCAGGATTATATGATACATTCTTACAAGATTATATAGTCACAAGCAAACGCGCGCTATACAGGCTTGCATTAGAAGACTCAATGGTTCTGTATATTAATGAAAAAAACTTCACCAGTATTGGCAATAACCAACCATACGTTTTAGGAATTACAGAAGACTCCTCAGATATAAAAGTTGAAAGCCCGATGTTGGTAGATGAGTTACTTGAAAAAGTTAGGCCTCTTGCGGAAACAGTTTCTACTTTTGATTTTGTTCAGCATTATATTGCTTACCTGGATACAATTAAGTCCATCCATAATAAAGGTATGGGAATTAAAAAGCTGATGCGTCGAAACATCGATGTTACCGTAAAAAACAAAGAAATTGAAGAAAGAATAAATAACTACCAAAATAGTAGTGAATTTAATGCGGCTAATGATCTTATTACATTTGTCGAATTGGTTGGAAGCAGCAGAAGCTTCAGTGATTTAAAAAATAGCGTTGAAAGTTCAAGGAATGCCGTAAGTATTTTTGACCAGTTATACAGCGGAAACAAATTCAATAATATTGACTCATTGAATACCAGTATTCTCGCTGATCTTGAAGAATATAATACAATCCTTTCGAACATAAGAAGATTGCCAAGAGGTGTAGAAAAATTTGATAATGAACCTTCGCAGGTAAATGAAATTCTTGCTAACATGAAAAAACAATCATCTTCATCGAATTCGGAGCATTTGAAAGGTATTCAGGCAAAACTAGAAGAAGCATTGCTTTTCGCCTCTGAAGGTAAGTCTGAAAGGGTTTATGTTGTTTTTGAAAAAAACCAGCAAAACTATGGTTATGTTAACAGATCTGAAAAAAGCTGGGAAGAGGAATAATTTATAAAGGAGGTTTTTGCCTCCTTTCTTACTTATGAATAATACATTTAGTGTTTCTTTTTCTGATAATTCTTTTCAACTAATTCATTCGGCAAGTGATGGCAAAGAGCAGGCACTTGTTTCATGTAGTCAGCACCCTTACCCAAATCCTGTATCTGTGGATCAGATTTTTAATCCGGATAATTTATTAGCTTTGATTGATGCTGTTAATAACCTCAAGACAAGCAATAACCTGGAAGATATTGAGCTCGCATTTTCTTTACCGTTTAACTATGCAAAAATAAAAAAAGTCGCTTATCCCAAAGACAGTGATAAAAAATTAAAGCGAACTCAAATTGAATGGGAGTTAGCATCCGTCACATCCGATAATATTAAAGACTTTAAAATATCAGTTTTGAATGAAAACAAAAAGCATTCAGAATACAACGAAGCACTGATAGTAGCAATAAACAAATCCCTGATAAAAAAATTACAATATGTAGCGGAAGAAAGTGGTGCAGGGATTTCTGGAGTATTCTTGAATTGTTTTTCCCTGGAAAATTACTTGGATTACAATAAAGCTTTTGGCCAGGATCAAAACTATATTTTTTTGAAAATGGGTGAAAAATATATTGAGCATCATTACTTTTTAGGTAAAGATTATTTTAGCTCTTGTGTGGACCTTGTGATGGAAGCGAATAACCGAAGTAAAGAAGAATTGGTATTAGAGCTATCTAATGAACGATATAAGCAGGCTGTTAATATCGCCGGTCAAATGGAAAATAGTAACAAATTTAATTTAATTGTTTTTGGAAACTCCGTATCAGAAAGTATAGTAGACACCTTGAAAAATGGTCTGTCATTATCAGTTGAGTATGCAGGAATTGGTAATTATTCAGAATCGGATGGGTATAAATATATTGAAGCATGGGGCTCAATTTTATAATCTCAGCATTTGACTGAGGAGGACTTATGGCAAAGTATAATTTATTAGAAGATGATGATATATTTGATGAAGAGGAAGACCTGACGGAAGATGAACCTACGGCGGCATTGGAAGACAAGCAGGAGATTGACACATCTGACGATATTGATATAGATATTGATGAAGATTTATTAAATATTGAATCAACAGATACAATTCTGGATGAACAAGATCTTCAGGAAGATATTGAAATAGACTCACTTGAAGAAGAAGTCGCACCTCCTGAGCCAGAACCGGTAGTTCAAGAGCTTGAACCTGAAATAGAAACTGAAATAAAACAGCCTGAACTTGAAGAAGAAAAACCATTTTTAACAGATGATTTTGAAGATGATAAACAATCAGGTATAAATTATAAACCAATTGTTATCGGTGGAATAATAGTTATTTTCCTTTTGCTGGGATATGTAGCCCTGGATACCTGGGTATTTACAGGCTCAGATTCTGCGGAAGAAGTTGAACCTACTGATACGCAGGCAAAAACCCCTGAACAAATCGCACAAGAGCAACAAGCTGAAAGAAAAGCAAAATTCCTATCACAAGTTGCAGGTAAAACCAGCTCAGATATTTCTGCAGTAAATTCGGCAATTCAAAACGCACAAAGTTCAGCAAAGCTATCCAGTGTTTTATTGTATGGTGAATCTTTTATGTTTCAGGTTTTTGGCTCAGACAGAAGTGAAATTGCCCGTGTAAATATGGGCTTAAAAGAAAATATGGCCTCCAATAATTTTACTGTTATTTCATCGCAGTCACGGCCCGGTTCAAATGGAGGTGTTTTTGGAATATTTAAAGGAACTCTGTCTTCTTCGGGCGCTGCAAGTTCTAAAAATGTTCAACAAAACTTTAATACCATAAATGATCTGGAAAGCTGGATAAATAATACTACTGCATCTAGTGGATTAAAAGTAAAATCTCTTGATAGTAAATATGTAAAAGAAGAGAGTGATTTCCGGAAGTTTGAAGTAGAAACAACCATCACAGGATCAATAGATGCCTGCAACGCATTCTTAAAAAAGATGTCAAGTGATGTAGGTCAGCTACAAATACATAAGCTCAATCTGAATGCAATTGACCAAAAAACATTTCAATCCCAAAAATACCAGCTCAAACTGATATTAGAAGTATTTGTATAGAATATGCGGATAATATCCGGGCAATATAAGGGACGAAAATTACAAGCCGGTCAAGATCTTTCCATCAGACCTACTACGGACCGCGTAAAAGAATTTATATTTAATGTTTTACAGGATTTTCAGCAAGATAAGGTTATTGCTGATATTTTTTCAGGAAGTGGAAACCTGGGGTTTGAAGCTTTAAGCCGCGGGGCAAAGCATGTTACATTTGTTGAAAAAAATATCTCTTCTGTTAATGTTCTCAAGAAAAACATCTTTACTTTTTCGCTGGATCACTCCCAATATTCCATTGTTCATAAAACAGCTGAAGACTTTGCCAAAGAGAATCATAGTGAGATAGAACTCTATTTTCTCGATCCGCCATTTATTTATCCGAAGCTTCAGGACTTAATCGATTCCATTACAAATTCTGCAAACTTTTTGATTGGTAACCTAATGGTTTTAGAGCATGAAGTTTCTAATCCAATTGAAAAAGAAAGCGAGTATTATACAATTCTAAAACAAAAAAAAATGAGCAGAAGTTTAATTTCTTTTATTGAAAAAAGGACACAGAAATGAAAGAAAAAAAGATTTCAATTTATCCAGGCACGTTTGACCCTATTACCCGTGGCCATATTGATATAATCCACAGGGCCAGTAAAATTTTTGATGAGGTAATTGTTACGCTGGCGATAAACCAAACAAAAAAACCACTGTTTACAATTGAAGAACGGATGGTGATGATTCATGATGCGATTGATGAATTTAATAACGTGCGGGTTGCTGAGTTTGATGGTTTGTTAGTGGATTTTGCCAGGGATAATTCTGCTTTGGTAATTATTCGCGGGCTTCGAGCAATTTCTGATTTTGAATACGAATTTCAGATGGCATTAATGAATAAAAAACTATCAAATGATATTACAACAGTGTTTTTAATGCCAAACGAAAAATATACATATTTAAATTCGACAATAGTGAAAGATGTTGCAAAATTTAATGGAAATGTTGATAGCTTTGTTACTAAATTGGTTGCAACCGAATTGACCAAAAAATTTAATAAAAAAACAGACTAATATATGGATTTTGTTTCACAAATAAGACAAGCAGTAAAACAATCAGACCCCAAAACTATTTTATTACCAGAAGGTGAAGATCCTCGAATATTGGAAGCCGCGATAGCTTTGAAACAGGAAAATTTCATCATCCCCGTTATTCTAGGAACCGGGCAGATAATCAAAGCGACAGCTGAAAAACACAATTTCAACCTGGAAAACATTCAAATTATTGACCCCAAAGAACAAAACAATACAGATTTTGAAAACCAATATTATGAGCTAAGAAAACATAAAGGTGTCAGCCCTGAAGATGCCCATGAAATAATACGGGATCCATTGTTTTATGCTGCAATGATGATTAGAAATAATCAGGCAGATGGTGCTTTGGCCGGTGCAGTTAATACAACAGGAAATGTACTTCGTGCAGCCATTCAGGTAATCGGATTAGCAGAAAACATTACAGCTGTCTCCAGTTGCTTTTTTATGGTTTTAAAAGATGGAACCGTTTTAACATATGGTGATTGTGCTGTAATTCCGGATCCAAATGTTGAACAGTTGGCCAGTATTGCACTGAGTACCGCTGAAACACATTTAAAAGTTGTTCATCAGACACCCAATGTTGCCATGCTTTCCTTTTCCACAAAAGGAAGCGCTAAACATGATAATGTAAGCAAAGTAGTTGATGCAACGGAGCTTGTAAGAAAAACCAGACCAGGCCTGAATGTTGATGGTGAGCTGCAGTTCGATGCAGCCTATAATCCGGAAATTGCAAAAAGCAAAGCCCTGGGCAGCCCTGTTGCAGGAAAGGCCAATGTGTTTATCTTCCCTGATCTGGATGCCGGTAATATTGGATACAAAATAACCCAACGCCTTGGCAATGCCCAGGCAATCGGTCCAATAATTCAGGGTTTAGCAAAACCATATAATGATCTTTCCCGCGGATGTAGTGTAGAAGATGTTATTAACACAGCATGTATTTTGGGATTAATGGCCTAATAATTTATTAAAAGTAAAAAGAAAGAAGTAAGGAGTTAATTTTAGTAATGCCAACATATGATTATGTATGCACAAGCTGTACTCATGAGTTTGAAGAGTTTCAAAAAATGTCGGATCCACTTTTAGTAGAATGCCCGGAATGCGATGGAAAATTACAGCGCAAAATTGGAGGTGGTGCTGGTCTGCATTTTAAAGGCAGCGGTTTTTATATAACTGACTATAAAAACAAACAATCCTCAGGTGAGTCAAACTCTAAAAAAGAAACACCGAAAAAGAGTACAGAAAAATCAAAACCCGAAACAGCTAAGAGTGAAAAAAAAGTGTAATTTTAAAAGAATTTTTGTACTCTTTATACAATTCAACGGTCACAATTATTTTTAAAGAAAGGACATTAAAATGTCAAAACTAAAAGAAAAACTCCAGAGCAAAATTCCTGAGTATAGGGAAAGAGTTGGGAATTTGCTGAAGAACCATGGCCAGGTAAAGATTGATGAAGTTAAAATGTTCCAGGTTTATGGCGGAATGCGTGGCCTTAAATCACTTAGTACGGATATTTCATACCTTGACCCAGAAGAAGGTATTCGTTTCCGTGGATATACAATTCCTGAATGTCTTGAAAAAATGCCTAAACCCAATGGCGCGGAAATGCCTTATGTAGAAGGCCATTTTTATCTTTTACTTACTGGTGAAATTCCCAGCAAAGATGATATAAAAAGCGTTGTTGAAGAATTTGCAGGAAGAAGCAAAGTGCCTGAGTATGTTTTTGATGTGCTTCGCGCCATGCCAAAAGACTCCCATCCAATGGCAATGTTCTCAGCTGCAGTGATGTCACTACAGCGTGAATCAGTTTTTGTACCACAGTATAATGCCGGTATGTCAAAAATGGATTACTGGGATCCGACTTATGAAGACTCAATGAATTTGCTGGCAAAACTTCCGGAAGTGGCAGCATTCATTTATCGCTTAAAATATAAAGGTGATACGCCAATAGCCAGTGATCCATCATTGGATTTTGGAGCAAATTTTGCCCATATGATGGGTATCGATAAGCCATATGATGAAATATCCCGTTTGTATTTTATGCTGCATAGTGATCATGAAAGCGGCAATGTTAGCGCCCATACAACGCACTTGGTTGGAACAGCTTTATCTGATGCATATTATTCATTCACAGCCGGGATGTGCGGATTGGCAGGGCCATTACACGGGTTGGCAAACCAGGAAGTTCTGCGTTGGGTTCAGGGTGTTATGGAAAAAATGGATCATAAAATCCCATCACGCGAAGAAATGCAAAAGTTTGTTTGGGATACATTAAATTCCGGCCAGGTAATTCCTGGTTTTGGACACGCGGTATTGAGAAAAACAGATCCACGCTATGCGGCGCAAAGAGATTTCTGTTTAAAGCATTTACCGGACGATGAAATTTTTAAAATTGTTAGTCTGCTTTATGATGTTGTTCCGGATATTCTTGTTGAACAGGGCAAAGCTAAAAATCCATGGCCAAATGTTGATGCTCAATCCGGTGTAATCCAGTGGCATTATGGTGTTACTGAGTATGATTTTTATACGGTTATGTTTGGCGTTGGTCGTGCCATAGGTGTGCTAAGTAACCTGGTTTGGGACAGGGCTGTTGGCCAGTCTTTAGAAAGGCCAAAATCTTTGACTACAACCATGCTTGAAAAGATTGCCAAAGAAGCATCATAAGATTAGTTATTTATGTCTTTAATAAAGGCGCCACCCGGCGCCTTTTTTTATCGCAAATTATTGGTATTAATTATAATAATACTTAAGCACTTCATTTGCTCTATCGGTAACAAACTCATTCGGTTTACCTAATTCTCCAATTGAAGAAACCATGCTATTTACTTTTCTTTCTAATTGCCAATAGCCGCTTTCCTGCTGTTTAGATTTCAGAAGTTTTAGGGCAGGTTCCAACTTTTCAGATTTGATTTTTTCTCTTTTCAGTAACCAGAGTATTTCTAAAAAATCAGATTTATACATATTGGGAAAAGTAAGTAAATCCATTTTTTTAATCATTATTATGTTTGTGTTGCGGGATTTATAACAGACTTTGTGCAATAGTATAAACTCGATACATTTATCACGAAGATATAAAATATCTTTTGTTCTGAAGGTTTTAGGAATGAAAGAAATTCCCTTTAATAATTTAACAATTCCCCAATAACAGCTATGCTTACCATAACAACTTTTATTTGAGCAGTATGTGTTGGTTTTGGTATTGTAAGATCCATCGTCAAATCTCTGAAACCTGTAAAAAAACTCCAATGCGGTAAGACTTTTTTTGTCGGGAGTTTTGTTAAAATAGCTGTCTAAATAAATCATATTTCCGTTTAAACATGGTATCGGAAAATGATCTTCTTTTAGCGTGAAGATTTTATGATTATCATCAAAAAAGTGATTTTGAATTTCCCTTAGGGGTTTTTTAATTCTTGGTTCGTTTCTTTTACAACCTAGATCGGCAAGAAGTATAAGTGTCCAAAGTGAAGCTTTGAAGTTTGGAACATAGTGCATATAACCTGGGTAATACTTGTCAGATTTCGCAAGTACTTTCCAAAACCCATCATCGCCTTGAGCTTTAAATATCCGATCGATTATTCTTTGACGGTTTTCCATTACATGCTTACTCAAAGATTCTCATTTTTTGCTAAAACCTAAAATTTCATAAACCTTAATTTGCCAAATTCATATGAGGCAATTCATTACTCAAACCGCCCTTCTCTGTACCAGCGGAAAAGAGTAACTCCTTTAAAAGTTGAAAGCCACAAATGATCACCATCAACATCGATGTTGAAAACACGGTTATCTGCCAGGCCGTCTTTTTTGGTGTATAGATACCAATAGTCCCGTTCTTTATCATATTTTAGCAGGCCTTTGTTTGTGGCAAACCAGACATACCAATCGCTAAAAGTAATATCATTTATTTTGCTGTTTAGTCTAAAATTTGTAGCAGGGAAAGATTTCCAATCGCCGTTGGTTATATCATAAAAACCAATACCCTTTTGGCTCGCAAACCAAAGAGTGTCATTATTTGCACCAATAGCATCAATAAAATTATCGGCAATAGCGGCATGAGAATCTAAAAGAGAAGTCTTATCTTTTTGTGGATTGTATTCAAAAATACCGCGGTCAGTTGCCAAATAAACATTGTTAGAAGTATTGGTAATTTTATTCACTTTTGTTTGGTGTAGAAATTTCTTTCCTACATTTTCCATGTTGAGCATTTTGTAATCGTATTTAAATGCGCCATTTTCTGAAGCGATGTAAAGCAGGCCATCTAAATGGTCTAAATCATATATGACATCATTCTTTAGTGGATTGGCTTTTTGCAAACTAATCCATTCATCCCTTTTAGAATTGTATTGCAATAAACCCTGTTCGGTACCAAAAAATATCTGTGATCCAATGTTTTCTATCACTCTGATATCATCAGAAAAAATATTAAAGTTTATTCCGGATTTAAAATAATCCCAGCTATCATCTTCAAAATTCCAGCGAGCAATCCCCCGCTCTTTTTCTTTGAATGGTGTGCCGGCGACCCAAATGTTATCTGCAGTAACTAAAACATCTTTTGTATGGATTGCCGGAGTGGACTGTTTAATAAACTTAAGCTCCACCATATCAAAATCAGCAAGGCCAATGCCGGTTCCGTTGGTTGCAATCCACATTTTATACCATCGGTCAACAATTCTTTCGCCAACCCTATATTCTTCATTGTCCGGATTGTAAATTAAACCATCAAGCATTAGCTCATAATTGTCATCAACAATAAAGTTGGGCCAGCTGGAAAGAATCGGTCGTGATAAGGCCGGAAAGCGTGTATTGCCCGGATTTTCAGTAGGTCTGTTGATGGTTCTTGCCGGAAGTTCCGGGCCTGCATTTTGCCAATACTCAAAAGCTTTATTAAAAACCTGAACTCCTTTTGGAGTAAGTGCAAAGAGCTGGTTGGTTGCCGTGTCAAACACCACTCGTTTTATTCGGTTGCTGTGTAGGCCGTTACTTGTGGTTTGAGGATAAAGCCACTCTTCATCAAAAAAATTGTAACGTAAAATGCCGCCATGAGATGTTCCAAAATAGATATTCTCACTACCAATATCTATTGAGGTAATATGGTTGGAATAGGCGTAAGTGATCCAATCATCCGCATCATAATGTGAAAATCGATCAAATGATATTTGGTGAATTACCTGAGCAAAAGAGATTTGGGAAAGTAAAAATAAAAATAGGATTAGAGGTTTCATATTTTATAATTTATTCTGTTAAATAGGAAAGATACTTTAGCAAAATGTAATTTATAACCTATTTATTTAGTACCATTTTGTTTCAAAACCTGTAAAACCTTGTATTCATTTTCCTGATGATATTTAATTTTTAAATATACAAACTCATCATCATAATGTTTACTCAAAACGGTTGCAAAAGAATGAAATAAATGTTCACCACCACCATTGTTGAAATTGAGCTTTAAATCTTTAATACAAAAATCACTTTCAAACTTTTGTAAAATTACATTTCTCAAATTATTTAATCCGAGATGGCGACCAGCAGATATTAGAACAGCCTCTTCATAATTTACCTTAATCTGTTGAAGTGTTTCAGGGTTTTTAACCAGGTCAATTTTATTTAAAATTAAAAGCCGGTTATCAGTATTGCTATCCATTTCTGCAAGCAATGTATTAACAACATCAATATGCTCTTCAAATTGAGGATGTGAGACATCAACGATATGTAAAAGCAAATCGGCCTCACTGCTTTCGGCCAAAGTGCTACGGAATGAGGCAACAAGCTGATGCGGTAATTTTCGAATAAACCCAACAGTATCACTTAGCAAAACAGAAAGAGAAGGATCAATTTCAGCACGCCGTACCGTTGTATCCAGTGTTGCAAAAAGTTTGTCTTCAATTAATACATCCGCTCCGGATAAGGCATTCATCAATGTAGATTTCCCGGCATTGGTGTAACCAACCAACGCCACACGAAACATTGTATCCCTTTTTTGACGCCTTGTAGTATTTTGTTTTTCAATTACTTTTAAACGGGCGCGTAGTTTGGAAATTCGTGTGCGCACTAATCTTCTGTCGGTTTCAAGCTGAGTTTCACCGGGGCCTTTTGTCCCAATTCCCCCAACCTGCCTGGACAAGTGCTCCCATGCACGCGTTAACCGTGGCAAGAGATAGTTTAGTTGAGCCAGTTCAACTTGTGTTTTGGCTTCGGCGCTTTGGGCATGGTCTGCAAATATATCTAAAATTAATGCTGTTCGGTCTATAACCTTTACATCGCCAAGTAGTTTAGAAATATTTTTTACCTGGGCTGGGGTAAGTTCATCATCAAAAATTACAATTGTTGCTGCGTGCTCCTCAATTAAATCGACAACCTCTTCTAACTTACCTTTGCCGATAAAATATGCAGCGTTGGGCGCAATTCTTTCCTGTATTACCTGGGCTTTTACAACAGCACCAGCAGTTCTGGCAAGCTCTTTAAGTTCGTTCAGATGTTCATCAACTTCAATACGCTCCATACCGGCCCTACGGATGCCGATTATTATGGCAAATTCGGTCTTTGTATCAATATAGTTTTTTTTAATTTCAATCATATTTATTACTATCTGTTTTAATAGGTTAAAGCTATGTTGTAGACAAATGTTAAAAATAAAAACTTACTTAAAATTCAACCAAACAATGGCAGTCCTTCAATTCTCTTTATCAAAACCTGTTCAAGCAGCAACATGCTTAAAGCCAAAATAAGAAAAACCAACCAAAGCTCAAATCCTGTGCGGGCATTTAAAATTTGTTGATTGAGTTTGTCTGAATCCAAAGTTTTTAGATCAAACTCAAAGGAGCTGCTTGATATAAAAGGTTTTTTTAATTCATCGGCAGAATGGTTTGCTGCAATTGCACCGATTACGTTTTGGTTTTCCATTAGCAAATAAAATCCGGGATCAACCGCAATTCCCCCATCAAAATAAAGTTTATTACGCATTGATTTTGGGATCACAGAAATAGAACTATTGTTTGGAGGTTTAATGGAAAAACGGTTTTCTATATTTATTCCATCTGAGTTAAATACGACAGCTTCACCGGAAACAATGCTTCCTGAAAGCGGATTTTTAGTTTGGGCGGCAATATAAAAACTGCGGTATAAAAGTGGGAGAAATAATCCGTTTATCTCAAAGCTAGACCAGTTTTGTGAAAAGGCAGAACTAAAAACATACAAGCCCCCACTCTTGCTTAAAAAAGTATTCCTGTTAGATAGGTTTATCATGGACTTATCAAAACCGGTTTGTGTGTAATAGCGGAATATTTTGGGAGGCGAAAAGGGATTCTTTTTATCCCTGAATAAAGCATCAAAAATTGAGTTGGCAGCTTTTTCATTTTCTAACGAGTAAAAACTATTTGGCCCGCCAGAGTTTATTTTTCCGAAACGAACCGGACTTTCCAGTTTTTTGAAAAAATTATTATAGTCAGCAACTGTAAGTTTTTCCCCGGGAATTACTAAAATAGATTTCCCGGATTTTAAATAAGCGCCCAGCTTTTCAATATTTGCTTCACTAGTATTTTCAAAATCATTTAGAATTACAAAATCATAAAGACTGAGATTAGTACCGGGCCATTCATTTTGTCTTTTGGGATCAATATCAAATAAACTGTTTTGAGATAAAACCTTAGTTGCCAATGATATTTTATCAGCGGTTAAATCGGAAACAAAAAGCGCCTTGATTTTTTCTTTCATAAAAAGAGAAAAATAGAACTTATTATCAACAAAAAGGTCATCCTCATCAATTTGTAAATTGAGATAATGTGTTCCAGGTTTTTGAGGAACAAATGGTATTTCAACCACCTTTGATTCACCTGGTTGAAGTTCAACAAAACTCATGGCAACCCGCATATCTTCATTATAAAGATTAAGATTTGTTTCCATTTTATTTTGAGGATCATGGTTGCTGATATAAGCAGAAATATTTATTGTACTTCCTGTTTCAATAAGCTGATTGTTTAATACAATTGAATCGATGCTAACATTCTTAAAAGAGGGCTCTTGTGCCAAATCGATTTTATATGCTTTAAAATTTGGAGTAGAATTAAAACTATATTCAGCAAAAGGTTTATGATCTGTAAGTTTAAAATCACTTAAAATGTATAGCTCATTATTTAAATTTGGATGCGTTGTGAAAAGTGAATCGGCTGAGATTAATAATCTTTCTAAGTTCAGGACAGCGTTTGAGGGTTTGATATTTTTAAGTGACTTATCGCGGTTTAAACTATTTATTAGTACAGGCTTTTTATCAAAACCTGAAAGAAGAAATACTTTATCCTGTGTGTTGAAGACGGCCACAATTTCTGATAACTGTTGTTTTGCTATCTCCATATATGTTTGTGAAGAGGCAAAAGCCTGCATGCTGTAAGAATCGTCGATAATTATTACAGCGGTGGTTTGAGCATTTCCCGAAACGTTTCCCAAAAGAGAAGTTACCGTTGGTCGTGCGAAAGCAATTACCAAAAATACAATAAAAAGTGTACGCACAAGGATAAGCAGAAATTGATATAACTTTACTCTTTTAATTCTTTGGTTTTCAATAACTTTTAGAAATTTTATAGAGCTGAAAGGCATTTTCCGGGCTTTTTTGCGGCTAAGGAAATGTAGAAGAATTGGGATACTCGCAGCAAAAAGGGCCGGTAAAATAAAACCGTTTAAAAAACTAATCATGTAAAAAGAAATTTCCTTTGCTATAAATTATTAGTCTGCTAGAGCTTAGCACTATGCCCTATAGAAATCAACACAATTTCCTGGTTGATCATTAATTAATATTGAGATAAACTAACCAGCGAATTTGATAATGGTTTCTTCAAAAAGGAATGATAATGTTTTCAGCCCCGTATAGCCAACTTGCCCAAATTTATGACCGGGTGATGGTGCATGTAAATTATAAAATGTGGGCTTCTTATGTAAAAAACCTCTATCAGTTTGCAGAGGTGAAAATTGAAAAAGTTGTTGATTTATCTTGCGGAACAGGGAAACATATTTCATTTCTTCTAAATGATAATAATTCATTTACAGGGGCCGACCTTTCCAGGAAAATGGTTCTTGCAGCAAAAGCCAATCTAAAAAAAAATAATAGAACAAGTTTTTTAGTAAATGATGCGCGTAATATTGCTCTTAAAAACCAATCAACAGATGTGCTTTTAATGTTATATGATTCGATAAACTATTTATTAGAGGATTTAGAAGTTGAAAGCTTGTTTAATGAAATTTACCGGGTTCTTACTCCGGGAGGGATCTTCATTTTTGATTATGTTACCGAAGAAGGGTTAAAAGAATGTTTTGATGGTTATTATGAAAGTGATAGTTGGGATGGAATGGCTTATGAAAGGCACAGCAACTACTCCCAAAAGGAGAAGTTACAATATAATAGATTCAATTTACTCTTTAATGGGCAGCCATTTTTTGAAGAACATGTTCAACGTATAAGGCCTTCTGCAGAGTGGAAAAAGTTTATTAAAAAAAGTAAGGTGCATTTGTGCGCGGAGTTTAGTAATTTTTCAAATTCAAAACCAAACATTAAAAGCCAACGCATACATTTTGTTTGCAGGAAAAACCTGTAGATATCTATGATCGAATTTTACAACGTCCATACAAAAATAGATAAAAACGTTATCCTCAAAAACATCACCTTTCGTATTTTAAAAGGGGAATTTGTTTTTTTAACAGGATCCAGCGGTGCAGGAAAATCTACAGTGCTGCGCCACATTTATATGGATATTATTCCTGAAGAAGGAATGGTGATTGTTGAAAATTTCAGTTCAGCAAAAATTAAAGAAAAAGAAATTCCTTTACTGCGCAGAAAACTTGGAGTGGTTTTTCAGGATTTTAAACTACTGTCGGACCGTAATGTTTTTGAAAATGTCGCCTTTGCGCTTCGTGTAACAGGTGCA
The DNA here is from genome assembly GCA_013112635.1 of Calditrichota bacterium. NCBI lineage: Bacteria > Pseudomonadati > Calditrichota > Calditrichota bacterium. The sequence continues at coordinate 804,132 of JABFGF010000002.1, read as the reverse complement.
AAAAGTAACGAGATTAAACGGAAAGTAATGCGGGTTCTTGCTGAAGTTAATCTTGGTCAAAAGCGTAACTTTTATCCCCGGGAGTTATCTGGTGGTGAGCAGCAACGAGTGGCAATTGCCCGGGCTATTGTAAACAATCCGTTTATTATTTTGGCCGATGAACCAACAGGAAACCTTGATTCGGAAAACACATTTGAAATTATGGATATCCTGGAAAAAATAAACCGTCAGGGAACGGCAGTTTTAATGGCCACACATTCAGAAGAAATTTTAACCAAATATCGTCATCGTAAAATTACTGTTGATAATGGGGCTATCGGATAACTTATGAATTTTTGGTTTACTATTCGTGAAGGGTTAAAAGGCTTTTCTCGCGCCCGACTGTCAACTTTTATTACAATTACCTCAATTGTCTTTTCACTTTTTTTGATTGCAATATTCTTAGTTTTAAGTATCAATGTTGACTCCTGGATTGGCCAGATCCGATCAAAACTGGAGCTTGAAGTTTATATTGATCGTACCTCAACGGATGAGGAGGCAAAAAAGACTGAACAACAAATTGCTAAAATTGATGGCATTGAAAAATCTGTTTATATCTCTAAAGAAGCTGCAGCAAAAAGGTTTGAAAAAGAGTTTGGCAAAAATATTTATGAAATTCTTCAGAACAACCCATTACCGGCTTCTATAATTATCACTTTGAAACCCGGTTTTAGAAATGCCGAAAAGGCCGCTCAAATCAGTAACGAGTTGGGAAAAGTGAACGGGGTTGAGGAAATTGTTTATCACAAAGAACTTATCTCAATAATAGATAACTATTTGGATATTGTTTATTTGATTGGGGCAATAATCATAATTCTGCTTATTACGATTACATTCATTTTGCTATACAACACTATTCGCTTAACTATTTATGCCAGGCGGGATATAATTGAAATAATGAAACTGGTTGGTGCAAAAAAATCTTTAATAAAGCGGCCTTTTGTTATTGAGGGATTATTGCAGGGGGTATTTGGTGCTTTAATTGCATCGGGCGCGATTTATTTTTCAGTAAAACTGGTAATTAAGTTTTTATATCCGTTTTTGCTTTTTAAAGCTGATATTTATTTTATAGTTATTATAATGGGGATGCTTATTGGATATTTTTCCAGCCGGATTAGCGTTCAAAAACATTTAAGTAATGTTTGATGGCGCTTTATCTTGAATAATCGTTAATTCTCACGCAATCCAGCTTGACACCTGCCCCTACAATTTTTAACTTCCTCGGTTCTAATAATTTAGTAACGTATTGCTATATTTCTTATCTAAACCGATTAAGAAGTATTATTAATTATCTATGGAGATTTAAAAGTGTCAGATGAAGTAAAAAGCGAACAGGAAACAATGGAAGAAACAAAAACAAGAAAACCAAAAAATAGTAAGCCTTCTGCAAGGAAAAATGTAAAAGAGACAAAACAAGTAAAGGATCTCAAAGAAAAATTGGCAGCTTCTTCAGAAGAGCAGGAAAAATTAAAAGACCAGCTATTACGTAAAATGGCGGAATTTGATAATTATAAACGACGCACAGAAAAAGAGTTTATCGAAAACATTCAATCTGCAAGTAAGGAGCTTATAGAAGAACTGCTTCCGGTTATTGATGATTTTCAAAGATCGATAAACCATGCTGTTTCAGAAAAAGAAAAATCCACACTGCTGGATGGTGTTCAGCTTGTATATAAGAATTTGATGAAGGCTTTAACAAAGCGCGGTTTGACAGAAATTGAAGCCATAGGTACAGAGTTTAATCCGGATGAACACGATGCTTTAATGCAAGTTGATTCTGATAAATTTGAAAGCGGCTTTGTTGTTGATGAGCACCAAAAGGGTTATAAACTAAATGAAAAAGTTCTCCGGCATGCCCAGGTGCTGGTTTCAAAATAAGGTAAGTTATGTCTAAAAGAGATTACTATGAAGTTTTAGGTGTTGAAAAAAACAGTGGAGCGGATGAAATAAAAAAAGCCTACCGCAAGCTGGCAATGAAGTACCATCCTGATAAAAATCCTGGAGATAAAGAAGCCGAGGAAAAGTTTAAAGAAATTGCAGAAGCCTATTCAATTTTAAGTGATGACCAGAAACGCGCTAAATACGACCGTTTTGGCCATGCTGCAGAAAATATGGGTGGCGGCGGTTTTGGAGGCGGCGATCCTTTTGGTTTTGGTGGCGGGATAGATTTATCGGATGCGCTTAGACAATTTATGGAACAAGGCTTTGGCGGTTTTGGCGATATTTTTGGTGGTGGAGGTTCACAATCCGGTGGACGGCGGAGAAGCTCCCGTCGAAAAGGCGCTGACCTGCAAATCCGTTTGAAGTTAGATTTGGAAGAAATTGCGGCGGGTGCAAAAAAGAAAATCAAAGTAAATAAAAAAATTGACTGTGCTACATGCTCCGGTTCAGGTTCGGCAAAGTATAGTAAAACGGTTGTTTGCCCTATTTGTAAGGGAAGTGGTGAAGTACGGAATGTTTCACAATCTCTTTTTGGGCAATTTGTAAATATTTCATCGTGTCAGCGCTGCTCTGGTGAAGGACAAATAATTGAGAATCCTTGTGCAACATGTGGTGGTGATGGACGAGTAAACGGCACCAAAACCATTGAAGTAAATATCCCTGCCGGTGTAAAAACGGGGAACTATATTCCGTTAAACGGAGAGGGGCATGCCGGATTAAGAGGCGGCCCTGCCGGAGATTTGATTGTCCATATTGAAGAGAAATCACACAAAATATTTGAACGGCGTGGTGATGATGTAATTCTTGTATTACCTGTAAGTTTTCCTGATGCTGCACTGGGGGCGAATGTTGAGATCCCAACATTAACAGGAAAGGCAAAACTGACAATTTCGCCTGGGACACAATCCGGAAAAATTTTAAGGATGCGCAGTAAAGGCATCCCGCATTTAAATGGAGCGGGGGTTGGGGATCAACTTGTACAGGTTCAGGTGGTTGTCCCTACAAAATTATCTTCCGAAGAAAAGAAAGTACTTGCCGAGCTTCAAGAAAGTGAAAACTTGAAACCGGGAGATACTTCATCAAAGAATGTTTTTGAACGCTTTAAAGATGCTTTAAATATCTGATTATTCCTTGGCCGGGAAAATTGTGAATGTCAAAATTATCTCCATCCGAAAAAAGAGGATTGCTCATGGTTAGCGCCCTGCTTTTTGTTGCATTTATTATTCAATGGATTCAACCCTATATTGTTCAGGATGATTTATACGACTACTCAGTTCAGGATAGTGTTTTTCAGAAAATCTCTTCTGATACAACCGGTGTGACTAAAGAAGCAGCGGTGCCCGAGTATCAGGAAAAAAAGAAAAGTAAGAAAAAAAAAGATATTCAATTAAACGAGCTGATAAATATAAATACAGCTTCACAAAAAGAACTTGAAAAGTTACCAAGAATAGGCCCTGCAACGGCAAAAAATATTATTAATTATCGTACTGCAAATGGCACCTTTAAAACAATTAAAGAAATAACAAAAGTTAAAAGAATCGGACCCAAAACACTGGAAAAGATCAAACCGTTTATTACACTGGGCGATTCGCAATAATTAAAGCTTACAAAGTATAAATTTGTTCTAAGTTGAAGTTTTCTATAAATTTAGTGATTGTCTAACTCATCCAAAGCCCATGAAAAGAAGAATAATAATCCACACCGATACTCCTCTAAAAAAAGTAAATTCAAAAATTGAATGCGAACTGATCCGCTATTTGAACAGTGAAATTATTGGTATTATTGATACCGGTAATGCAGGCAAAACAGTTGAAGAAGTTTTAGGTTTTGGCGGCGAAATACCGATCGCATCATCTCTAGATGAATTTTTGACTCAAAAACCAAATTATCTTCTTATAGGTGCTTCTTCCTTTAAAGGCACATTTCCTATGGAATGGTACCCGATGATAATTAAGGCACTGCAGATGCGGGTTCATATTTTAAATGGCCTTCATCAACCCTTAAGTTCATTGGCAGAGTTTGATTTGCTGGCAAAAAAATATAAGGCAAATATTGTAGATCTTCGTGAAAGAGGAGACAAACCTGTCAAGTACAGAAATTTGACAAAAAATATCCAGGCAAAAAAAGTATTGATGGCAGGAAGCAACGAAAATAGTGGAGAGCTTTCAACAACTCTTGAGTTGATTGATATGATCCACAAAAAAGGCATCTCTGCCGATTGGATCCCAACAGGATTATCTTCCCGTTTAATTAAAGGAAAAGGCTTTATTGCAGAATCTCTTATTGGTGATTTAATCTCCGGTTATATTGAATCGGATTTAATTGAAAGAGACCAAAAATTTGAATACCTGTTTGTTGAAGGTCAGGGGTCTGTAAATGATCCGATTAAGGCTGGAACGATGATGGGGATTTTGCATGGTACAAAACCGGATGCGGTGATTTTGTGTCACAAAGTTAGCAAGGCTAATGATTTAAAAGGAATCACTGATGCCCACGAAAATTATAATCAATTATTAAAACAGATTAACTGCGCCCCTATTATTGGCCTTTCCTTAAACACTGCTTTACTTTCGCAAACGGAAGCGGAAGAAATAGTTCAAAGTGCAGCAAATCAAATGAATATTCCAGTGGTAGACCCGTTAAGGACAGATTTATCCGGGTTGTTGGATGCTGTAAAATCAATTGAAAAGCTATAATGACCTTGTTTGAGAATGTAAGATTTTATTAGAAATTTCCGTTGCCTTTTCTTCTCCGCAAAGACTTTTAATTAAATAAAGTGAAAAGTCAATCGCAGTCCCAAGAGCCCTACTTGTTATAATATTTCCATCCTGGACGATTCTGTCATTTACATACTCTGAATCAACAAAGACTTTTTCTTCAGTTGGATAACTGGTCACTTTCTTCCCTTTTGTTAATCCTGCTTTTTCTAAAACAGTTGGCGCAGCACAAATTGCGGCTATCAACCGTTTCTTTTCAGATTGCTTTTTTAGTAGGGCAATAACTTTCTCAGACTCTTTTAAGTTGTTTGTTCCAGGCTGACCGCCGGGTAAAATAATTACAAAAAAGTCACGGTTTATGCAATCATCAATTAGTTCATCAGCTTCAATGGTAACTCCATGAGAGCCGGTTATAGTTTTTTCTGAGATTGAGGCAGTTGTGACCGGAATATCTGCACGTCTTAACAAATCAATAATTGTGATTGCTTCAACTTCTTCAAATCCTGGTGCAAGAATTATTAGGGCATTATTATTCATTTTATCCTCATTTTTTCTAAATCATAATCTTTTATTATCAAACAAACAAGGTAGGCATTTGATTTTATTTAATGTAAAAGTTAGCTTCCATTTTTCAATTTATTATAGAATGGACATGGTAAAAGCATATTTCTTATCCGATATACATTTGGGCACCGATGACTCACCGGAAGAACACAAACGACAAAAGGTTTTTCTCGATTTTTTATATAATATAAAAAATGAAGCCAGCCATATTTATTTTGTTGGTGATTTGTTTGATTTCTGGTTTGAATATAATTATGTCGTTCCCAAAAAATACTTTGAATTTTTACACTGTTTTAGGTCACTAACTGAAAAAGGAATTAAGCTTTATTATCTTGCCGGGAACCATGATTTTTCTTTGGGTACATTTTTTGATAATTATGTAAAAATAGAAACCTATCATGATGAGTATACTTTTGAATTGGCAGATAAAAAATTTTATTTATGGCATGGAGACGGCTTGGGAAAAAAGGACGGTGGATATCGTTTTTTAAAAAAAGTTATGCGCAACAGAATTAACCAAAAACTTTTTCGGCTGCTTCACCCGGATTTTGGAATTCCATTTGCCCGCTTTGTTTCCGGGTCAAGCAGACTTTACACAAATCAATTAAACCACCTTAGGGATGAGAGCGATTATTTTGAATTTGCTGAAAAACAATTTTTAAATGGATTTGATTATGTGATGATGGGTCACCGGCACAATCCCCTTGTGCATCAGGTTGGTGAAAAAAAATATATTAATCTTGGGGACTGGATAAACCATTTTTCCTATGCATTTTTTAATGGCCAAACTTTGGAATTAAAAAAATATGGGGAGACGAAGTAAAGAACTTTTTAAACAATGGTATAAATAAAAAAAGGCGTCTCAATGGACGCCTTTTTTTATTTATTAAAACCTAATTACTTAATAAGCATCATTCGCTTATTTTTCTTAAAGTTACCATACTTCAACTCATAAATATACATACCTGTTGCAACTTTAACCCCGGCATTATTAGTACCGTTCCATTGCATTGTATGTGTACCTTTGTTGTAAGCTTCGTTATTAATAAGCGTTTTAACCTTTTGACCAACACTGTTATAGATTGTCAAACTAATCTTTTTCTTAATAGGTAAGAAAAACTCAATGTTTGTTTCAGGGTTAAAAGGATTAGGATAGTTTTGTCTAAGTTTATAGTCGCTCGGTAAGATTACAGTCATCTCTTTGCTTTCAATGCTGTTAATCTGAGTAGACTCAATCATGCGGATAGAAATCCTGTTTGGCTCAACAATTTTTGTTTCAACTGTATCATAAACAGAGTGTGTAAAGTCAACGGTGTCAATTTCCATTGAGTCAGTACCGGCATACATTGTATCATAAACTGTCCATGCTGTATCCCTAACCCAGGTGTAATTGAAAATATCAATGCTGTCACCCCAGGCCTGAGTTGGTATAATTATATCTTCGAACTTATCGCCATCAAAATCAGTGTAATTTCCAAAAAGCTTCATTGCGATAGTGCCTTCGCTATTTGCTTGCAATACTGTATCTGAAACAATATGTCCGGCAGAATCAGTTGTAGTAATAGAGCTGTAGATTTTAGAATCTAGTTCGTCACCTGTATAAAGTATAGAATGTTCCCAATTGTTAGGATCAGTTTTTTCACCACCCATAAATTCTGACGTCCTTACATATGCTCCATGACGTGCAGCATAATATAAGTTTGGTTTACCATCACTGTCCCAATCACCTACACCTGGACGGCCAAAGAAATCATAGCGGTCATCGTTTTCAGGAACTACGTCTAACATAAACGCATTAGTTGTATCAACATGTGCCAAGTTGCCATCATCATAATGAGCCATTAACACCATTCCGTTTGCACTATACATTGGGAAATAAACTTCTTCTTTACCATCTTCATCAATATCAATAGCACGTCCGCCACCAAGAGAAACCATATCATCAGTAGGATCACCATATACATAGTTGTTTCCGCCTGTTGTATCTGCAAGTTCATATGTATCAGCGCCTGTAGAACGTACAGGAGTATGGTGCCCATAGTTCCAGTTGTGAAAAACCATATCCTTAACGCCATTTCCATCAAGGTCAGCAGCAACTACAGCATAAGGAGTACCACCACCATAGTTCGCATAAACTTCATTACGAGGCCAGTGACCTTCTCTTTTTACTACAGAAAAACCAGGGTTTCCTGTTGAATATGTACCATTAATACTAAAAACATAATATCTGTCAAAGCCACTTCCTGAAGAGTTGTTGGCAAACATCAGTTCGTTTTGGCCATCATCATCAACATCTGCTACATCCATAAACTCAACATTATTATAACCATTTGCAGAATCAGGATAAACAGAATATAAAGGAGAACTAATTGTTTTAGCAGGGGCATCGCCAAAGTTCCAGCTTCCTGCAACTCCATCCCATTCAAAAATTGCAATTCCATTTCCATCAAATGGAGCAATAAGTTCTATAATACCATCGTTGTCCAAATCTCCCCATTTTACAAAACGAGGATGGCTGGCTCCACCTAAACTATCAAAGTCAGGACTGGTCCAAACAAGTTCCATTGCATCATCGCCTGCATTTTTAAATACATGGATAAAACCATTTTCGTAATAGTTTGTTACTGCAAATCCGGCAACGCCTTCACCTAATGGATCATCATGCAGATCCATTCCACGAATACTGGCCAGGCCACTTAATACTGAATCCTGATCAACTGTTGGAAACTGATAGCCGGTTTTAAAGTCCATTGTTTGTGCTTGTAGCATAAACATTGAACTAAGAAACAGACTCACAAAAAGAGCGGTAAGTTTTCTCATAAAGAAACCTCCAAATAAATTGAATTGTTAAGTTAATTAAGGAAGTGAACTAATTGCGCTAAACTAAGCACGGTCATTCCTTAAAAGCAAGTTTTTTTGAAATATGCATTTGTGTTTTGACTTGTTGTCTTTTTTTCTATATTATGCCAATTAGTTCAAGTATCAAACTAACATCAATTGGTTTTTGGAGTATTTTAATATGAAACGTTGTCTTGCATTGGTGCTCATTGTATTTATTCAATTCGGCAATTTGCTTGCTGGTAATACCGGAAAAATTCTTGGCCGGGTTACCGATAGTAATACCGGAGAGCCACTTATTGGTGTGAACATCATTCTTGTTGACCAGCTTCAGGGAGCTTCTTCGGACGAAAACGGCGAATATTTTGTCCTCAATATCACACCCGGTTCATATTCTGTTGAATGCAGCTATATTGGCTATCAAACAACAGTTACTCAAAATGTGCTAATACAATCAGATCAGACTACAATTTTGGATTTTAAACTAAGCGAACAAGTTGTAGAGTTGGATGAGAAAATTGTTGTGATTGCTGAAAGACCCCTCGTGCAAAAAGATTTAACATCATCTAAAAAAGTTACCACAACTGAAGAAATAAAAACATTGCCGGTTGAAACCTATGCCGGAATTATGTTAACACAGGCTGGGGTTTCCCAGGGTGCTGATGGTGCTCTTCATATTAGGGGTGGACGATCAACCGAGATTGCCTATCTTGTAGACGGAGTTTCAGTGGCAAACCCCTTTAATACAAATGGCTTGGCAACAAGCGTATCAAATAACTCTATACAAGAAATGACAGTTGTTAGTGGAGCTTTTAATGCGGAATATGGAAACGCAATGAGCGGCATAGTTAATTTTACAACCAAAGATGGAAGCCGTGACTTTAAAACTTATTTGAGTTTTTACAGTGGTGACTACATAAGCGATCATAAAGACATTTACACTAATATTGATGATGTTAATCCATTTTCAAAATACAACGTGGAGGGATCTCTCTCCGGTCCATTGTCATTTTTGGGTGGGAATAATACTTTTTTTGTTTCTGCCCGGGCAAGTAAATCGGATGGATATTTATATGGTATTCGCGAACACACCCCAGCCGATTCGGCAAATTTTTTACAAAAGGTTTCCTATATAGAAGAGTCAGATGAGGGTATCGTTACAAGAATCCCGGTCTATAGCGATGCTTGGTATATCGAAAATAACGGAGACGGCAAAGTTGTTCCAATGAACCCGAGTGAAGGTTTAAACCTGTTGGGGAAAGTAAAATTCCAATTGGCACCGGGTGTAACCATGCGCGTCCAGAGTCTGTTGAATACATCTGAATGGAAAAGCTATGTTCATTCTTATAAGTACAATCCGGATGGCACGTATAAATATTTTTCAACCAGCACAAACAACTCCCTTCAACTAACACATACCCTAAACAACAGCACTTTTTATGATTTGAAAGTTGCTTTTAATACCCGCGACTATGATCAATATGTCCATGAAGATATCAGTAAATATACGCCCACAGATTTAATCCAGGGTGATCCGGGTGGTGCAACTTTTAATTTTGGTGGAATGCAAAGAAGCCAGATTTTTGAAAACTCAAAAACATTCTTAGCAAAATTTGATTTTACAAGCCAGGTTAATAAAAGAAATTTAGTTAAAGCCGGGGTTGAAACCCGGTTGCATGTATTAGATCGAGAAAGCTACTCCATAAGCTACAACCGCAGTGATTATTATCAGCCAACTAAGATATTTATTGGTGATGGTAAATATATCCGTTACCCAAGACAAATCTCAACATATCTCCAGGATAAGCTAGAGTATGATGACATGATTATAAACCTTGGTTTACGTTACGATTATTTTAATAGTGACGCGCCTTATGCAGTAGATGAGCTACAACCTGATGGCGAACGCAAAATGGCAGATTCTAAACATATGCTTGCACCACGTCTTGGAATATCATTTCCAATCACTGCTCAGGGTATAATTCATTTGTCTTACGGACATTTTTTTCAGATGCCATCTCTAAGAAACTTGTATAGCAACCCAAATTTTTCATTACCTGTTGGAAACTCAGCGCCACTTTTTGGCAATGCTAATCTTGACCCTGAAAAAACAATAAGTTATGAAATTGGTCTGCAACAACAATTTACAAATTCAATCGCAATCGATGTTACAGGATTTTATAAAGACATTCGTAATTTGCTGGCGTGGCAAACAATTCGCTTTTTCCTTTTAAATGAAGATGGTAACAAGAGCGGGGAAACACAGGATTACAGAATACGCCGCAATCAGGATTATGGAAATGTAAAAGGTGTAACAGTAACTTTAGAAAAACGGGCAATGCCTGGAGAACCATTCGCAGCTAAAGTAGATTATACTTTTCAAGTTGCCGAAGGAAACGACAACAATGTAGCATCTTTTTTTTATAACTCAATTTCCGGACAGGAGAATGTTAAAGAAATAATTCCTTTAGATTGGGATCAAACGCACAACCTTTCTGCTTCTGTAACCTGGTTCCCGGTAGACCAATTAACTGTAAGTATGATTGGTAAAATATCTGCAGGGTATCCATACAATCCGGAGTTTTTCGAGTCGAACTATGATGCCGTTTCCAATTCAGACAGAAAACCGACTTTGAAAGGTGTTGATTTAAGGGCGAGCTACAATTTTACTTTGGCCGGATATCAATACCAATTTTTTGTTAAAGCCTATAACTTGTTTGATACTTTGAACGAACGTTTTGTATTTGATGACACCGGCACGGCAAAATATACTTATGCAAATAAAAGTATTGATGAACCGGAATCATTCAAGAAACACTATGGCGAAGAAGGTGTGCATACAAATGATGAATATAATGTTCGTCCGCACTATTATCGTTCGCCAAGGGAGATTCGCATAGGTCTAAGTGTTGACTTTTAGACCAGGCCTTATAATTATATATCCTATATATAGATAATATTACCTGTATCAGGTATTTCACTAAATGTGGAGTTTTATCAACTATGTTGAAGTTTACAATTGGACTAATTTTTCTCTTTTTACCATTCTCAGTTTCATCCCAAATAAATATAGATAGTTTGTACAGTAAGGGAATGCAAAAGGATTGGACACAGGCCCAGGTTAATGATTTTTTGGCTTGGGAAACCGCTCAATTTTCTACAGCAGGGGGTACTTTAAGACAAAGTGCTATTATGAACGGTAACAAAATTACAACAGAAATTTGGAACTTTGGATCCATATCCAGCCCGGGTAACAGAATTACTGATATTATTTGGGAAGGCTTAGGTTACGGTTATGAATTTGGGCCTTTCGTGGGGTCTGAAGTTCCTGTTCCTAAAGGAAGCCACCACGATGTTCAAATAAAACGTGATAATTTTGGCCGTGTAGTTACAGATGATAATGGTGATACAGTTTGGGTTGCACATGTAATCTCTGACGGATTAAAATCAGGTCCGGAGATTTCCGGTGATTTAACAACACGCTGGGCATGGCAACCGCTTGTACAAAGTGATGATGGCGAAACCCAGTTTTTAACATTGGAGTCTCAGTATATGCCTACAAGCGATGACGGTGACACCGATAGTGACGGTAAGCCGGATAGTTGGCCAAAAGAATGGTTTGATGAAAATTTAAGAAAATATGTTTGGCCGGGCGCACTAGGGCTTGGTGCAACAAATGCGGATAAAGAAACTTTTTTTGTAATGGATGACCGCGACAACCTGGAGTTTCAATATTTTCCATATCCTGGTGAAACCGATAGAAGAGGGCTTGGCCTGGAAGTTGAAGCCAGGTATTATCAATGGTCTAATGCAGAAGCGGAAGATGCAATATTTTTGATTTATAAAATCCAAAACAAAGGACATTTTGATCTTGAGAAAGTTGCTTTTGGAATGTGGGGAGATCCTCATATTGGAGGTCCTGATGATTGGCGTGATGATTGGGCAAACTTTGATAAAGAATTTGAAATGACCTTTGCTTGGGATGCTGATGGTTTCAGTTTAAACGATGCGAATATTATTCCCGGATACCTGGGTTACAAGTTTTTGGAAAGCCCCGGTGTTTCAACTGATGGTATAGATAATGATTTAGATGGCCTTGTGGATGAAAGCTGGACCGACGGTATTGACAATGATGGTGACTGGCGTGCCGATACGGATGACATTGGTAGAGATGGAATTCCAAATACAGGCGATGAAGGCGAGAAAGATGGTGTGCCAACCGCTGGAGATCCATTTGATATTACCAAGCCCGGTGAACCAAATTTTGAGTTTACAGATATTGATGAATCTGACATGTTGGGATTGACAAGCTTTGCACAACCTTTGTTTTCCGGCTTGAGTATTGGTGATGACGAAAAAATGTGGACGGATTATTTGCAATCAGGACAATTTGATACAACACAAGTCCAGGGAGATTATGTTTTTCTATATGGTTCCGGGAAATTCACATTAAAATCTATTTTTACTGTTAGCGATGATCGGGTCAGCGATGCGATAAAGCGATTTTCAATAGCACTAATTGTTGCAGCAGATCGAAATGATCTCATTTTAAATGCAAAAGCAGTACAGAGGATTTATAACTCCGGTTATCAATTTGCCAAACCACCGGAAAAACCCAATGTAACGATTGTCCCCGGTGACAGGAAAGTTACTTTATATTGGGATGATGTTGCCGAAGGCTCTGTTGATCCAATTTCTAAAGAACAGGATTTTGAAGGGTATGTTATTTATAGAAGTACCGATCCGAAATTTTTAGACCAGCAAACAATAACGGATGCTAACGGCAACTCGTTTCTGTTTGAACCATTAAAAACCGATAAAGGCGTGGATGCAAGATTTGATTTAGCAAATGGATTAACAGGTCCTTCTAGTATTCCATACACAGACCGTGGTATTTCATATTATCTGGGAGATGATCGAGGGTTACGCCATGTTTTTGTTGATTCTAACAATGTTATAAACGGACAAACCTATTTTTACGCCGTAGTTTCTTATGACCGCGGTAGTGATTCTTTGAACGTAGCTCCATCGGAGTGTTCAAAAATCATTTCTTTTAACCCCGTAACAAACGTATACAATTTTGATACAAATACCGGACGTGCTATTCCTAGGTCTAAAGTAGCCGGGTATGAGCGCCCTTATATAAACGATGCTGATGACAATAATGGCATTATTCGCGAGGAAGGTTTTTCAACAGGCAATTTTTCTATTGACATTATTGACGAGCGGCAAGTTGAAAGTGATAATGTTTTCAAGATTGAATTTGCAGATACCTCCGGTGAAACAGAATATTCCGTTCTTGATACAAAAGAAAAATCACAAACGTTTATTTCTTTTTATGAAAACTCAGTACCTCTTAAATATAATTATTTAAGAGATATTTCCATTTTGTCAACGGATGGAAACACCGAATTTCAGGCAGGAACAGATTTCGAAATTGACAGCTCGGGCGGATCAATAATTGTTTTTGATCCAAACCTACATCCAGGGGCCCAGATGCAAGACGACAAGGAGTATCTTGCTAGGTATAAAAACTACCCGATTTACAGAACAACAAAAATAGACTCTGAGTTAAGCAATCCTGTATTTGATGGTCTAAGACTGGTTGTAAAGGAATCGGATTTTCAATTGAACAATAAATTAACGGGTTGGTCTGCATCAAGTAGAGGGGATTTAGATTATTTGATAACCCGTGAAACCGGCTATGCGCAAGACCCCTTTGATTATGAAATCAAGTTTTTTGACACAATTGTTGATACAACACCTGTCTTAAACGTTAAAAGTAATTTTAAAGTAATTGATGTTTCTACAAACGATTTTGCACCTTATGAAATTACTGAGACAAACAATGACGGTGTATGGGATCTTGGAGAAACGATAAATATTATTCGAGGCCCTGTAAGCCCAAATAATATTGTTTGGCAGGTTACTCTAAACAGTACTGATTCAGTTAAAGTTATTCCCGGCTCAAACGATGTATTTTTTCTTTCAACTGACAAACCCTTTTCTAATGGAGACCGTTTTTCTTTTTCAACACAAGAAGCTGTCGTCAATGTTAGCAAAGCAAAAAACCAGTTAGATAGAATTAATGTTGTACCAAATCCCTATATAGCAACAAACGCAATTGAACCGGTTAACACTGTTTCAAGTAGTGAGCGTGGCTTTAGGCGTTTATATTTTAATCACCTACCAGCAAAGTGCACTATAAGGATTTACACAACATCAGGAGAGCTTGTAAAAGTTCTACATCATGACTCTACATTGGATGATGGTAAAGAGTTTTGGAACCTACTCACAAAAGATAATATGGAAGTAGCGTATGGTCTTTATTTCTTCCATGTTGACGCTCCCGGGATTGGGAAAAAAGTTGGTAAATTTGCAATAATAAAATAATCCTTTAATAAGGATACTTATTCTGGAGTTACAGATGAAATTAAAATTTGTTGGAATAGTTCTTACATTTATCCTTGTATCGGCACCATTAAACGCCCAAAGGATATCCTCTTCGGATATTTCAAAAGTTGGAACAACCGTTGCCCAATTTTTAAAAATTGATGTAAGTGCACGCTCAATAGCTATGGGAGGCTCCTTTGTTGCTATTGCAAATGATGCCAGCGCTATATATACAAATCCTGCCGGATTGGCAAGGGTTAGCGGCTACCAGGCAATGTTTACTCATACGGAATGGATTGCAGGCACTAAATATGACTTTGGCGCCGTTACACTTAATTTAACAGATATCGGCTCGATAGGTTTTATGGTATCTTCATTTTCATCGGGAGATATGGCTGTAACCACGTTAGATAACCCGGATGGCACCGGGGCTTTATTTGACGTACAGGATTTACTAATTGGTTTGGCATATTCTCGGAACCTGACTAATAATTTTTCAATTGGCTTTACCGGAAAGTATATATATCAAAGATTGTGGCATTCAGAAGCGTCAAGTATGGCAATTGATGTTGGAACTCTTTTCAACACACCATTTTGGGGAATCGTACTTGGAACCAGCATCCGCAATTTTGGTGCTAAAATGCAATTGGATGGTCGCGATATTAAATTTGCTTATGACCCAGATAATCGCAATACCGGCAACGTAAATGTGGTTAACGCACAATATGAAATGCAAAAATATCCATTGCCTTTGTATTTTCAAGTTGGTTTGGCAAAAACGTTAAATTTTGGAGAACAAAATAAACTAACAATCGCAGTTGATGCCCTGACACCAAATGATAATTTTGAATCTGTTAATACCGGGTTTGAATATGGCTGGAATCAGTCTGTATTTCTTCGCGCAGGATATAAGTCACTTTTTCAAAAAGATACTGAAGAAGGTATGACGGCTGGATTGGGTTTTAATTTACGTCTTGAGGGTACAATGAAAATTCAGGTAGATTATGCCTATGCTGATTTCGGTCGTTTAGATAATTCACAAAGATTTACTTTAATGCTCCATTTTTAGGAAAATAATTATGTTTAAGAAATGGTTTGTAACACTTTTGCTACTAGCTGGCTTTCCATTTACACTATCAGCACAGCTTTCTGAAAAAATTGATTTGCAGATAAATACAGGAACGGCGCTACCTCTTTCCGCAACACATTTTGAAGAATACTGGAACCCCGGGATTCATTTTGGCGGAGGATTGGAATATACTCTCAATGATGTGATTACTTTAAAGTGGGATGCTGCGTTCAACACATTTGTATTTATGCATGACGAATGGAAAAAAGATTTGAAAGCAACCGCAATAGAAGAGATCCCAGAGCTGGAAGGCGAAATTGGCGACTTTATTGTAAATGGTGGAAACAGATACATTTTGGAAACATCAATAGGTGCAAAAATATTTCCTATGCCAAATGAAACAATCAATCCTTATTTGTCACTAGGGGCAGGCTTGATAAATATGAGTACCGACGAGATACTAATAGGTTTTAGTGGCCCTGATTTTACAGGTGAAACAATCCCATATTTTACCGCAGGTGTAGGCATGACTTTCCTTAATGGAGAAGGGTTTAGTTTGTTTGGGCAGGTAGCATATAAATATGCTATGACAAAAGATGAATATAAATTTGAACTGCTAGAGCCGGGTGTCGATTATTCACTGGATTTAAGTGGGAATTATGAAGAACAGGAAACAAGCATGGTTGCTGTTGAGTTCGGAATAGTTTTTGATCTCGCTAAAAAATGAATTTAAGAAAACCTTTTCTATTTTTACTCCTCTTTATGTTCTGCTGTCAAAAGCAGGGTCAGAACAACACTCCTCTGATTGCAACAATTGGCGATCGTAAAATTACGGTTTCCGAGTTTAAAGACCGCGCGAATTTTAATCCCATTCCAGGAAACAAAACACAAGCCCAATATAAAAACGATGTGTTAAGCTCTATTGTCGCAGAAGCACTTCTCGGCCAAATGGAAAATTTTGAGCAACCGGAAATTGTTTCATTGCTGGCAAACCAAAAAAAACGCGAAGCGGTTATTGAACAATTGTGGGATGAAGTAATTTTTAAGGATATTGATATTAGTGATCCCACTTTATGGGATTTCTATATAAAATCAAATAAACAACGTTCTGTTGAATTTGCTGTTTTTAAAGACTCATCAAGTGCAAAAAACTTCCGGGTAGAATGGGAAAACAAAAATCCCAAGGCTAAACAAATCTTGCAAACGGATAGCATTAGTTTTGATGGAAATATTGCTGTTCTTGAAAAAGAAGTGTTCAATGCACCACTCGGGCAAATTTCTCACCCGGTTAAAATCAGCCATAAATATTTGGTCTATAAGCCTTTGCAAGAGTGGCAAAAAAAAATCTTAAGCCGACAAGAATTTCAACAGAATAAAAGATCAGTTAAAAAACAGTATTTAAAGTTTGAAAAACAAAAACGTTTTCTGTCGTATGTAAAAAAAACTTTTAAGAAAAGCAGTTACAGGTTGGATCAAGAGAAGTTTAAGGAATTAACAAAATATTTAGAATCTTTTTTGGTAGGAAAAGAAAAGCTAGATGGAACAAACCTTGAGCTGTTTGATCTCCTAAAAGTTAAAAACGAGATAGATCCAAAAACAACAATGGTGAACTTTGGCAATAGTAAATCCTGGTCAACGGAAACTTTTTTTAAACGCCTGGCTATATCACCTTACCCGTTAAACTATTCTTCAAAAGATGCATTTCGGTATAGTATGATTCGGGCAGCAAAAAGATTACTCGATGATGAATTATTATTTCAAAAGGGTCTTGAATACAAAATGGATAACAGTAATTATGTCACATGGCAGTCATCAATGTGGCGAGATTTTTATTTTTCCCAGGCAGTTGGGACATATTTGAAGTCACCTAAAAAAGTGAAAACAGTTTTAGACAGCTTAAAAGATAATATTTCAACAGATATTAATTGGGCCGGTTTTGATTCATTAACTATTAATACAACCAAAATGATGGTTTTAAAAACTCATTTTCCTGGACAGACGATTGTTCCCAGGCATAGTAACTGGGATTTACGATTAGAAAAAAAGTAACAATCCGCTCAACTTTTGATTATATTTATTACAAAAAAAATCTAACGATAGAGTAAAATAAATTTGTTAACTAGAATGAATGTATTATATTTAACAAAGTTTGTTCGCCAACTGTACTAACCCCTACATACAAAAACGTTTTTTATAAGTTGGAGTATTTTAATGAAAAAATCATTCTTTTTTGTAGTTCTCGTTTTATCTATATCCATCCAACTTTATGCCGGTACTACAGGAAAAATCACAGGTATTGTTAAAGACGCTAAAACAGGTGAAACTTTATCGGGCGTAAATGTTTATTTGGAAAACACTTCATTAGGAGCAGCAACTGATATTGACGGCTACTATGTGATTTTAAATGTTCCTCCGGGAAAATATCAGCTCATCTCATCATATATAGGCTATAAAGATTATATAATTCAAAATGTTGCTGTTAGTGTTGATTTAACAACCCGCATAGATATTACTCTTAATAGCGATGTTTTGGAAACGGATGAGGTAGTAGTAATAGCAGAGCGTCCGGTGGTGCAAAAAGATGTTGCTGGAAGCGTTGCTATTATCTCCTCTGAGAATATACAAGCATTACCAGTTACAAGTGTTGAAGAGGTTGTTGGTTTACAAGCAGGGGTCACATCGGATCTTGGAATTAGAGGCAGTAGTTCTGACCAAATTGCTTTTATGGTTGATGGCGTTTTACTAAGAGATGAAAGAAACAATACACCGATAACCAATATCCCAATGAGTGCTGTTAGCGAAATATCTGTTCAGGCAGGTGGAGCAGATGCTCAATATCATAATGTTCGATCAGGAGTAGTAAATGTTGTTACAAAAGAAGGCGACCCTCAGAAATATAGTGCGACCCTTTCTGTAAAAGCGAGCCCAGTGCAACAGAAAAACTTTGGCGGTTCTCCTTATGATGCAGATTCATATTATAATAGGCCTTTTTTAGATCCCGAGGTTGCTTGGACAGGCACAGACAACGGTGCTTGGTCAACTTATGAACAGAGGCAATATATTGATTTTAAAGGTTGGAATGCCGTTTCGGAAGAAACCCTTCAGGATGATGATCCGACAAATGATTTAACACCGGAGGCTGCACAAAGAATTTTTAAGTGGCAACATAGAAAGCAAGGTCAGATTGATGAAGGCGATTATAATATAGATTTCGGATTTGGCGGACCAGCTCCCTTTATTAGTAAGCAGTTGGGTAATCTTCGCTTTTATGGTTCTTATCGTAAAGAGAAAAACCAATATGCAATGTCTTTGGCAACAGATGGCCGTATAGACCATAGCTATATGCTTAAGATGACTTCAGATATTTCTAATAACATGAAACTATCGGTACTGGGTCTTGTTGGTGAAACTTATGCCACATCAGGTTCACGCTCTGGTGGGACAAGTATCATGACATCAGCAAGCGGAGTGGCGAGTCTTCTAAACCAGACAGGGCACACTCAAGATTGGAGAATCTGGGTTCCTGGTTACTTATCGCAAACGTCCAGATATAATCATTCAATTTCGGCAAAATTTACTCATATTTTGAGCTCAACCTCATTTTATAATGCCCAGATAAAGCGCGTTGGTACAATTTATAGGACAGGCCCTGTTGCAATACGCGATACAGAAAAACTATATGAGATATTTCCAGGTTATTTTCTTGACGAGGCACCTTTTGGGCATTCAGACATTCCATCTACTAGTATTGATGGAATGTCAATGGGCGGGTCAATTGGCAACTCAAGAGATTCAAGCGAAATCTATACATATAGCGCAATGATTGACTATGTTAACCAAATTGATAGCAGAAATGAATTGAAGGCTGGTTTTGAATTTGTTTATAGCGATTATAAAATGAACTTTGGAAGCGTAAACAAGCAATTACCTGAAGGAAATTTTCGCTCAAAATTTAAACAAAACCCAATTAGGCTTACTGCGTATTTCCAGGATAAGCTTGAATATGAGGGTTTTATTTCTACTGTAGGTTTTATTGCAGAATACACAGACCCAAATGATGAATGGTATGATGTTGATCCATTTAATGTTGATTTTTTTACTTCTAATTTTGACCCTGAAAATGATGAATTATACAGGACAAAATCTGCGAAAGCCCGTTTTACAATAAGTCCCCGTTTAGCAATATCACATCCAATTTCTGAAACAGCAAAGCTTTATTTCAACTATGGACATTATCGTCAAATCGCAACTTCTGAAGGTTTATACCGTGTTGAAAGGGGTGTTGGAGATAAACTTAACAGAATCGGGGATCCCACTATTTCTCTCGCAAAAACAGTCTCATATGAGCTTGGGTACGACCATGCATTGTCGAATGAGTATCTTTTTCATTTGGCTGCTTATTATAAAGATATTACCGAGCAACAGGATTGGACCAGATATGTAGGTGCGGGTTCGGCTAGTAGTGTTAATTATAGACAGCTGACAAACAACAGCTATGAGGATATTCGCGGTTTTGAAGCAGATATTACAAAAAGATATGGTCGATGGGTTACCGGTATGGTAAATTATGAATATCGTGTAAATACCTCAGGGAACTTCGATCTTGGAGAAATTTATTTGAGCTCATCTGAGCAACGGGAATATATAAGACAAAATCCTCCGCAACAAACAAAAGCGACTCCAAGACCCCGCTTTAAGAGTACAATAGACCTGCACACACCGCTTGGGTTTGGGCCTATGTTCTTGGGTCAATATCCTTTGGACAATTGGCATTTTAATTTTTTAACACGCTGGACATCTGGAAGACATTTCCAGTGGCGGTCCAATGTACAGGGTAATACCCCAAATATGCAGTGGAATGATTATTTTAATGTTGATCTAAAGATTTCTAAGACATTCCATTTTGGATCAGTAGATGTTAAGTTTTTTGCAGATATTTTGAACCTTGGCAATACTAAAAACTTTTCACAAGTTTCTTTCTTTGATTCTTTTGATTATGATGATTATTTGTCCTCACTACATTTACCAAAAAGTACAATTGCAAAAACAACTGAGAACCTGATACCTGGAAATGACCAACCGGGTGATGTCCGTAAAAATGGTGTAGACTTTGTTCCGATGGAGTGGATTGCAAATACGGATAATATGTCTGCTTGGGATCCGGCGGCAATTTATTATGATGCAAGTACGAGTAAATATTTTGAATATAACTCTGACAATAGTGAGTGGCAGCATGCAAGCTCCTCTCGAATTAATAAAATAAAAAAAGATAAAGCATATATTGATATGCCCAACCACACATATTTCACTTTTTTAAATCCAAGACAAATCTTTTTTGGTATAAATCTTTCGTATAAGTTTTAAAATCAAGGAAATTCGATGAAATATTTAATTTTTGGATTTTTAGTTTTTTACTCTCTCAGTTTTGCTGATGAAAGCAAGTGGATTGCCATTGGTGATCTAAAAAACTGGTATTCTAGTTCAGGAATGGAAAGAGAGGTTGGAAGACGGGGTTTAATCCCGGATCAACAAGATGGGTTACGTTGGCCGGCTTTGTATAGTTTTCAGGATGTTCAGGCTGCGAAAGCCTTATGGATTGGGGCAATAGATTATAGTGACCCCTTAGCAAACGGGAAAACCTTTTCACATAAGGTTGTTCACAATGGGCCTCGTGTATTAAACGAACAAAGCGAGTTTATGCCAGTTGAGTTTAAACTAATTGGTAAATTTAATCATCCTGAAGTTACAGTGGATGGAATTCCGGCATCAAACACAGTACTTGATGACCTTGTTGATGAAATTGATGCGTCCATATTAGCAGACCGGATGCTGCTAAATGTTGTAAATACGGGTTTGGGTGTGACAATGACCCGCAAAATCCATGCATTTAGCCAGCAAGATCATGACAACTATTTCATATATGATTATGTATTTAAAAACACCGGTATTATAGACCTTGATGGAACGGTTGTGAACCAAACCCTTAAGGGTGTGATGTTCTTTTTTCAATATCGTTATGCACCAACCCGCGAAATTGGGCCCTATGGTTTTGATTATGCACCTCAGTCTACTTCATGGGGTCATAGTACAATGAATGATGTCCGGGGTGAAGATCCAAATTCCGGCGACCCTTTTAGGGCATTATATTCCTGGTTGGGGTTACATTCCAACCAATCTGTTAATATAATTGGTGGCCCCAACGCAGATGGAGATGGGCTATTAGGTGCAGCACAGTTTGTAGGAAATGTTGTTCTTCATGCCGATACTTCGCCACAAAACCAGGCAAATGACCCTTTCCAGCCTACAACGACACACTATATAGGATCAGATTTGGGTATTCAATCTGGAAATGATCAATTCAATTCGGCACAAATGACTGCCGAATATGCAGCAATGACTAAAGGGCATGCAATTGTTAGGCATGCTGATGCTGTTGGAGATGGTTTCGCAGATGCCTTTGGTGGAACAGGTGGAGGTTATTCACATTCACAAGGTTTTGGTCCTTATACATTAGCACCGGGCGATAGTATTCACATTGTTATCGCTGAGGGCGTAAGCGGGTTAAGCCGCGATAAATGCTACAGTATTGGAGATGAATGGTTGAATGGCGGACCTTTGATAAAGCCTGATGGAAGCACAGCTGCGAATGCAGATGAGTTTAAAAATGCATGGGTTTTTACCGGGCGTGATTCGCTTTTTAAAACTTTTAATAATGCCATAACAACATTTGAGAATGGACTAAATGTTCCATCTCCACCACCACCACCAGAAAAGTTTGAGGTAAACTCAGGCGGGGACAGAATTTCCCTAAGTTGGTCAGCAAACGCTGAAAGTTCACCGGGGTTTTCGGGATACAAAATATATAGGGCAATTGAAAAACCAGATACAACCTACGAACTACTTTTCTCATGCGGAACGGGAACAAGCCATCCTGAAATTGTAAACGAATATGATGACCGTTCTCCTCAAAGAGGTTTTGATTACTATTATTATATTGTTTCTTTTGATGATGGTTCTACAAATAATGGGCAACCACTAATAAGTAGTAAGTTTTTTACTTTAACAAATGAACCGGCGTTTTTAAAACGTCCACCAGGAGAGCGGCTCTCAGACATCCGGGCTGTTCCTAATCCTTTTAATATCCGTGCACGAGAAATTCAATTCGGGATAAATGACGGAAAAGACAAAATTCTATTTGTAAACCTACCACCAAAATGTAGAATAAAAATTTATACAGAACGTGGGGATCTTGTAAAAAAAATTGAACATCTTGACGGAAGTGGTGATGAAGAATGGAATTCTATTACATCATCCAGGCAAACGGTAGTGAGTGGTGTTTATATAGCTTATATAGAAGTTTTAGAAGATGATATTGACCCGGAGACAAGCAAACTTAAGTTTAAAAAAGGGTCCTCAACCTACGTAAAATTTATTATTATCAGATAGATGAAAGAGGTTTGAATTATGCGAATTTTTATTATAACAATTCTGATGCTTTCGTTATTCAGTTGTGAAGAGTTTCAAACCGAAAGCTTTTCTACTTCCAATGTGGATAAGAAGGCTATTGCTGCCATTGCTGATTCTGTTAGCATATCATTTTCTACAAAAGCTTTAAAAGCCTTCAATAATAAATGGGAAAATACTGCACTGGATACAATTTTGGTAGATTTGAGAGATACGCTTAATACTTCGGGTACGGTTCTTTCTGTTCTGGACACAGCATATTTTCTCAAAATTCCTTCAACAAATGATACAAGTTACGCTACCTTTTCAGGGGAGGCTTCCCGGATAATTATTTTTATAGAAGACTATATTGATATCAAAATCCTGGATAGTAATGGTAACCCTTCAGACCCAGATGACACCTCGATGGAGTTGCCGGCTATTTTTGAAAGCCTATACGGGACAACCTCGAAAGAATACTATATTCGGTCCAGATATGTGTTTAACAGTGTGCCGGACAATGCTATTTTTCAGTTTCTTAAAAACGATCAGACAGATAAGAATGCATTTAAACTAATTATCAATCAATAATTTTCTTCAGGTGCCATTTAGCACTTTTTGGAGGCAAATAAATATGAAGAATCAGAGCAAAATAATAATCTCCTTTTTAGCGGTATTATTGTCTTTGTCAAATCTTATTGGACAGACAAAGCTTGGACAGACCGGTTTCCAATTTCTTAGTGTAAATACTGATGCACGGGCCACAGCCATGGGTAATGCATATACAACCGTAACTGGTAAATCGTCATCATTGTTTTATAATCCGGCAGGGATGGCAGATATGTCTGGTTTGGTTGATGTTTCTTTTTCAACAATGGAATGGATTGCCAACATAAACTATAATGCACTAACGTTATCGTTTAGCCCGGAACGTGGCCAATATGGTGTTTTTGGAATAAGTGTTACAACAATAGATTATGGAAACGATATTCATGGAACACAGGTTTGGGGAAATAATGATGGTTTTATTGAAACGGGTTTAATCGATGCAAATGCTATTGCCATTGGTTTTGGGTATGCTCGTAGTCTAACTGAAAAATTTTCTGTTGGTGGTCAGGTTAAATGGGTAAGTCAACATCTTGGTGAAAGTGTTATTCCGGGAGAAGGTGTTAAAAAAAACCTGGCAGATGTCCTGGCATTTGATTTTGGAACAATTTTCAAAACAGGCTTTAAGAGCCTTGCAATTGGTATGTCGGTTCGCAACTTTTCAGAAGAAATTAAATTTGAAAAAGAAAGTCTTCAACTTCCATTAACATTTAAAATCGGTGTTTCTGCCAATGTAAATGATTATTTTGAATTTTTACCGGAATCACAAAGTCTCCTTATGTCAGTTGATGCGGTCCACCCGCGCTCATTTGATGAATACTTAAATATCGGTTTAGAATACACTCCCATTGAAATGGCCGCTTTGAGGTTTGGTTATATTTCTGCACAAGATGAACAAGGGGTTTCATTTGGTGCCGGTTTAAATTGGGAGGGATTAGGAATTGATTATTCCTTTACCCCATTTGGTGTTTTTGATTCAGTTCAACGTTATTCAATATCATATTCATATTAACTAATTCTAAGTAAAGATGATCCAGAGGAAAAAGGAGAATCTCAAAATGCGTAATTTGATACACGTTTTATTTGTTCTGTTTTCATTTATTGTTTTTAGCTGTGAAGAAAAACAGGATAATGAAGTTTGGCCTCCAAACTATTCAGCAGAGGAACCTAGGCCGGTAATCACAAAAATATACCCAGATCCTGCTACAAGTGACCAAAATGCGGTTTCTTTTGCCGGCGTTGGAATTGTGTATATTGAAGGGCAGAACTTTTCAAGCACTGTCAACGGAAACAGGGTTCATTTTGATGGGAAATTAGGTGAAACGTTGGAGGCAAGTACAACGCTTTTAAAGGTTCGAATGTCCAACGTATGGGGTGATTCTGTAAAAGTCCATGTTAACTCGGCCGGTGCTATTTTATATGCAGATTATAATGGACAACACTATTACTCTCCATTTAGGGCTAAAAATGCTGTACCAACTTATTTTGCCATTGACCAAGATATAGACGTTTCGGGCCTAGCTGTTGATGCTAACGAAAATGTTTATGTGCTTACCCTGGAGAAAAAAATATTAAAAATAAGCCATCCGGATAGTCCAGCAGTTGAATATGGGGATGCAATTTTTATCGTTACACCTTGCATGCGAATTGGCCCGGATTCGCTAATATACATGACCAGGGGTACAAAAAGCTTGTATACTGTTGCTGAAGGAGGAAAAACTAAAAAGCTAATCTCCTATAATAATAATGTTGCCCAAATTGATTTTGATGAAAACAAAAATTTATTTGCTGGAGGAAAAGGAGAGACACTTGAGGTTTTAAAAAACTCTGATGGTACCGATGAGACAGTTGCTGAATATCCTGGGTATACAATCACTGCTTTGCGCGTTTATGATGGCTATGTATATGCTGCAATGAAATATAACCGTTTGCCAGGAGTAGATATTGATTATGATAGTACCGCAGTTCTGGAAGAAATTTGGCGCAATCAAATCCTTGATGTTGATGGTAATTTAGGGCCAAATGAACACGTGTTTAACTGGTCTGGTTTTGTTGGGGAAAATGGCCCTGAAATACTATCGCTTACTTTTGACGAAAGTGGTGAGATGTATATTGGTCAAAGTAGAGATGAAGCTATATATATGTTAAATGCCGGTACTTATTTTTATCCACAAATATTAGATGCTCCTGTTACAAGTTTAACCTGGGGAAATGGAAATTTCCTTTATATCAATAAACATTCGGATGATCCCACAGTAAGGACACTTGTCCGCGTGGAGACAACAATAAATGGTGCAATATATTATGGACGTTAAAAACTAACTTTATTTCTTCAGAAAGGAGGAGAAAACAACTTTTTATTTAACTAATCAATCATTATAAAGTTAAGGAGATATTTTGTTATGAAGAAATTGATACTAGCACTTGCTGTAAGTTTGTTTGCAGCAACGGTTGCTCAGGCACAAGTATGGCAGTTTGATAAAATCTTTTCAGAAGAAAATACGCCGCACGGTGTTGTCCAAACACCTGACGGTAAAATATGGGTTGCAAATTTTAGTAGGCAAGATACATTAGTTAATGCACCAGGTGATACATTGTTTTCAAACCCGGTTAGAATTTATAATGAAGATGGTACTTTTGATGCATTTATTAGAACAGTTACAGTAAGCGCGGTTACAGATACAATTGTACAATTCCGTGGTATAAGCCTTGACTATAGCGGGAATGTTTTCCTAAGTATAAAAAGTAATAATGGTCAGTATATGCTTTTCAGGGTTAATTATCAAACACGGGTAGGTATGCATAAATTTGCACCGGATAATGGTTCTATGACTGAGGCAACTGAGACTGAAGATGGATATACTTATGTCGGACACGTTGGTGGAAATAAACCTTGTTATATTTTAGATGAAGACCTTGCACTTTTCAGCTTTGTAGATGATACAGTTAGTGGCTTACAAAGAAGTGTTCTTGTTACTCCAGACGGCAACGATGTATATTTTGGAAAAATCTATTCAACCGGTTATGGAGTTCGTCATTACCAAAGTACAGATGGTGGTGGGGCTGAATCTGAATCATTTGCCCTTATGGATACATTTGCTACCGTTTTTGACGACACTGGTGCCGTTGCAAGTGCGATGTGGGCACAATGCCTGGATTGGGACAATAACGGTCTTATGTGGGTTGGTACATACTGGGATGTTGCGGCGTTTGATTTTTCTGGATGGTATGCACTTGATCCTACACAGGATTGGGCTGTTGTAGACACAATTGGTCATAACGCAGATACCGAGCTTGGAAATGGTAAGGCAGATGGCGAAGTTGGAGCTGGTTCTTATTGGTCTCCACGTGGCATTACTTTTTCAGCTGATGGGAAAACTGCTTATACTGCCGATTTTGATGGAGGCTATATTCATAAATGGACAAACGCAGATCCTAAAGGACCGGGCAGTGCGATAATTCCTCTTTCTGAATTAGTGGTTACAGCTCTTGAAGATGTTGGTGGTTTAAAAGTTGCGGTTAGTTTTGAATTAAAGCAGAATTATCCAAATCCATTTAACCCTTCAACTTCAATTCCATTTAGTATTAATGCTACTAAACATGTTACTTTGAAAGTTTATGATATTTCTGGTCGTTTAGTTTCTACTCTAATTGATGGAAAACTTTCTCCAAGTAACTATGAATATCAGTTTGACGGAAGCAACTTAGCGTCCGGTACATATATCTATCGTCTGAATGTAGATGGACAACAAGTTAGTAACAGAATGTTGTTGATTAAGTAATTTTTAAAAGATGTACATAAACCGGCACCTTGTGTGCCGGTTATTATTTAATTTTTGTGTAAGTATTCTACTAATTTTTCACCTCATTGGCTTAAGGCATATGCAGACAGCCCATTTTCTACCGATCAAATTACCGAAAATATCGTTTTCCCAATATTGTAAGCATATACATATTTCAATCAGGTTCGTGTCAACAAAAAATATAACAGCTTTAATAAAATGAGTTTTCTATGAAAATAATTACTACGCTATTTATGATTTGTATTTTGTCAGCATATATATTTGCTGGTACAACAGGCAAAATTGTTGGATCTGTTTATGATTCTGAAACAAATGAGCCGCTTATTGGTGTGAATGTTTATCTCGAAGGAACCAGCATTGGAGCTGCGACAGATGTGGATGGAATATATTCAATAATTAATGTCCCTTCAGGTACATATCTGATGGTTGCTTCATATATTGGCTACTCAGAAAAGAAAATAGAAAACGTTAAAGTTAGTATTGATCTTACAACGAATGTTAATATAGAAATGGTGCAGGAATCATTAACAAGTGAAGTAATAATTGTAACAGCAGAAAAAGAGCTTGTTGTTAGAGATATTTCTAATAGCCAGGCTGTTCTTCAGGCAAAAGAGCTAGAATCACTTCCAGTTACAACTTTAAATCAGGCAATATCCATTCAGGCAGGTGTAGAGTTATCAACAAATGGTATAATTATCAGGGGTGGCAATGTTAACGAAACCGCTGTAATTATGGATGGATTTTCTTTAAATGATGAACGTTCAAATAACCCATATTCTTCTTTAAACCCGGCATCTGTAGAAGAGGTACAAGTCCAAACAGGCGGATTTAACGCAGAATATGGTCAAGCAAGGTCTGGCCTTGTAAATGTAATTACAAAAGAGGGTGATAAAAATAGTTACTCCATTACTGTAAATACCCAATACAGTGCCCCGGGCTTAAAAAATTTCGGCAAATCAATTTACAATAAAAACTCCTATTTTAACCGGCCATTTTATGATCCTGATGTCGCTTGGGTTGGAACACTTGAAGGTGCTTGGGATGAACACACAAAAAACCAATATATTGATTTTAAGGGGTGGCAAGCGGTTGCCGATGAAACCTTGGAAGATGATGACCCCACAAATGACCTTACTCCGGAAGGCGCACAACAACTTTTTAAATGGCAGCACAGAAGAGACGGGACTATAGATAAATCTGACTATAATATTGATTTTGGTTTTGGAGGACCTATTCCATTTGGCAGTTATTTGGGTAATGCCCGTTTTTATTTTTCTTTTATAAATTTGAGAGAAATGTTCGTGTTTCCATTATCCAGGGATAGTTATGGAGATACACAGGGAAATCTTAAAATAACAAGCGATATTACTAATACAATGAAGCTGACGATAAGCGGGTTTTATGGTGAAACGGAATCAGTCTCGCCTTATAATTGGACCACAACTCCCACAGGATACATTTTAAGAAGTACATCAGAGATTGCAAACCTTCTTAATAGCAGTGATGGCAACAGCATACTTTATATGCCCGGATATTACAGCCCAACTAAAATATACAGGAGTTCGTTTGGTGTAAAGCTAAATGAAACAATTAATTCAAGTTCATTCTATGAAGTATCAATTCAATATAAAAACAGTAAATACAATACATTCCAAACAAGAGACAGAAATACATCGGAAGTGTATGAACCCGTTCCAGGTTATTTTGTAGATGAAGCGCCATTTGGATATATGGGGTTTGGAGAAGCGGGAATAGACGGAATGGGAATGGGAGGCTGGATGAATATTGGCCGGGATGATAGTGAAATCTCAACCTGGAACCTGAACTCAGCTTATTCTCTAAATGCGAACCACAATAATTTAATTAAAGCGGGTTTACAAATCACATATAATGACTTTGATATTAACTCAACCTCTGTAAGCCCTTCAAACAATTTTTGGAACCGTTCCCAAGTTTATCAAATTAACCCGTTCCGGGTTGGTGCTTATATCCAGGATAAAATGGAGTTTCATGGATTTATAGCAAACGTAGGCCTACGTTTTGATTATTCAAATTCGAATACAAAGAAATATACTCTTGAAGATTATGATAAATTTTATAGCGAAGAAAAAGGTTCACTAATTGAAGATGAAGCGCCAAGTACAAACGCAAAATCCAGGTTTACAATAAGTCCACGTTTAGGGATATCACACCCAATTTCTGAGAACTCAAAATTATATTTTAATTACGGTCATTTCAGATCAGAACCAGTTTCATCACTACGCTTCAGAATTCAGAGGGAGTCTAGTGGGCTAGTAAAAAGCATTGGGAATCCAAGTCTTGATTTAGAAAAAACGGTTTCTTATGAATTGGGTTATGAGCATAATATTTCCGACCTGTTTCTATTAAAAGTTGCAGGATACTATAAAGATATAACAAACCAGGCTGATTGGGTTTATTATCAAAGTTTAAGTGGAAATGTTAAATACAATATCGCAGAAAACAATAACTATGAAGATATTCGTGGCTTTGAGCTTACTCTTTCTAAACAGGCAGGTGGCTGGGTTAGTGGATTAGTTAACTATACATATGATGTCAGGACTTCTGGTTATTTTGGTGTAAAAGAAAATTATGAAAACCCAAATGAACAAAGGGCTTATCTTTTAGAGTCACCAATTCAGTTTAAGTCACGCCCACGTCCTTATGCGAGGGCAAATATAGCTTTCCATTCACCGGCAAATTATAGTATTGACCCATTTGTAAATGAGGTAATATCTAATTGGCACCTAAGTTTATTATGGAAATGGAAATCGGGGGCATATTTAACTGAAAGCCAAAAGAAGAGTGCTGCGTTGTATGGAGACGCCCAATGGACAGATTTCCAAAACACAGACATACGTGTTAGTAAAAATATTAGAATAAAAACAGTTGACCTTCAGGTTTACATGCAAATAAAAAATGTTTTTAATAACAAGTTAATGAGCAGTGCAGGTTTTTCTGATCGGGACGATTATTATAAGTATTTAGGATCCTTGAATTTTTCCTGGGAAACAGGGGAAGAAAAGGGAGATGACCGGATTGGTGATTACAGGCCTTCGAATGTTGCATATGATCCGCTTGAACAAAACCCAAATAATGATCCCGAAATTGCGGCCAGGAATAAGAAACGCAAAAAAAATAAATCCTATATTGATAACCCAAATATTAAATCTTTTACTTTTTTAAATCCGAGAGATATTTGGTTTGGACTGAAAATAAACTTTTAATCAAATCACCTAAAATGTAAAGATAGACATGTATAAAAATTTGATAATAATTACCATCGTATTGTTAGCAACCTCTATCCACTCACAGGTTTCCGGATCAAAAGAACAGCATATCAGGGTTGGTTCTTTGCAAAGTCATTTTACGGCTTATGGTGCCGAAAGAGCCTGGAATAACAGTTATTATCAGGGAATGCAATGGCCTGCAGATTATCTTCTTCAAGATAATGCCGTTATTGAAAGATCGTGGATTGCTGTCCAGGACTTTACCGATATTGATGGCCGTGTATGGGAAAATTACGGAATATATTTTAATAAAGATTATGTAGGTCTTTCGCTTTTTCCAATAGAACATAAACAAACAGCCAAATTCTCAATTCCTGATGTTTATGTTGATGGTGATAATATCAATGCGCCATATAAAGAAGATGTTGATGAGTTTGATCCAGACCAGAAACCAGACCGAATTGTATCAAATATTGTTAATACTTCACTCGGGTTAACAGTCAGTAGAAAAATATTAGCTTTTAGTCAGCAATATCATGACAATTATTTCATCAAGATTTATACTTATACCAATACAGGTAACACGGATTACGATGATGACATTGAGTTACCAGCGCCTATAAAAGGATTGCGAATAGGACACAGCGCTCGATACAGCACAGGCCGTGAAGGATCACCAAATCTTGGACGTGGACAATCTTGGGGTGCATTTTCCTGGATTACTACGCGTGGAGAAAATTATGCCCTTCATCAAAACGATGTAATCACTGAAGACAATCCTATTGTGGATTGGATTCGGGCAGGGTTTAGCTGGGCAGGTCAATCTTCATCAATTACTCATGATAATATTGGTGGCCCGGCCACAAATGGCGGCGGAAGACTTACGGCACCACAACATGCGGGAACGGCAATAATTCATGTAGATAAAAGCAGCCAGGATTCTACAGATGATGCAACACAACCTGCATCCATCGGTTGGCATGCAGGGGATACATATCCAAGCTTGGGCGATTTAAATACTGGTTCTTTAATGAACAAGCTTTATAGTATGCTAAGTGGAAACCCGCATGAAAGTATGGGTGGAGTAGAAAGAATGGATGAACGTTATATGGACACCAACTCGGATCCAAGTACCATTGGAAAAAATGACGGCGGCGGGGCAAATGTGTGGATAAACTATGGTCCATTTGATCTGGAACTTAATGAAAGCATCACTCTTGTTGAAGTTGAATCTGTTGCAGGTTTGAGCAGGACAATGTGTGAAAAAATTGGTTATCGCTGGAAAGAAGCTTACGATAATCCGAACGATACAGGCCCTTTTGATTTGCCCGATGGCTCAACAACCGCAGATAAAGATGTTTTTAAAAATAGTTGGTTTTATACGGGTAAAGATTCAATAATGAAAAATTTCGGCAGGGCCAAAAGAAACTTTGATCTGAATTATGAAATACCGCAACCCCCACTTCCTCCATCTCTTTTTGAAATAACATCCGGTGGAGACAGAATTAGTTTGAAATGGAATAGCTCTTCTTCGGAATCAGAATCAGATTTTGGCGGCTATAGAATTTACAGGGCAGTAACTAAACCAGATACCGTTTTTGAAGAAATATTCGAATGTGGTTTAGGTACTGACAATCCTGATATTGTTTATTCATTTGATGATAAAACGCCACAACGTGGGTTCTCTTATTATTACTATCTTGTGGCTTTCAATGATGGAAGTAATAATACAAGTGGAGAAGCAAATCCAAAAGGACAATTAGAAAGCGGACGTTTTTATACAAAAACCAATAAAGCAGCTATTTTGCAACGTGAACCAGGTCGCAGTATTTCAGACGCAAGGGTTGTTCCTAATCCATATAATATCCGGGCGCAAAATTTACAGTTTGGTACAGATGATGGTGCGGATCGTATAATGTTTTTGAATATACCAGCTTTTTGCACAATAAAAATTTTCACAGAACGTGGAGACTTAATTAAAACAATTCACCATACAAATGGCAGTGGAGATGAAGCATGGAATTCAGTTACCTCTTCCAGGCAAACTGTTGTTAGCGGAATTTATTTAGCTCATATTAAGGTTACCAGGGATTATCCCGATCCAGAAACAGGTGTGATACTTTATAAAAAAGGTGAACAAGTTGTAAGAAAGTTTATAATAATTAGATAAAACTTAAATGAAAATACAGGAAATATCATGATCAAAGCCACCATAATAAGAACCGCTTACATGGTTCTTTTTCTTTTTTTGATAAACGCATATGCAGGAAACAACGAAGAATTTAGATCTGCCTGGGTAATAACATGGGAACATAGCAGTGGGTCTGATAATGTTGAAGAGAGCAAAGCAAGAATAAATAAAGTTTTAGACAATGTTAAAAAGGCAAATATGAATGCAGTTCTTTGGCAAGTAAGGCAAGGAGGCTCAGCATATTATAATTCTTCTTATGAACCTGTTGGATCTTATTATCCAAATGTAGACCCTGCAACCTATGATATTTTTGAATATGCAATTGAACAGGCACACGCCCGTGGTTTGGAAATACATGCCTGGTTCAATGTTTTTTCAGCTTCTCACACCGACCCGGGAACACCTGCGGCAGAACATCCGGAATGGGTTTGCCGTGATCAAAATGGAAATGCGATGACATCCTCGCGTGCTCTTTCTCCGGGACTAAAAGCTGTACGTGATTATACAACAGATGTAGCAATGGAAATAGTTAATAATTACGATATAGATGGATTGCATCTCGATTATATTCGTTGGAATGAATATTCAAGTACATTGTCATCAAGTGTATTTGGAAAGCAATCTGAAAAAGAAAAACTACTTGATAAGCCGCTTACCGAAGAGCAAACTAAAGCACTGATCAATGCAGCCGGTGGAAGATACTTGTACGATGTTGAACACCCGTTTTCAGCTGGTGTGCCTGATAGTGTTCCGGGAACACCTTTTGTTTCGTGGGAAAATTACTGGCGTTGGAGTGTAACTGAATTTGTGAAAACACTACATGATTCAGTACAAAGTGTGAAGCCTTATGTAAGGCTTTCTCCCGCAGCTCTTGGCAAATATAACTGGAGTGGTTGGAATGGTTATAATGTAGTTTATCAGGACGCAGCGCTTTGGTTTAACAAAGGGTACATCGAACAATTGATCGGAATGCATTATCACTGGACTACAAAAGAAGGCTTTTACGATATGCTAAAAGGCAGTTGCCCAAGTTGTTGGGAAAGCTGGATAGGACCTGGAATTACGGCAGGAAGGTTATACACGGTTGGGCCGGGATCGTATAATTTTGGAAGCGATTGGAATAACCACCCGTCTATTATTGAAAGGTTAAGAACTATCCCGTGGGTTGATGGTACGCAATTTTTTAGCTACGGAAGCTGGGACGACAAAGATTATTGGGAAAAAGCAGGAGACACATTTTTTGCAAATAAGACAAAAATCCGGGATACAAAACTAATTTCAGATGCAATACCCACAGCCCCATCTCTTGCAGTTACAAAGCTTGATTCATTAAAATACCAAATAGAAGTAACACCAAACACAGGTGGGTCAGATCATTGGTTTGCAATATACAGATCAGAAGATGATAATTATAACCCGGACAATGATGAAATTCTGGACTTATTTTTTAATGATCAGGCCTTTACTTATGATGACGTTATTAGCGGAATCCAGGATTTCGATGGAACATATCATTATTATGCTACAACAATGAACCGCTATTGGAATGAGTCGGATTTATCTCAAATTGCTGTATCAGATTCCATACCATCACTACCACCGGTTGTTTTATCAGCTGGGATGAATGAGGGTGATACTATTCCTGTAACAAAGGAAATCACAATCAATTTTTCCAAAACAATAGATACGGAAACAATTGATGGCAATGTTCTATTTGATCCGGCAGTAACTATTACTGGATATAATTGGAGCAATGATGATAAAACCCTGTCCATAATTCTGCAAGATAATTTAACTTTTGCATCGGCTTATGAGCTCACAATTACCAATAGTGTTAAAGATATTAATGGAAAAAGTATTGATGGCAATTCAGATGGAGTTGAAGGAGACAATTACGTTATTAACTTCTTCACAAAAGCCTTTGATGACGTAGCTCCAAATGTAGAATACACCTATCCGAACGATAATGAGGATAATGACAAATTTGATGTTCAGAATATTATAACAATTATCTTTAACGAAGAGTTGGATGCTGAGACAGTCACAGAAGAAAATGTATATTTGTCAACAAATTCAGCAAGCATTGAAGCGGATGTTTTAGTGACTTTGATAGATGAAAAATCTGTTATTACTATAACACCAAAGGAAGAATTAAATCCTTCGACTGAATATACCATTTTCTTAAGCAGCGCTATCACAGACACAATTGGCAATCTGCTAGGAGAAGATTTTACATATAACTTTATGACGGCCGCAGAGTATTACGCAGAAATAAAAATGATTGAAAACTTTTCTCAGCCAGGTGATTGGTGGAATCCTGAAGGCAGTGGATCAACGGTTGGTATAATTGTTAGCAAAACAAAGTGGAATTACTCCTCTCAAATTTATGTACCCTCAACAAATATAAAAAAAGCTGGGAGTTTGAAATATGGTTGGGACCTTTCATCGGGGTCACATTTACTAAGGGAGTACTTGTCCGGAGGAACACCCCGTGGAATAACGTTTGATACAACTTATGTCCTTCAAACTTATATTTTTGGAGATGGTAGTAATAACAAATACAGGTTTGCACTTGATGAAAAACATGGGTCCAACTGGTCTGATCACGAAGTCTCGCAGTGGATAACAATTGATTGGATTGGTTGGCGTTTGGTGGAATGGGATTTAAATAATCCAAGTCAGGTTGGTAGTTGGATTAGCCCGGACAAAGTATTAAATGGAGCATCTTACAGGATTGATAGTCACCAGTTAACTTATGACTCAACCGCAACTTCAACAGGTCATATTTATTTTGATGATCTTAGGATTGTAAAAAAATCAATAGATCCATCAAGTATTGGTGAAACTGAAATCAAAACAGTTCCTAAGAAATTTACACTTTACCAGAACTATCCAAATCCGTTTAACCCGGCAACGAAAATCCGTTTTTATTTAGACAAGCCCTCAGAAACATCTATCAAGATTTATGATATATCCGGACGGGTTGTAACTACAATTAAAGAAGGATTTCTAAATACCGGGTTTCATATAGTTGAGTTTAATGCATCAAACTTTGCTTCTGGAATTTATATTTATGAGGTAAGTTCAGGCCAGCAGCGTCTCAGGAAAAAAATGACTTTGTTAAAGTAAGAGGCTATTTAAACCGGATTTTTTAAAATCCGGTTTTTTTTGAAACATTCACAGCTTAACTTTAGGACGATATCAAATTTTTGGAGAATAGCGAATGCACAAAATATTTATTTTTTTGCTTATACTGCAAGTACAACTTTTTGCTGATGAGAATAAGTGGATTGCTATTGGAGACCTTCATAATTGGTATTCCAGTTCTGGAGCCGAGAGGGAAGTTGGCAGGCGTGGAATAATTTCAGACCAACAAGATGGTTTACGTTTCCCGGCACTTTATAAATTTCAAGACATGCAAGTCGCTAAGGCACTGTGGATTGGGACAGTTGATTACAATGATCCTTTGCTAGAAGGAAAATTATTTTCTCACAAAGTTGTGCACAATGGACCGCGGGTCTTAAATGAAGAAAGCGAATTTATGCCTGTTGAGTTTAGGCTTGTTGGAAAGTACCATCATCCAGTTGTTAAAGTAGACGGGACTCCCGCTACAAATAATCTTTATGCCGACCTTGTGGATGAAATTGACAAAAATCTTGTTTCAGATAGAATGCTATATAATGTTGTAAATACCGGAATTGGCATTACAATGACTCGCAAGATTTATGCTTTCAGCCAGCAAAATCATGACAACTACCATATATACGAATATGTTTTTAAAAATACTGGAATATTTGATAAGGATGGATCCACCGTTAATCAAACGTTAAAGGATGTGGTTTTCTTTTTTCAATACAGATATGCACCAACCCGTGAAATTGGTCCATATGGATATAACTTTGCACCTCAATCAACTTCGTGGGGAAAAAGCACTATGCTTGACGTTAGAGGTGAAGACCCAGGATCAGAAGATCCATTCAGGGCGTTATATTCCTGGCTTGGCAGACATTCACAAGAATCAGCGAATTTAATCGGCGGGCCTAATACAGGAGGTGATGGGCATTTGGGTGCTGCACAGTTTGTTGGTAGTGTTGTACTGCATGCAGATAAGTCCGCTGAGGATAATTCTAATGACCCAAACCAACCTTCGACAACACATTATCTCGGGTCCGATGAAAGTATCACTGCCAATAACAGCCATTTCGACTCTACAAAAATGGTTGCCGAATATGCAGCAATGGCTAAAGGGCATGCAATTGTTAGGCATGCTGATGCGGTTGGAAATGGGTATACCGATCTGTTTGGGGGTACACCAGGCGGTTATTCCCATACTCAGGGATTTGGCCCTTATAACCTGGCACCGGAAGATAGTATAAGAATAATAATTGCAGAAGGCGTCGCTGGGTTAAGCCGGGAATTATGTTATAGTGTAGGTGATGAATGGTTAAACGGGGATGCACCTTTTAGTTTACCAGATGGTACTACAACATCTAACCGGGATGAATTTAAAAATGCATGGGTTTTCACTGGAAGGGACTCATTATTTAATACATTTACAAATGCGGTTTTAAATTATGAAGGTGGCTATAATATCCCAGATGCTCCGGTTCCTCCCGATACATTTAAAGTAGATTCTTTTGATGATTATATACAATTGACCTGGTCTTCGAATGCTGAGGAGGATGAAAATTTTGCAGGATATTCAATATTTCGAGCGTTGAATAGACCCGATACAACTTTTGAACAAATTTATAGTTGTGGCTTAAATACAGACAATCCTCAGGTTGTAAATCATTATGAGGATAAAGATGTTAGCCCAGGCAATGATTACTATTATTATATCCAATCTTTTGACAATGGAGCTACCAATAATGGCACACCTCTTTATTCCAGTTTATTTTGGACGAAAACAAATGAGCCTGGATTTGTAAAAATCGATCCAAATAATATCGATGATACTGAAGTCAAAACAATTCCTCAGAAATTTACACTTTACCAGAACTATCCAAATCCATTTAACCCGGCGACAAAAATCCGCTTTTACTTAGACAAGCCCTCAGAAACATCTATCAAGATTTATGATATTTCCGGTCGGGTTGTTACCACAATTAAAAAAGGATTCCTAAATACCGGGTTTCATATAGTTGAGTTTAATGCATCAAACTTTGCTTCGGGAATTTATATTTATGAGGTAAGTTCAGACCAGCAGCGTCTCAGGAAAAAAATGACATTGTTAAAGTAGAAACTATTAGAAACCGGATCATTTTATGATCCGGTTTTTTTATTAGAGAGTTTTTCCAACCGCTTTAAATAGTCGAGAGCTACGTCATGGCTGCGGCGATATTCTTTCATAGTCAGTATCAATTCAAACATACTTTTTGCCTTTTCCAAGCGGCCTAAATTTTTAAAACAATAACCCGATTGCAGAATTGAGTAAACCTTATACCGTTCAAGATAACTTTCCATTGGTTGTTCAAGCGGCTTTTGTGCTTCAGATAAATATGTTAGCGCTTTTTCATATTTGGCGGCCTGGTAATAAATAACCCCATAGCGAAAGTTTACAATACGCATTTTATGTTCAGGATAAAAGGGCTTGGAAGATTGTGTACGTTCCGTATAAATATCAAGCAAATCAAGCGCCAAACTGTGTTTGCGCATACGTGTGGCGATACTTATTTGCCACATCAAAAATATTGGGTTTTGAGGATAAGTATCTGAAAGCTCCTTCATAATCTTAAATGCTTTTGCGTATTTCTTTTCCCGAGTAAATAAAATTACGCTATTCATATATGCTGCAACAACCCTGGCAAAAATACCGGTATCAATTGTTTCCTGTAAATCCGTAAGTCCACGTTTTTTATCACCATCCGGATAAAAGATAAATAACGGTTTCAAGATTGGGTATCGGTTGGGGATTAAATCGGCATAATATAGATAAAGCCCTGTGCCAAATTTTGCATCAGGGTTTGGGATTTTTCCTTCCAGCGCATCTTCAATTCCACGAACTGCAACACGGCCTTCTAAAGCGGCAGAAAACCAGTTTTTTCTGGCAACATGCATAATGGCTTTAAACCCGGCAGTGGCATTTACATAAAACTGAGCTACTTCGTAAAGCGGGTGGTCATCATCAAAATCATCCAGTTTATCGCTAATATTATCAAGTGCTTCATCAAAGGTTTCATTGTATTTTGGATTATGCAGATCAGTTGTTACTTTGATCCATAAAGCCACAACGTCGACAAACAAAGCTTCAGGACGATCGGGATATTTTTTTTGATAGGCGTCTACTTTTTTCTCAAAGGAGTCAAATTCCAGGTTATAGGCATGATCGAGAATTACCAGCAGGGAATCTTTCTCCGGGGGTGTCCATAACGAGGAATCCTGCGCGTAAGATTGAAGTGTGAATACGAAAAGTATAGCAGCAAAAATAATCGATTTTATCATCAGGTTATTACAATGTTAGTTGATTTTGAATTTGAGTAACGACATCTTTTTTAAGAAGTTCAGCTGAACTTACAATTCTTCCAAGAATAAAGCCATTGGCAAACATCACATAAATGAAATTGCCTGAAAGAAAAACACGGACTATATTGCAAATAGTTTTCACCGTAAAGCGAAAGAGGCCAAAACCTTTTTTGTCATTCAGAACGAAACGAAGTGAAGTGAAGAATCCCATGGCAGTAGAACCACAAAAAATGCAACCCGTTACAGAAGAAGAACTTAGCCAGTTACCACATGAGGCTATGGTTGCTTTTGCTGCTCGTTGTGCTTTGCGTGTTTGGCCAATAATTGGCGAACGTGGTAATTTCAGTTTTTGGGGTGCATTTAACAGGATGTATTTACTAGAGATTGAAAAAGCAGTACATAAGGCCATTCTTTTTAGCGTAAATAAATTAAATAGTACTGTTGATATTACCAATGAACCTATTATAGCATCTTATGCACCAATTCCTAACCCAAAAGCTGCATATGCAAGATCTTCTTCTTTTGCTGCATTAGGAGCAATAAATGATAACACTTATGTTTTATCAGCAGCATCTTTGGCAGCCAGTGCTACATTGAATGATTTTGAATTGAATTCAGTTCATCGGGATGACTACGAATTTTTAATAAAAATGCCTTTTTCCAAAGGCAGAAAAAATGTAGAAAGTTTTTATCAACGCCCAATATGGCCAAGAACAACTCATCCTGAAAACTGGGATGAAGTTGAAAACAACTTCTACAAAGCCCTTGAATCCATCAACTACACAAAATTATTTGACCGCTACCAATCTGGTGGAGCAGCCTATATTAACCTACCTTTGGAAAAAACGGCTGATCCTGAAAAACCTGGTCTTGGGGATAAAGTAGGGAAATTTGTCGAGGAGCAGGTCTCAAAACTTGTCGGTTCAACTTCCGAATTTGTAAAAAAAACGATTTTTTCTATTGTTAGTCATAAAACCAAACCCGCATTAGATGTTGAGCGCCATGCCGGTTTAATGGCCCAATTGCTAACTAATTTTCGTTCTGAACGTGGCCAGTTCGTCGGGATCTTTGGCCAATGGGGGCGGGGTAAGACGTATTTTTGGGAACAGGTTAAGAAAATCATTACAAATGAAAAAAAACCACATTTTGTAGCTGTCGAGTTTCAGGCTTGGAAATATCAAGACACACCAGCTTCTTGGGCTTACCTTTATGAAATACTGGCAAACCATTATATAAAAAGTAAACATATTTTTTTTCTATTTAGGCCAATTGTATCGACCTGGCGAAAGTTCAAGCTAAACATGTTCCGGGGTATTTGGAAAAAACCACTTTTTACTTTTTTGGCGGTTTCTGTAGTTGGCTATTTTGGATTGTTTTTAACTGGTACACTTGAGTCCATTTTAGGTAAGATTAATCTTTCTGAAATAACGGATAAATATTTTGTTCTTACATCCGGCTTTGCCATTCCATCCTTATTAATACTTATTTATGATAAACTTAAAAAAAACTTTAGCACGAAAGCCATGGATCTCTACGAGAGGCTTACAAAAAAAGTATCCTTTACCGGTTTGCTAGGAACACAAGCAGAGATTCAAAAAGAATTAGTTGTATTGCTAGAAGCGTGGTTTCCTAATCCCCTAAAAAAACGATTATTATTATTTGTTGATGATATCGATCGCTGTGACGAAGAAAAAATTATTCAAATTGTTGATGCATTGCGTGTTATGCTGGAAGATGAAAACCTAGTAAAAAGAATGATAGTCCTTTCGGCCGTGGATGAACGAATTCTAAAAAGGGCAATCATTAAAAAATATGAAAAACTTGTTGATGAAAAATGGTTCGAAAACACTATTAAATATAAAGACTATATAAATAACTTAACCCGTGAATATATGGATAAGCTTTTTATCACGGGCATTAAGTTGATGCAGCTTACCAGCAATCAAATGGGTAATTTTTTCAAAAGCCTAACTTCCGATGATGAAGAATCGGGCCGCATAGTTGTAAACCCAGAAGATATTTTCAAGGTCAATGATGCCGGCCAAGCTTCTCCCGGTTCCGAAGAGAAAAACAGTGCAAATGAAAAAACGGGTGATCCTAATAATGAGCGGATAGCAAAACAAAATAATTCACTGGAAAATTATGCAGATATTAAGATTGTTCGATCTGAACAAGAAAAATCAGATTCCTCAAATGAATTTGAATTAGAAATATTTGAAGAATTAATCTTGGAAGGTGTTGTAGCAAAAATGCCAATTGCAACGCCCCGGCAAATCCGAATTTGGTATTATCGCTATTTGTTAGCAATGCGATTATTAGAGCCAGTTTTGGAAGGCAATTCAGATGAAAAAAACCAAAAACGAATTTCTAGTTTGGTTGCAAAATTAATTTATGTATACGGTCGTCTATATCCAATTGAAGAGTTTAAAAATTTACTTCCGGGATATAAGAAAGGGAGAAAAACTGTTACGGTCAATCACAAAGATTTTAAAGTTAAGGTAACTATAGAACCAGAGATATCTTCTAAGGTTTTTGAAGTTTTAGAAATGGTGATTGCTTATTAATGCTTCGACAAGCACAGCACACAAAATTTATATGGAGAAAATGAAATGCATGAAGAAACAATCTTTAGTAAAATTATCCGCAAAGAAATTCCATCCGATATGGTTTACCAGGATGATACAGTTACTGCCTTCCGTGATATTAATCCGCAGGCACCGACGCATATTTTAATTATTCCCAATAAAATAATCCCAACCATGGATGATGTGACTGAAGCTGATGAACAAGTTTTAGGGCACATGGTTACAGTTGCTGCAAAGATTGCCCGAGAACAGGGAATATCGGAAAACGGTTACCGCGTTCTGATTAACTGCCGGGACCACGGTGGTCAGGAAGTCTATCATTTACACATGCATCTTTTTGGTGGCCGTAAACTTGGCCCGATGTTATCAAGATAATTATACCGCAGAGAACGCAGAAAAAGGAAAATAATGCACATAAATGATTTATCAGGTTCAATTATCGACTCAGCGTTTCATGTCCATAAGTCATTGGGTCCAGGATTACTTGAATCAACCTATGAGGCATGTTTAAAATATGAACTGCAAAAAAGAAAAATAAAAGTATTATTACAAATTTCTTTACCGGTTAACTATGATGGGTTAAAGATAGATGCTGGCTACCGGATTGATCTCTTGATTGAAAACATGATAATTGTAGAATTAAAATCTGTTGAAAGAATAATGCCCATCCATGAAGCCCAGATATTAACCTATCTAAAGCTAAGCAAACTAAAAGTTTGAATACTGATTAATTCTAATGTTAAATTATTTAAAGAAGGTATAAAGAGGATGGTCAATAATATTTAAAGATTATTTGAAGTGTATTTGTCCGCGAACTCTGCGGTAAAATTAAAAGGAAAAATCATGGAATATTATATTGCATTTTGGAATGTAGAAAATCTATTCGATGTAAAAGATTCACCACAAAGGTCGGAGAAATTAAAACGTGTTTTAAAAAATGAATTAACTGGCTGGACAGCCCAAGTGCTTGAAAAAAAGTTAGACCAGCTCGCCTCAATAATAAAACAAATGAACAATAATTCCGGTCCGGATTTACTTGGTGTTTGCGAAGTTGAAAATGCTTTCGTGCTGGAAATGTTGGCAGATAAAATTGCAATTGATGGACGTAATTATAAAATCTCTCATGACAATTCTCAGGACAATCGTGGCATTGATGTAGCCTTTATTTACGATTCTAAAAAACTAAAAGCCCATGAACAGTTTTCGCATTTTATCCAAAAACGTACAGCAACCCGTGATCTGTTCCAGGTAAATTTTAAAACAAAATATGATAACCTTTTAGTCGTAGTTGGCAATCATTGGCCTGCGCGAATGGGTGGGCAATACGAATCTGAGCCGTACCGCATGATGGCTGGGGAAACACTTGGTTATTTTCATGAGCGAATAAGAGAAATCTATGGCAAAGATGT
Source organism: Calditrichota bacterium (assembly GCA_013112635.1). Classification (NCBI taxonomy): domain Bacteria; kingdom Pseudomonadati; phylum Calditrichota; species Calditrichota bacterium. The sequence continues at coordinate 760,821 of JABFGF010000002.1, read as the reverse complement.
TGCTGTTTTAGCAATGGGTGATTTTAATGACGAGCCTTTTAACCGCTCGATAACAGAGTATGCACGGGCTGAGCAAACACGTACAAAAGTTACCAGGGCACGCAGCGCAAAGTTTTTAAACATGATGTGGCCATTAATGGGCGAAGGGAAAGGAAGTTATTATAACGCGAATGATCCCAATATGCTGGACCAATTTTTGGCCTCCAAAGGATTATTAACAGGTAATTCAGGATTAAAAATTAAGCAAGATTCTGTTGAAGTAGTGCAGTTTGCTGAAATGGTCAACACCGGTACCTATCCCACTCCAATCCGTTTTAGTAGGGGCAAGTCATTAAACAAAAAGGGCTTTAGCGATCATTTCCCAATTTCGATCATATTAAAAGAATAGCAAGGAGTTCTCTTCGGCTTATTAGAAGCGGAGTCGATAGGGGATTTATTTAACCCTGTTTTAACCGCTCATGTAAATCATCCGGTGACAAAAATAAGAAAGACTTTCCTGCTTTAACTTTGATTAATAAATTAAATCTTTCAGCCATTTGAATTAAATCGTTGCGGGCAGTTTGATAGACTATCCCATGTGAGTTCATGTGTTCAGATATTTTGTAGGCAAACCGTGGATGTTTAAGGGCGTGTCTTAATAAAGTGAGTTGTCTGAAATTTAATTTATTTTTAAAAGTTTTACTTTCTTCTAAAAGTTTTTCAGAATCTTGAAGTTGTTTTGTTTTTTTATCAAGATATTTAAATAAATCGCCAATTGCTTGTTTGATAGTTTTAAGTTGGTGTATGATAAAATATGTCAAATCATTTTCATCAGATTCTGTGTGCAAAAATGCTTTACCATATTGAGTTGGGGCTTGTTTAATAACCCTGGAAATGGAAACAAATTCCATAAGCCAGTACTTTTTATTAGCCATACTCCAATAAAATAAGGCCCGGGCTGTCCGTCCATTGCCGTCAGTAAATGGATGAATGTATGCAAGCATAAAATGCAGAACTATTGATTTAATTACAGGATGAACAAATTCGTCATCCGATACTTGATTTGCAAAATGGCAGAGAGCCTTAACTCTTTGAGGTACTTCAGAAGCTTTTGATGGTATATGCAAGATTATTCCATCATTTGGGTCTATAACAACAACATTGTCATCTTTATCATTCTTTGTTCTATATTTTCCAGCTTTGCTTTCTTTTTCAAGGGTTTTATAGGTTAATAATTTGTGTAGCTCTAATATAATTTCTGGTGTAAGGCTTTCATTTTTTATTTCCCTGATAAATTCCATAGCATGATAATTATTAAAAATCATCTGCTCGTTTATGTCTCGGGGTTTCCTATTTTGCCGGATCATTTCTTTTGCAATAGGAAGTGTTGTTGATGCCCCCTCTAATTGGCTTGAACTAATGGCTTCTTCTATCAAAGATTTTACCAAATATGTATTACGAGTTTCAGGTGTAGTAATTAGGGAACTCGATTGAATACTTCCAGCTGCATACATATCTAACCAATGAAGGTCACGAGAAATGGAGTCTGTAAGAACGAATGAAAAATCCTTAGTGAAGTTGTCAACTAAACCGGGTACAATTTTCGCTGCACTATGTCTGTAATATTTAATACATGCCCACCATTCTTTGTTGGTCAGGTTATCTGGGGGTGACAAGTGTTTTAACTTATCCCAATGATAATATTGTTTAGTTGTATTGAGATTGTACTTTAAAAGTAGATCTACATTGCCAGATTCTACTATATTTTTTATAACAATATTGTAGTTAGGAGGTTTTGTGGGTAACTTCATTGTTTATTATAGGTTAAGCACTTTAATTTCTAAGTAATTTTTTATATATAGTTAGATATATGAAAAGCTTAATACTAATTTAAAAATATTAGTATTAAATGCAATTAAAAAATATTTCATATGAAAATTTTAAAAACAGCGGATGGTCTTGATACACTATATTCTGAAAAGTATAAACAAACCTTCCATTCAGAACACGGTGTTTTGCAGGAAGCCAATCATGTATTTTTACAAGGCGCGGGTGTTGCTGAAAGATTACAAAAAAAACTAAAAACATCGGTTTTGGAGATTGGTTTTGGTACAGGTTTTAATTTTTTCCTTACAGCGCAGAAAGCTGCCGAAACAGAAACCCGATTAGAATTTACATCAATTGAAAACGATCTTTTAAAATATGACCTCTTTCAAAAACTAAACCACAGTAAAACAGCCTCAGAAAACAATTTATATTCACCATTTTTGGAATGGCGCGACGGTCAGCCAAAAATTCTTCCAGAAGGAAAATATAAAATAGATTTTGGAAAAAACATTTTTTTGAAATTATTGATTGGTGATGCGATAAAAGTTTCTCTTCCAGAACAAGAATTTAATGCTGTTTATTTAGATGCATTTAGCCCGGATAAGAATCTGGAATTATGGACAGTTTCTTTTTTCTCAAAACTTCTTTTGGCCATGAAACGGAATGGGAAGCTAAGTACCTATTCAGCAAAAGGAAGTGTAAGAAGGGCAATGATAGAAGCTGGATTTGAAGTAACAAAAATGAAAGGGCCTTTAGGAAAAAGGGAAATATTAACTGCAAGGAAAATTTTATAATAAAAAAACCTTCCAGGTTTTTAATCCTGGAAGGTTACTTTTTTTATCGAGAGTTATTTTTAATACATACCGCCCATACCACCCGGCATACCACCACCCGGAGGCATAGCAGGCATTGCAGGAGCAGACTCTTCAGGCTTGTCGGTAATCAAGGCTTCTGTCATTAATAACAGACCAGAAACAGAGGCCGCATTTTCCAAAGCACTGCGTGTAACTTTGGTCGGATCCAAAACACCGGCTTTGATTAAATCTTCGTATTCTTCAGTAGCTGCGTTGAAACCAAAAGCATCTTTGCCTTCTTTTACTTTATGCACAATAACGCTGCCTTCCAAGCCGGAGTTGGCAACAATCTGACGCATCGGCTCTTCCAAACTGCGGCGTACGATATCCACACCAATTTGCTGGTCGCCATCAAGCTTTAAACCATCCAATGCTGCAATCGAGCGAAGCAAAGCAACACCGCCACCAGGAACAATTCCCTCTTCAACAGCAGCGCGGGTAGCATGAAGCGCATCTTCAACGCGGGCTTTCTTCTCTTTCATCTCAACTTCTGTGGCAGCACCAATTTTGATAAGCGCAACACCGCCGGCCAATTTTGCCAAACGCTCCTGCAACTTCTCACGGTCATAATCAGAAGATGTATTTTCAATTTGTGAACGAATCATGCTGACACGGCCTTTGATGTCGTCACCTGAACCGGCACCTTCAACGATGGTTGTGTTGTCTTTATCGATGGTCACTGTCGCGGCCGTACCCAAATCATCCAAAGAAGCACTTTCCAGTTTAAAACCGGTCTCTTCAGAAATAACACGGCCACCGGTCAAAATGGCGATATCTTCCAACATGGCTTTACGACGATCACCAAAACCGGGTGCTTTTACGGCAGCAACTTTTAAGGTGCCGCGCAATTTGTTTACAACCAATGTGGCCAACGCTTCGCCATCAATATCTTCAGCGATGATCATCAGCGGTTTGCCTGTCTGGGCACTTTTTTCAAGGATCGGCAGCAGGTCTTTCATGGCGCTGATCTTTTTGTCATAGATTAAAATATTCGGGGTTTCCATAACCGCTTCCATGCTTTCGCTATCGGTTACAAAATATGGGGAAATGTATCCACGGTCGAATTGCATACCTTCCACAACATCCAGGCTGGTCTCGATTGATTTGGCTTCTTCAACAGTGATCACGCCGTCTTTGCCCACTTTGTCCATGGCATCGGCAATTAAATCGCCAATGGTCGGATCGTTGTTGGCAGAGATAGAACCTACCTGGGCGATTTCTTCTTTACCGGCCACATCGCGTGACATACCTTTAAGGTTTTTTACAACCTCCAAAACGGCTTTATCGATACCGCGTTTTAGTTCGGTTGGGTTAGATCCGGCGATAACATTTTTGAGGCCTTGTGTAAAAATGGCCTGCGCCAAAACGGTTGCAGTTGTGGTTCCGTCACCGGCCACATCGCTTGTTTTAGAGGCAACTTCTTTAACCATTTGTGCGCCCATGTTTTCAAATGAGTCGTCGAGTTCGATTTCTTTGGCAACGGTAACGCCGTCTTTAGTAACGGTTGGTGCGCCAAACTTTTTATCGATAACCACATTTTTGCCTTTGGGGCCAAGGGTCACTTTCACAGTGCGGGCCAGTACATCGATCCCTTTTTTTAACTTGCCGAACGCTTCGGCATCAAATAATATCTCTTTGGACATTTGGTCTTCCTTTCGTTTGTATAGTTTAATTTTCAAAAATGGCTAAAACATCATTTTGTTCTATGATTAATAATTGGTCGTCTTCAAGTTTAAACTCAGTTCCGGCATATTTGCCATATATAACCTGATCACCAACTTTTACATCCATTGGAAGACGGGTACCTTCTTCGGATACTTTTCCAGGACCTGCGGCGATAACTTCACCACGCATAGGTTTTTCTTTGGCAGCAGTATCGGGTACAATTATACCGCTTGCTGTTTTTTGTTCTTCATCAACAGGTTTTACCAGCAACCTGTCTTGCATTGGTTTAATATTCATTTTTTCTCCTTCGATCTGTTTTATTGACATAAGTTTGATTGCAAACGATGGCATTTAAACAATAACCATGCCAAAAAATTAAAACCTTTGTAATTCGTTTAATTACAAAGGTTTATGACAAGTAGTATAAAATATCTGAAAGTAAAGTGAATAAGTAGACTAAAACTATATAGAAAGTCTGGCAGAATTTTAGAAAATATGTCACACTTTAAATATTAGAACTCAAATCCATAAAAATAATTTTTTTTAATCTTTTGTTACGGTAGAACAAAATCTAATTTTTTCTTTTCCTTATAAATAAGAACAGGGCACGGTGCTTTGCGAGCAACTTTCTCAGTTGTACTTCCAATCAACATATGCGCGATAGCCCCCTCTTCCATGGCTGCCAATTATTATCAGATCTGATTGAATTTCTTTAGCGACGCGGATAATTTCAAAAAACGGTTTGCCCATGCATACAATGGTTTTCACAGGAATAATATGTTCAATTTCTTGTGCAATAGTTCTTAATTTTTGTTGTGCTTCTTTTTCCAGCTTGTCGCCAATTTCATGTGGTGTGATGGTCAGAATTTCATAATTATCATACAAATGGGGGTGATCAACAGCATGGAGTAAAATTAACTTTGCTTTGTTTACTTGAGCGAATTCTACAGAATAATCTAATAATTTCTTGGACACATCAGAAAAATCAAGTGGGCACAAAATTTTTTTTGTTTTCATTTGTTCCTCCAATGATTAGGGTTTTACAAAAATATACAAAAAAAATCGGGGTATGTATATAAAAAAGAAATAGCACTTAGCAGGATTTGTATAACAACTAAAAGAAGACATCTCTAAACGTAAAGCTTATACACGGTTCTTTGTAAATTTTGTGATTTAAATCTTGCCAAAAGCAACTAAACGTGCTTTTTTTCTACTACGTTTTACATCATCAAGAATGGCAATAAAACTTGGGATGATGAAAAGAGTCAAGATCGTCGATATTAACAATCCAAATAAAATAACATTTGCCAGTGGTGACCAAAGATTTGATTTACCGCCAATCCCAAAAGCCATCGGGATCAATCCGGAAATTGTTGTTAGCGATGTTAAAATAATCGGACGTAAACGTAAACGGCCGGCATTAATAATACTGCGCCAATATTGAAAAACAGTCGTATTTTTTCCGTTGCGGCGTTTGTTTAAAAAGTCAATCATTACAATGGCATCGTTTATAACAATGCCTGCAAGGGCCACAAATCCGTACATTGCAGCAATACTGAATGGATTTCCTGAAATTAGAAGACCCAGCATCGCACCAATTATTGCAAATGGTACAGAAGTCATTATAATCAATGGCTGTGAATATGAGTTAAACTGGGTTCCCAATATTAGAAAAACGAGAACAAGGCTTAATGCAAAAAGAGAACTGATGTTATCAAAGGTGTTTTGGAATTCCTCATACTGTCCACCAACGCTGAATGTTACTCCGGAAAACTTTTGCTCTAACATAGGAAACAGGTCAACAATTTTATCATTAATTTTATCAAGCGTTGTTATATTTTCATTAATTTCACCTGTAACCATAATAGTCCGTTTTTGATCAAAACGATTTATTTGGGTCGGGCCGGGTTTAATTTCGAAACTAACTATATCGCTTAGTGCAACAGTTTGCCCATTTGCATTAGATACTTTGAGGTTAAGAACATCATCTACAGAAGAACGATGTTTGGAATTATATTTTACTATCATATCAATTTCATCATCGCCATCCCTGTATTCACCGGCTTTGACGCCATCGAACGCAGAGCGAACAATCATAGAGACATATTGCGTATTAAACCCAAATAAGGCAGCTTTTTCTTCATTAACTTTGATACGTATTTCCTGTTTACCGGGAGGAAAATCATCCGCAATTCCATAAGCGCCGGTTAGTTTTTTTATAGAGTCTTGTAACGCCAAAGAAGCTTTTTTTATGTCATCCAGATATTTTCCCTGAACCTTTATTGATATTGGTTTCCCAACGGGTGGACCTCCGCTAACTTTCTCATAAACCACACTAATCGGACCACTAATATTTTTAGTTTTTTCTCTGAGGTCATTTAAAATCTCATCAATATCAGCAATTCTTTTTTCTTGAGGAGTTAATTCAAGAATGAGTTGTGCAACACTTTTTCGTGTCACCCACTCTTCCTGACCCTGGAGAAGGCCAATGTTAGAAACCATTGTTTGGATGTTTGATTTGTCAAGCAGGTTTGCCTGATCCTCAAACTTTTTCATGACACGGTCAGTTTCCTGCAAACTGGTCCCCTCCGGCATTCTGACTAAAACCCGGAATTGATCGAAGTCTTCATCGCCAAACATTTCAACACCAACAAGGCCAATTATACTAAATGATCCACCAAAAATAAGGACGAGCAGGACAAGAACGATATAACGCCTACGAAGAACCCGAATAAGCATGTGGCTGTATTTAATTCGTAGTTTTTTAAAGAAAGGTTTTTCGCCTTTTTTATGTGTTTTGGATTTTGTTGTCCAATCGGCATAGTGGGAAGGAAGTAACAAAAACGCCTCGAACATGGAAGCAATTAATGCAAGTGCGAAGACGACGGGGATAACCCGCATAAATTTTCCCATAATTCCGGGCAATAAAATCAGAGGTAAAAAAGCGGCAATATTTGTCCCGATCGACGATAGAATTGGAGTGACCACTTCACTTGTACCACGAACCGCAGATTCGAAGGAATTGTATCCCAAAAGCCGGTACCGATGGCAGTTCTCGACAACAATGATGGCATCATCGACAATAATACCGAGCACCATTACCAGGGCAAAAAGTGTATTGCCATTCAGTGAATAACCAAAAGCATCCATTAAAATGAACGCCACAAAAAATGAGATTGGAATGCCTAAAGAGGCAAGCAGCGCATTTCCTTTTCCAAGGAAAACCATAAGGACCAGGAAAATAAGAACCATCCCAGTGATGGCATTATTGCGAAGTACATTTATTACCCTGAGAATATAAACAGAATTGTCATTGGACCAGCTAAATTCAATTCCATCCGGTACTTTATCTTCATATTTTTTGACAAGATCCTTTATGTCATCAATAACATCTATTGAGTTGGCATTACTTTTTTTGGACATTGAAAATGTTATTGATGGGGCATTATTCATTCGGGAAAGGATATTAGCTTCTTCCCGGCGGTCCTGAACTTTTGCAACATCAGAAATTTTTATATAATCACCATTTCCTGATGTACGAAGTATGCTGTTTTCAATTTCAGCAACGGATGTATATTCTCCCAGGGAACGGATTACATATTCGGTTTTCCCAAAAGAAATGTTGCCCCCGGGAATATTGATATTACGGGCCATTAGTGCAGCAACAATTTCATTAAATGTTATATTGAGTGCGTTCAATTTAACCGGATCTACTTCAATCCAAATTTCACGCTTGGCCAAACCGGATACCTGCACTTTTGCCACACCGGGCAGGTCCTGCAAATCTTTTTCAAGGTCATCAGCAATAAGTTGAGCGTTGTCCTCAGGGATTTCGTAAGACATGTTTATGGTGATCACCGGCATAAAATCACCACTACCAAAATCATCTACGATTGGATCATCGGCATCATCGGGAATATCCACTTTATCCACTTCGGCTTTCAAATCCGTAAAATGTTCTCGAAAATCACTATCGGACATGTCTTCGAATTTGACCATAATAAAGCCAAATCCTTCTCCGGAGTTTGATTGAATTTCAGAAATATTATCGATGTCCTGGATTTCTGCCTCAATTGGATCAACTATGAAATTTTCACATTCTTCAGGGGAGGCTCCAGGATATGTAACAGTAACAAAAACCCAATTAAAACTAACTTCGGGGTTTAGTTCGGTTGGCATTCTAAGAAATGTAATTATACCAAATATGATAATGCCGACCATCAAAAGGTTTATTAGCACGGGATTTTTTACGGAGAAATCAGAGATATTCATGGAGTTTTCCTAAAATATTTCATTACAGTGTACTAGGTTTTATCCTACTCATGAACAGTTTCGATTAAAACAGGAGTATTCATTCCAAGACTTTTCAACCCAACAACAACAATCGAATCACCCTGTGAAATCCCACTTTCAATAATTGTTTTTGAACCGATTGAATTACTAAGATGAACCTCGGTTATTTGGGCTTTTCCATTTTCAATTTTGTAAACAAATGAATTGCCATTCTTTGTAACCAAAGCGTGATTGGGAATAACGATTTTCTCGTCGTCACTTGTTATTGTCAACTCTATGCTCACTGTCATTCCTGCTTTCATTTGCTTGGCATTGTTCGGAATATGGATCTCTACTAAAAATGTACCTGTCTGTTCATCGGCCTGAGGCGAAATGTGGCGAACTTTGCCTTCAACGGTTAAACCATTCAGCGCGGAAATAGTTATTTTTGCAGGGCTTCCTACATTAATTAGGCTGATAAGCTTTTGCGATACGCCGATTTCTATTTTTAGTGTACTATAATCAACAACCCGAAACAGGTTCATCCCAATATTTACCATAGTGCCGGGATCGATGTGTTTTCGTGAGATTTCTCCATATATTGGGGAAGTTATGCGTGTATCAAGAAATGATTTTTCTGATAAGCTCAAGCTGGCCAAGGCTGATAGGTGATTAGCTTCTGCAGTTTTTACCGCGAGTAAGGTGTTTTCAAATTCGAGTTTGGAAATATCACCACTTTCAAATAAATCTTTATCGCTACTAAGATTTAATTTTGCAATATCCAAATTGTTTTTTGCAGAAAGAACTTGTGCCTGAGCTTGGTGATACTGGCTTAGTGGAACACGGTCATCAATTCTGGCAAGTGTATCTCTGGTTGAAACGGGATCGCCAAGATTTCTAAATATTTGTTGTACTTTCCCGCTGGTTTCGGAAATAATATCAATGGCAGATATTGGCTGTAATATGCCAGTCAAAGGAATGCTTTGTTTGACGATTTCATATTTTACGATTGAAACTTCTACAGGGACAACCAGCTGTGGTTTTGCAGGTTCTTTATCAACTATTAATTCTTCGTTCTGATCTGGCGAATTATTTTCTTCACATGAAAAAAGTAATAAAGTAAAAAAAATTATCAACAATGGTTTCATTATTCTTTCTCCCAAAAGCATAACTCTTGCTCATTTTATAAGTGTCTCTAATTTACCAACCAGGTAATAAAGCTCAACCATAGATGAAACGAAATCGTATTGATTATTGATCATTTCAAGCCGCGCATTTTGCATATTTAATTTGGCATCAATAAAATCAATATTGGAAATTAGCCCTCGGTCCTTTTGCTTTTCCACCGTGGTATAGTTTGCTTCCGTATATTCTATATTAAGTCTGGCGAGCTCAATTTGAGTTTTTTGATTGATTACCTTGTTAATAGTTTCAGTAATGACATAGCGTGTATTTTGTAACTGATCGTTAAAATCTTCCTGGTTTTTTTTGTATTCATAATAGGCGGATTTTAGCTGGGTGTAATCCTGAAAGCTGTTAAACAGTGGTAGCGAAAAATTTACCATCAAAGTTTTGGGTGAATAATCATCAAGATCGATGGTACTGTTTTCCCGCCAGGCATGGGAATATGTCAGGGAAATATCGGGCATAAATGAAGCGTAAGAGTTTCGGTATTGTAAATAACTGATCTCTTCTCCAAGCTTTCCTGCCTTTAATGATGCATTGGCTTTTATCAGTTTATCATTATCAAGCTGACCCATAGCAATGATTTCTTCATCACTTAAAGAAATTAAATGCTTACTTTCACGATCTATTTTTTCCGGGATCAGGTTTTCAGTTTTCAAACTCTTTTGCATATCAATATTTAAAACCCGGTTCAAAAAAGCGTTCGCAGTTCGCAAGCCAGACTCACTGCTAACCACTGTCACTTTTTGTTTTTGGTATTCAACCTTCCAGCGTAAAGATTCTGTTTTAGAGGCTCTCCCGGCGTTATAAAGTCTTTCGGATTTTTCGTAATTCAATTTTGAAAGATTCAGATATTCTTTTTGCAGTCTTAAAATTTCTTCGGCCTTTAATTTATTTAAATAGCTGCTGACCGTTGTAAAGATAATATTTCTACGTGTTGATTCACCCATTTCAACAGCCATTTCCTGATTCGATCCGGCGATTGATAAACCATTTAAAAGAGAACCTCGGAAGATTGGCATATTCAAATCTAAAGAACTGTAGTAAGATTCCTGAAAGACAGTTTGTGGAATTTGAAAAGGTGAGTTTGGATCTTGAAAGTAGCGGCTAAAATCACGTAGAGCGAAAGTACTGTCATCAATCCATGTATAATTGGAATTAAAACTGATGGTTGGAAATAGAAGCGTCCAGGCGTATAGTTTATCCCAATCTGCTTTTTTTACAGCATAGCTGCTTGCTTTTACCTGGCTATTTAAAGAGAGTGCCCGTGAGATGGCGCCATTCATTGTCAGGAAAACCGGATTTTCTTCTCCGTTGGAAATATCATTATTCTGGGCATTTATATGTGTAATAAAAAACAAGCAGAAAAAAATTATTGATAGAGTGCAGATTTCTTTCTGACGGATCATCATGTCCCCACAACATTATTAAAATAAGTTAGAAATTATTTCATATGCTCCTACATAGGTGCCAAGCACACTTCCTAAAGAGGATAAAATAAAAACAAGGAAAACACGCAGTACCTTATTAGCCCACCATTTTTTTACTTCACCGGCATCATCCATTACACTCCTGAATTCGTGAACCAAAGGGGGCTTAAAATATGCCTGAACAAAAGCGGCCACATAGCCCGCTCCTATCAGTGGTGTTAAGCTTGTAAAAGGAGCGCCCACAAAAGCAGACAGAACTGCAAAAGGATGCCCCAAAGCAATTAACACGCCTAATGCACTTGGTATGCCGTTGGCTAAAAACCAAAACAAGGCGTTATCTCCAGCCTGCGCCAAACCTTTGTCGTAACCAATATAAAAAATGGAGGCGATAATTATTATTGGAATTGCCCATCCTATTATTTTTGCCACGGATGATGCCGGCGGTATTTGCTCTATTTCTTCAAGATTGGTTTTCTTGTTGTTTAACAGGCCTTCTTTTATTCCGCCCATATGTCCGGCGCCAACAACGCTGACAATCTTATCACCTTTTGATTCAGTCATTTTTTGGGTTATGTAACTATCGCGTTCATCAATTAACACTGTTTTTAAAACCGGCATAGCCTCGCCCAGCTCATTCATCATTTCATTTAGTACATCTTTTTTACGGATTTCGGCCAACTGTTCTTCACTAATCTCTTGGTCTGTAAACGCGCCGGCGGCACCGGATGTCATTAATTGCATTTTTTTGAAAAAAGAAAGGGAGTTCCATGCACGACGCATGGTGATTCTTACATCGCGATCGCATAATTCAACCGGGATTTTATGTTCATCGGCTACCTTGGTTGCCTCCAATAGCTCCACTCCCGGCATAACCCCAAGCTTTTTGCCGAGTCTTTTTTGATATGAACTCAATAGCAGGTTTATTAAAAGTGTGGCCAGTTGCTTTTGGCGGGTAACGGTTTTAAGATCCAGGTTTTCCCATTTTTTCTGTTCCCGTAATGCTTTGTAACGCTGCTGGTCTAGTTCAACACAAACAGTATCGGGTTTTTCGTTTTCTATAACTTTGCGTACAAGATCGGCAGATTGCTGCGAAATATGTGCTGTTCCAACAATGATATATTCGCGTCCGTCTACATTAACAATTTCAACATCGCTCCCGTAGTCGCGTTCAGTTTCGTTCATTAAATATCCTTATTTCAAAAGTGTTGATAATCCAAAAGGTTTTATTAATTCCTGGTAACGTTTCTCTGAATGAATCGTTTTCCAAATTTCGTTGGATAAAGTAAAAATTATTCCAATCCGTTGGTCAAAAGCTTTCTTAAGATACTCAAACATTTTATCAAAATCTTGTAAACCGAGAAAAATTAATGCTAAATCCATGTCAAGAACAACTTCAGGTTCTTCAATTTCACGCTGTTTTATTTTTTCAATTATTTCCAGTGCTTTTTCTTTTTTGCCGGTTAGGGCATAAACATAGCCTATCCCTGTTAAACCTTTTAAAGGGTGGCCTGTTAGTTTTTGATACTTGGTAAAATATGAAAGCGCTTTATCATATTCTCCTTTAAATAAATTTACCCAGCCTTTTGCTTCAACTGCATTTCTAAATTCAGGGTTTATGGCTATTGCGCGATCAAGCTGTTCGAATGCTTTTTTAAAATTTTTTGTGTGGCCATATGCAATGGCCAGAGTTGTAATTATTGATAAAGATAGTGGATCTTGCTTTGCCGCTATTTGGATTTGCTCAAGAGCTTTTTCATTTTTTCCTGTGCTTGCTAAAAACCATGAATATAAATTCCTAATTTTTGCTGCCCCCGGATTTAGTCTCAGGGCTTGGGTAAATGATTTCTCAGCACCGTCAAAATCGAATGTGTAAAAGAATTTAACCAATGCTAAAGCAGAATGAGAGTCAGCATTTTGATAATCTTTTTCAAGAGCCAGGTATGCAAATTTTTCTGCTTTTGGGAATGCTGTTTTAGGCTTCATTTGGCCTGTTGCGCCCATATAAGAAAAAGCCCAGGCCAGCCCGGCATAGGCAGAAGAAAAACTATTATCTTTTTTGATAGAATCTTCAAAACAAGCAATGGCTTTGCGAATGTTTTCCGGTGACCATTTATCAAAATAGTACAACCCTTTTAGATACAAATTATAGGCGTCAATATTCTCTGTTTTAGTTTCAATCAGCGGTTTGTCGGCGTCTGATGAAGAAAGTTTTTGGCGCAGGGTATTGGTAATTTTGCGCGAGATTTCATCCTGAACGGCAAATATATCTTCCAGGTCACGATCATAAACCTCACTCCAGATATGGTAGCCATCGATACTCTTTATTAGCTGTGCAGTTACGCGCACTCGATTGCCGGCTTTGCGCACACTGCCTTCCAAAACATTGTCAACATTAAGGGTTTTCCCAATTTCTCTTACATCTTCATTTTTACCCTTAAACGCAAATGAAGAAGTTCGTGATGTAACCTGAAGCCCATCAATCCGTGTGAGAGCATTAATTATTTCTTCAGAAATGCCATCACTAAAAAATTCATTTTCAGGATCCGTGCTCATATTTACAAATGGTAAAACTGCAATACTTTGTAAGGATTCGTTATTTATGCCTTTTAATTCTACTTTTGTGGGAACCTGCAGCTTGTCTGATCCAAGAGCATACAAATTTAAGGGACGTTGCACATTTTTAAATTTAAAGCTACCAAGTGCTTTTGCAGGTAATGAGGAATGATTTTTTATTTCATCATAAAGTTTACCGGAGACTAATACACTTCCCGGTACCGACAATGTTTCAATTCTCGAGGCAATGTTTACTCCATCACCATATATGCCATCATCATCATAAGCTACATCACCAACATGAATCCCAATCCGTAAAGGAATTATGGGTTCTTGTTGCAGCTCCTGCTGAATTTCTACGGCGGCTTCTGCGGCTTCGACAGCACTACCAAAAACACTTAGCGTCCCATCACCATAATATTGAAGAATTAAGCCATAATGTGCGGCTATAATTCTTTCCAATACTTCCCGGTGGCGGTCACGGTTAGCTTTTGCCAGCTCTTCATCACTTTGCATCATGGCAGTATAACCAACCATATCAGTAAACATTATAGCGGCAAGTTGTCTGATTTTTTTTTGCATTATTTTCAGTTTATAAAGTAAGCGAGAAATTTAGAGTTGCAAGCACGCAAAGGCAATTTATTTGTGCTTTTTAATTAAACAAAACCAACATCTCTTTTGTGGAGAATATAACGTAGCGGTCATGCATTTTTAATCCAATATACAATTTCATTCCAGGAAGGTTTTTTGCCTTGCATCAATGTTGTAACCCGGAACAGTTTTCCGGCAATATAAATGGTTGCTGCGATGGAAAAAATCATAATAAAAGTTGTTATATAAATATCAGCAGAAATAGCTACAGAGCTAAGCGGTATGCGCAAGATCATAAAAGATGGGCTTAAGAAAGGAATGTAACTCAATATTCTAATCCATCCGGAATTTGGTTCTGATAAAACAAGTAATGATAAAAGTACGGGAAAAATGGCCAGGGTACGTAAAAACTGATTGATTTGCTGAGCATCATATTCATTTGGGAAAACACTTCCAATTGTTATAAAAATAGCACCGTAAAACAAAAACCCCAATGAAAAATAAAGCAGAAAATAAAACCCATTTTCCATGTTTAAATAGCTCAAACCCGACGATGAAACAAATCCGGTAGAAACAAAAAGGCCGGTAATTAAAAACCAAATTAGTATTTGCACCAAGCCCAGCGAACCGAGACCCAAAATTTTTCCGCCCATAATCTGGTTGCTTGTTGCATAGGATAGTAAAACCTCAATTACACGATTGGATTTTTCCAACAAAACACCGCTAAACAAATATCCGCCGGATGTAAAAATGGCCATAAAAAGTAGAAAGACACCAATCAAAGGACCATAAAACTGAGCATAAATATTCCACTCTTCCTGATCCTCGGTGCTGACTTTATATTTTTCCATATGGATTGGCCGCAACAAATCCCGCATTTCATTGCGCTCAATTTTTGCTTCAATCATCCTTTTGCGGATGGTAATATTTTGCATCACTTTTTCAAGCCGGTCCGTATCGAGAAGATCGCCCGGGTTTTTGGAGTGATATTCTGTAAAACCTGTTTTTGCAAAATTTCCCGGAAAAACCATGTATGAATTTAAAAGGTTTGAAATGATCATCGAGTCGGCAGAAATACGAGCAACTTTTTCATACATACTGTCCAGCGCTGTCTGAAAACGGTACATTTCAATCTCAATCAATTCTTTCTCTTCGCGAACCTCGCGCAACCTTTCATAGGATTTATCCAGCGCAAATTGGCGGTTTGGTGTACCGCGATTTTTATAGTAGCCGGTTCGTTCTACTTTTATTTGATTATGCAGCGAAGAAAGCGAATCAAGTTGGTTTTTAATATCACTAAAGTCCTCAACCATTATTTGGTATGGTTTTGAGTTTTTTACAGAAATATTATAAACCTGATATTCTGAAAGCTTGTTTTCCATGCGCGATTGACGGTTCAATTCCTTGGATAATTCGGCTCCCATGGTCCGGCCTTCGCTCAAATCTATTACACCGATTAGTTTTACCGAGACTTCCGGTTGGTAGTTATAAAAATAGATTGGCAGGATAAAAATCGCTGTAAAAAGCAGCGGAGATATAAATGTATTAAAAAAGAAGGAGCGCGATTTTACACGGGATAAAAACTCCCAGCGTGCTATACGAAATATATTTTTCATATCAGCTATGCTCCGAATCTTGAATAATTTTTATAAAAATATCATGCAGGGAAGGCTCAACAATTTCAAAACGGCGAATGCTTGAACGTTTGTTGATTTTATTTAAAAGGTCTTGGACAGAAGACTTTTTATTAACCATTTTAATTTTAAAAGCAGAGTTGTTTTCTTCTAAAACTTCAACTTCATCCAGATCATGTAAAAAATTCAATTCATCGGCTTCAATTAAATAGGCATCTTCGCGCCGGGTGCGTTTTATTTTTTTCAAGTCCCCGTCAATTACCACATTGCCATTATTTATCAGGCAGATATGGTCGCACAATTTTTCCGCAAGTTCCATTTGGTGCGTGGAAATAATTAGGATTTTTTTCTTCTGTTTATATTCGATAAGAATATCGCGTAAAACAATTTGATTGATTGGATCGAGACCGGAAAAAGGTTCATCTAAAATAAGAACATCCGGATCATGCAAAAAGGCGGCAATAAACTGAACCTTTTGCTGCATCCCTTTGGAAAGTTGGTTAACAGGCCTGTCTGCAAAATCAATTAACCCAAGACGGTCTAAATAGCGGATTGCTTCAACTTCGGCTTTGCGTTTGCTTAAATTATTTAGTGTTCCAAAATAGACTAGCACATCTAAAACAGAAGCTCGAGGATATAGGCCGCGTTCTTCGGGTAGATAGCCAAAATGCAGCGCCTTTAAACTATCACGAGGTTCGCCATTAAAAAGTACTTCACCCAGATCGGGCTTAATAATGTTCATGATGATGCGCATCATGGTTGTTTTGCCGGCGCCGTTTGGTCCAAGCAGGCCAAAGGTTTCACCACCATTTACACAAAAGGATAAACCATGGATAATAACCTGGTCGGAAAACGATTTGGAAACGTTTTTGACTTCAAGTTTATTTGGTGGTGGAGCTTTAGTCTTTTCAGCCATAATGCCCTAATATAAAAGTAATCATGGTTAAATAACAAGAAGGATGTTAGAAAGGGATTATTTTGCATTTTTTAGATATCGAGACTTAAAGTACCTCTAAAAGTGTTTCCTTGTAATCTATACCTCTTAACGTTATCTTTATAATATATTTAAAACGGGAGGGTTGATATGGAATATGATCTCTGGTTACCTGGTGTTCTTTCAGCTGATCAAATGAAAAAACTTGCAGAAGATGGTATCATTACAAATTGCCCTGAAGCAGGAATTCAAGTTGATAATTCTTCTTTCGATTTACACCTTTCAGGACAAGGCTGGGAAATGATCGAAGGCTCTTTAAAACCATCAATAAATAATTATGAAAATTTCTTAAAAAATGATAAGCTTTCTAAGAAAGTTGTAGCAGAAAAGAATAACACTTTTATATTAAAACGAGAAAAAACTTACATATTTAAACTGAAAGAAGAAATTTATTTCCGAGATTATGATTATTTTTATGGCCAAGCAACAGCGAAAAGCTCGATTGGGAGAATGGATGTTTTAGCACGTCTAATAGTAGATGGGATGGATCGTTACGACAGTTTTACACCAGATAAACAAAAGAAATCTTCTGGTAAACTATATATAGAAATAACTCCAATCACATTTAGTATTGTTATTAAAGAGGATATATCTTTAATTCAATTAAGATTGTTTAAAGGTGAGCCTGAAGACTCAGAAATAAGGTCCCCATTGGTTTATAAAGCAATATTAGGTTCTCAAAAAAATGATGATTCTCTTTCTGTCGATTTAGGGCTAACAAAAGTACCTGGAATTAAAGATGAAATATCTGGGTTTTACACATCACCTGATTTTTTAGAAAATGATATTCCGATTTCCCTTATTGAAAAAGGAGTCTATAATCCAAGGAAGTATTGGAAGTTTTGCAAAGTAGGCGATGACGGTCCCAAAAGAATAAAAGTTGAAAAAGACAAGTTTTATATATTACGCTCTAAAGAAAAAATAAAACTGCCAGAAAGCGTGGCTATTTATTGCAGGGCAATGGATGAAACGTTTGGCGAAATGAGAATCCATTATGCAGGATTTGTGCATCCGTATTTTGGTTATAATACAGGAGGGACACCTTTAATTTTTGAAGTAAGAGGGCATGATGTTGATGTCAATTTATGTGATAATGAACCACTAGCAAAACTACATTTTTATAGAATGTCAAAAGTTTGTAAAGACGTATCAGACGGGGTATATTATAATCAAGTTTTAAAATTATCTAAATATTTCAAGGAATGGGATCAGCCAGAATGAGTGATCTATTTACACAAAAAGAAAATATTATTATAAAGAAAATCGATTTCACAGATATTGAATATCAATCTAATCATCTAAATAATTTTAGTGATTTAATTTTAAGAAATGAAATAAAATATCCAAATATTGATATTTGGTTAAATAATAAAGTTATCCCTGGAATAAGAGACTCTCAAAGAGCAGCATATGTAGGTTATATTAATAATAATCCGATTATTTCAGCTGTTGTTAAGAAAGACCAAAATGCTAAAATTTGTCATTTAAAGATTGGTGATGATTTACAAGACTATGGCATAGGAGACATTTTTTTATCACTAATGATCTTTGATGTTATTAAAGAAGCAAAGAATGTACATTTTACTATTCCTGAGGGTCTTTGGGGAGAGAAGAATCAATTTTTTAAAAGTTTCGGATTTAATAATATCTCAAAAGCAGAAACACAATATCGACATGGTGAAGATGAGCTAATGTGCTCCTCACCAATAAATGAAATTTATAGTAGAATATTATCTCAAAAACTTCCCAAACTATTCTATCATTATTCACTTGGTGGTTTTTCAAATGATATTAATTTAATTTTATCTATACATCCTCATTATATTGATAAAATTTTATCTGGTGATAAAACTGTTGAACTTAGACGATCTTT
Organism: Calditrichota bacterium; assembly: GCA_013112635.1. Taxonomy (NCBI): domain Bacteria; kingdom Pseudomonadati; phylum Calditrichota; species Calditrichota bacterium. The sequence continues at coordinate 741,964 of JABFGF010000002.1, read as the reverse complement.
TTCTACTAAATGGATTGGAAGTAAAGCGGTATTATATTCAACATCCCCATCTAGAGAAATTAAAGGCTATGTGACAATAAATAATATTGAAAAAGATACTCCTGAGAAAATTTGGGATAAGTATAAACATAGAATTGGGACAGACAGAAACAATTTTGAAAAATATTGTAAAAATAAAGAAAAAATTTATGCAATTGAAATGGATGAAATAAAAAAATATGTTTCAGGAATCCCAATAACTCAGATTGAAGGTATACTTAAAAAGAAGTTAACAATTCCACAATCTCATATGTCTACTACAATTTCAGATGATTGGTATAAGGGGGTTTCTATAGCAACATTATTACATTCAATGCAAAGTCAAGCCGGACTAAAGTATACCAGTTTATTAAATCAGTTAAATAGCGTTTTAAGTAAAAAAGATATTATTAATATAGATTAATTATTTTGTGTTTCCACAAATCTTTTAATATCAACCTCAGAATTAAGCTTCCTTTCATTTGCTAAAACCTCAACAAAATGAGTGGCAAACCGGGGCGCTAACAAAACACCTTTTGTACCAAGCCCGTTAAAAATATACATATTCTTATATTGAGGATGCTGTCCAAGAAAAGGCCGTCTGTCACGAACGGTTGGCCGGATTCCGGCTTTATGATCTATAACTTCAAACGGGGTTTTTAAAAGGGATTTTAACTTTCCACATAGTTCATCAATACCTTTTTGTGTTGGCAATTCAGATTGATCATCCCAAATATAAGTTGAGCCAACGCGGTAAATGTTGTCTTTTAACGGCCTGATAAAAATGCCACGGCTGACAATCTCGTCCATTTTCAGATTGTCAATTTTTACTGTGAGTACATCGCCTTTGCTTGGCACAAATGGCAGCCAGTTAAACCATGGATTTAATGCACCTTTCCAACCTTCACAAAAAACAATATTTTCGGCCTTAATGTTATCTAAAGAAATAATTCCATTGTGACTGAATTCTTTATAATTGACTTCCTGTTTTATAAGACAGTTTTTTTGTAAAAAATATTCAGCCAAAGCTTCCAGCATAGCCGCACAATCCAAAACAGCACCTTGATCGAAAACGGTATATCCATCCGGTATATTAAAAGATTTTTGATTCACAAAGTTATAGTCAGGATTTAAATATGCGTGTAATTCGGAAGCGGAACATTTTGCAGTCCAGTCATTTGCTTGCCTGGCATCTGCAAAAATACGAACAACCGGTTTTGGATGAAAAAATGAAACATCTAAAGATTTTTCCAGAGATGTATAAAATTTGTGGGCATAAGGAAACAGTTGATCTGCCAACCAGGTTTTTTGCAGTCTTTTTCCGGTTATAGGGTTTATTAGTCCGCCGGCAACACGCGAAGAAGAATTTGGGTTTGCATCATCGATTATGAGGACAGTTTTTCCTTTTTGGATGAGATTATAAGCAAGTAGAGAACCGGCAATTCCTTGCCCGATTATGAGGAAGTCATACATAGTTTTTAGATGCGTTTTTTCATATTTAATTGGGATTTTTCACTTCACAGGCTGCGTTTTGAATGACAAAATTAAAAAGTTGTTTCCAATGCTAAAACAAATTGGCGGATTGGTGCAATCGACCCAACAAGGTCAATATAATTATATTGTAAAACATTGTTGGCCTGTAAAGACATTTTCAAAGGTAATGCACCAAAATCAAAGCCAGCGGAAATCCGCACATCAACAACATGTGCATCAACCCGCTCGGTTGCATCGGCAATAATCAAAGCAAACGTGTCATCAATCCTGTCATACCGGCTAATAAAACGATAGTCGGCACCAAAATTCAAGAAATGCCATTTACTGTTTAACGTGCCGTACAAAAGATGGCGAGGGCGATAAGTTAAAAAGTCATCAAGTTCAATATCACGCGTATCGCTGTAAGTGTAACCGATACGGTAACTCAATAATTGCGGAATGAGCCTGCCGAAAAAATTTAGCTCAAAGCCACTTATGCGTGCTTCCGTAACATTTTGAAATTGAATTTGCCCGCTTGGTATAAAACCACCTTCAATCAAATCCCAATAATAGTTATAAAAGATTGCAACGTCTGTGGCCAGGTACTCGCTAAAAATCTGGTTCCAGCCAATTTCTGCTGATGTGCTGCGCTCTGGTTTTAAATTTTCATTAGGGATCACAATAATTCCACCGGTTGATGTGGATGTAAAAGCCTCGGCCATGGAAGGCGCACGGAAACCGGTTCCTGTTGAAAAACGAATTACTCCACCAGGTAATCCTTTCCAGACAAGGCCAAATTTTGGATTGATTCGCTGGTCGCTTCCAATTTCATCAATATCAGAATAATCATATCGCAAGCCCGTGGTTGTAATCCAATCTTGTGACCACTTGGTTTCATCCTGAATAAAAAGTGCTGCGCCAATTCCCTGGTGATTGCCAAACAGGTTTGATGAGACACTGCTCAAAGTTGGGTTTAGACCAATCGTAATAAAGTGCTTTCCTATTTTTTGATTGTACTGAAACTCGCCATAAACAAATTCTGATGTAGAGTTATGTTTTTCACCTCCAACCAGATCATCAAAGTAGTTGTGGTACCAAAGAATGTTGCCTTTATAAAAATTATTCTTGGAAATGATATTTTGGTATTCAGCCCGCAAATATGTTCTGATAGAATGGACATTATCATTTCTCTGGCTGTCAGGAACAGAGAGCGCATGTTGCAAATCTTTCCAATACAAAAAGCTGCCCCGCTTCTGGTCCATATAATTTCCGGCTACTGTTATCCGCTCATAAGCAGAGAGATCGTATTGGATTTTACCACCCACGTTTATCCGTTCTTTCCAGTTATTTTGTTTATAGCTGTCATCCTGATCTCGTGATGCTCCAATCCTAAAACCAAGCTTATCAAACTTTTTTGAAAAACTTGCTTTTATCCCATTCAAAGTTTGGGTTTTATCTGTCCATTTCCATTTTTTATAATAAGGGTCGGAGTACATCCCGCCATATATTTTAAAACTGTATTGAGCTTCTTGAGTAATTGGTTTGGTCAGTACATTTACCACGCCACCCATTGCGCTGGAACCATACAATGCCGACCCAGAACCTTTAATAATTTCGATATCAGCAATTTCGTTGATGGCAAGTGCTTCAAAAACCAGGCCTTGTGTATCACCTGCAATAAAAGGAACTCCATCAACAAGCATCATAACACGGCTGCCAACTCCGCGGCTGTAGCCACTGGAACCACGAATATTTACCTGGTCGTCGGTCAGGTTAATGCCCGATGTATATTTTAATGCATCTGCAATTGTAATGGCGTTGCGGTCATTTATTTCCGCAGCGGAAACATTGGCAATACTTACCGGAATGTCACGCACATTTTGCTCATACTTACTGGCAGTGGTTATTATCGGTTGAGTTGGCAGGGGTGAGGTTTCCAGTTTTATTGTCCCAAGATTTGGTTCAGGATTGTTTTGCAGGTCAATCTCAATTTTAAATTCGCTAAAACCAATAACGGAAATGATTAAAATAAATTTTTGGACTGGAATGCTCTTAATCTCAAAATAGCCATCTTTGTCACTTGCGGCGCCGAGCAGTGTTCCTTCTATATAAATATTCGCGCCGGCGATTGGATTGTCATGGTCATCAACAATTTTTCCGTTTAATGGATTTATTTGTGCAACGGAGGATGTGACTGCCACGAACAGAAGGATTGTCTGTAAAAGAAAAAAGCGATTAAAAATAGCACCAGACTTTTTATTATTAGAAGAACTAATGGATTCTGAAACAAGTTCAGAATGACGGCTTGTGTCTTTTTTCATAGGCTAAAATGGTTGAATGGGCAGGTTATTAAAATCCACAAAAATATTAATGTTTTCCAAAACAGAATCCTGGATAACAGTTACAGCCGTTGGTAGTGAATCTGAAAGTGAAAGATCATATTGCCCGACAGAACGCCAGTCAGTAAAAATACCCGGGCCATATTGCTGGGCTATCATAACATATTCATATAACCCGGCCTTTAATTCCATTATGTAAGCGGTTGAGTCGTCTCCAATTGGCAGTTTCTCAGTCAGGTCTTCCGGATAAGCAATTGCATCACCGGCAATTACTTCAGCAACTATATCGTCTGGAGGGAAGTTGTTAAAAACAACGAGCTTTAGGTTTTCAATACTGTCAGCCGGAGGCCAGTTGTTGTAATAAATTGTACCGCTTATGCCCGTTTTCTGCGAAGGTAAATCCGGCGGTTTTATACCATGATCGCAAGAGATTAATAAAAATGAAAAAAGGCAAATGAATAGAGGTTTCATTGTTTTCGGCTTTTAATAAACAAAGAAAAAAATTATCGTTGATACAATGGTGATTAAATTCAACGATCAAGTATAAAACTAATCGATCTAAGGCGCAAATATTGTGAAGTTATAATTTGGCGGGTTGAAATAATCAGAAAAAGGGAGAATAACCTAAAAAACCCACACGACCATTTATATAATCAGCCGTGCGGGCTTTTGAGCCTAATTGGCAAAAGGTTACTTTATTGAAGCGGTTCCAGTTGGGAAACTGCCGTTGTTATTTGTCATGTCATAGGTAAAGTGATCAGTTGCAGATGCATCAATAGAGCCAACCAATGGTTTTAATGTAAAAGGTGCTGCACTATCATCAGGCTCCGGTTCAATTGAAATAACTGCTGTGCCACCGGCTAAATCAGTTGGAAAGCTTAATCCTGAAGGCGCGTTAACAATATAGTCTTCACCGGGAAACGGAGGGCCATCACCTGTGCTGCTAAATGGAGCAGCTAAATCCGCCATGGCAACATCTGTAAAACGGCCACTCGTTACAGGTGTACCGTCTATTACAGCCCATCCTTCATATACCCAACCTGCTGGCAGTGTAGGCAAATCAAGACCTACAGCCGGGGAACCGCTTGCTAAACTTAGAAACCAGATTCCGCTATTCTCGTCAGTTGTATCAGCAGAAGTTGGTGTTGCTAAAATATATTTTCCTGATGCGCTGGAAAAATCATTTCCAAGCGTTGCGCCATGTGTTGTATTTAACGTTGCATTGGAGCCGTTTATATCACCTGCAATTATTTTTGTTGTTGCCGGGATTTCATCTGTATCTCCCGAAGGTTCAATGGTAATAATTACTGCAGTTGCATCAGTTAGGTCATCCTTGTTTGGCGTTTGGAATTCATTTGTTATACTGTTGCCATTTACGTCTACAAAATTGCCACTTGCGTCAATATTAAATTTACCTGTAGTAACAGGTGCTCCATCTAGCATAACCCAACCTTCGTAATGATACCCGTTATCAAGGTGTTCTAAACCGGTGAAAGATAATGAAAGGGTTTCCGAACCATTGCTATCAGTGCCCGAACTGTTATCACTACAAGAACTGAGTAAAAAAGATAATCCTAATAATAAAACTAAAAAAAAGCGCATTAATACCTCCTGTTATATTTTGGGATTCTTGTTTCATTTAATTGATGGGGCATTATAGAAGATGTTTTTAACAAAATGTTCACAAACAAATTGAAAACGAATGAGAAAGTAAAACAAATTCTTTACTTTTTTTATGGATTGGTTTTTTTGATTTGAAATTCTTTGTCTTCTATTAAGGCAGACAGTAAATTAATTTTATTAAATTAAGAGAGAGTTATGGTAGACAATACTTTTTATATTCAGCTTTTTCGCTTTTACAGCAAATGCCTCACATTTCCTTATGATGAATTGCGTCTGGAATTACAGCATATTTTCCGGCAATTGGAAATAAATAATCAAAATGAACTGGATGAACAGCTGGCTGCCCACACTCTGGATGTGTTGAATTTTTTTCAGGGCGAGGATGTTAGCGCCTTACAGGCAGAGTTTACACGCATGTTTACACATGAAGAAGGTGATGCACCGCTTGTTTCCCTTTTGTTTACAGATTATGGAAATGTTGAAAAAGCAGAAATTATTTTGGACGACATGTATGAAAGCCTGGTGGATATCAGCTTTGATGAATCGCCGGCATCTATTTCCAACCTGCTTGAATATTACTCCTTTTTGGCTGAGACAGAAGAAGTGCTGGATGCCCTTGAAAATTTGAGTTTGATTATTGAGCCGTTCGGTAAAAAGTTATATGCTGAAAGTACGCTGAATTTTTATAAAGAAATCGCAAAGGCTTTAAGCGAACTTGCATCTGTTTTTACGGATGAAGAAGACACAGATGAAATTTTGGATTGATGAAAATGAGATACTTTAAATGAAGAAGAAAATGAATAGAAATCAGATAATTTCGGGAACAGCACAAGACCTTGAAATAAATGATAAAAAATATTGGACCAATACAAGCGTTGAAGAAAAACTAAAAACCATAACCTATTTACGGGAATGTTTCTATGGCGATGAAGCAACTACCGGAAGACTTCAAAGAGTTTATAAAGTGTTTAAACGAAAATAATGTTCGCTATCTCTTGCTTGGTGGATGGGCTGTTGGCATTTATAGAAATCCAAGAGCTACAAAAGATATTGATTTTCTTGTTGCCATTGATGATAAAAACATTGAAGGATGGCCAACTTTATAAATTCACCGCATTTCTTTCTTTCATCTTTAACTGTCTTTCGTTATTCTTAATTTATGGCCATTAAAATTGAAAACAAACTTATTTCTTTAAGTGTCCGTGATCTTGTTCCCGCCACACAAAACTCACAAATATTGTCATCCTTTCCCATGCCTCAGCGTGGTGCGCTAGGCCGTCAGGCCCAAACTTTTTTGCAAAAAGGCAGAACCAATAAAAAAGGCATGTTTCACTCAGAGTATTCTTTAAACCGTTCTTATGATTTTCTGGATTATACTTTCCAGATTAGCGGGCGCATTGATGGTGTTTTTAAATTGCCAAACCGTGCTGAGATTGAAGAAATCAAATCAGTTATTTTAAAAAAAGGTGAGTTCTCAAAAGTAAATTCTGAGTTGTATCCACACTTCATTCATCAGCTTTTGCTTTATGCCTATCTTTTGCAGGATGAGTTGGATGGCCAGGAAATTGTGCCATATCTGGTACTTATCAATTTGGTGGATTACAAAGACCGCACTTTTCCAGTTAACTATAACAGGGCCGAGGTAGAAACAATCTTGCAGCAGCGTTTTGGTGAGATTGTAAATGAAATTGAGGAAAATCAGGCAGAGATAAAACGGCGTGAAGCGGAATTAAGTCTGGTTAAATTTTCTTTGTCTGAATCCCGTCCGCAACAAAATGAAATGATGGATGCGGTTAATCAGGCTTTGCAGGAAAAACAACACTTACTGGTTTCGGCTCCAACGGGAACAGGTAAAACGGCAGCGAGTCTCTTCCCGGCCATTCAATACGCCTTTGCCCGTGATAAACGAATAATGTTTGTAACATCCAAAACATCACAGCAGGAGATCGTTAAAGAGACTATAAAACCAATCCTGCAACAAGGGCTGGACTTAAAAGTTATCTTTCTCAAAGCATCTCAAAAAATGTGTGCCAACGATATATATTTCTGTCATGAAGCGCATTGTCCTTTTGCCAGGGAATATAAAGCGCGCCGCGATGAGTCGGGAATTATTTTAAGGCTAATGGAAAACTCCTTGCTTACTCCGGAACTTATTTATAGTGAAGCCGAACAGGAAGAATTATGCCCATTTGAAGTAAGCCTGGATGCCAGCCTTAATTGTGATTTGATAATTGGTGATTATAATTATGTTTTTGACCCGGCAGTACAACTAAGGCGTTTATTCTTTTATAAAGATTATTCTGATTGGATTTTAATAATTGATGAAGCTCATAATTTGTACGAACGTGGCCGTCAGTATTTATCGCCACAAATCAGACGCAACAAAGTTCAATTAATGAGAGATTCATTAAAAAATAAGAAGGAAAAGATTTATAAAAACCTGAAGAAAGCATTGTCCGAGGTAGACAAACTGTTTGAGGTGTTTCAACAGGAAGGAGAAACACATTTTGCCAATCAACAGTATTTTGAAACTGACATAAATGTAGTTGCCTGGGACGAGGCGTTTACTTTTTTCGAATCGGCATATATTTCATATTTGATTTACAAAATACGCAAGGGCATGTTGATAATTGAAGATCCGCTGGAGGCTATTTATTTCTTATTACGAAGATTTTTGCAAGTTGCCCGGTTTAAGGAAGCTGCATTCGTGACTTATTATGATGCATCGGATGGCGGGATTTTAAATATCCAATGCAATGACCCGGCAATGTATCTTGGTCAAAAAATAGATAGTTTTCATTCTGTTCTGGCCATGTCTGCAACGCTTGACCCAATAAACTACTACTGTGATGTTTTGGGATTTCCGGAATATAGAACAAATACTTTACAACTTGATTCACCCTTTTCAAAAGAGAATCGCAAAATAATAATTGTGCCACATATTTCCACACGATTCAAGGATCGCCAAAAAAACTATCCCAAAATTGCAGAGGTAATTAAGGAGACAATTAATCTTAAAAAAGGGAATTATCTTGTTTTTTTCCCAAGTTATGATTTCATGCAAAATGTAAACCTGTTTCTTGGAAATATTTCATCAGAGAAAATTCTACAAAAACCGGGAATGAACGAAGAAGCAAGGGATGCAGTACTGGAGGGCTTAAAAAATTCTAAAAAAGTGCATTTATTAATGGGGGTTATGGGTGGTATGTTTTCTGAAGGTGTGGATTACTCAGGCGATATGGCCGTTGGTGTAATAGTTGTAAGTCCGGCATTACCTCAATTTGGATATGAACGCGAACTGCTAAACCGCTACTATGAGAATAAAAATGGCCAGGGCCAGCATTATGCCTATTTATATCCGGGAATGAACAAAGTTATTCAGGCTGTAGGCAGGCTAATTCGCAGCTTTACTGATAAAGGTATCATCCTTTTGATTGGCGAGCGTTTTGCTGAAGAAAAATATAATTCTATTTTACCGGGTTATTGGTTTGATAAACGAGGTGATATTGTAATTTCAAAAAACTATAAAAAAGAGATACGATCATTTTGGAATAGGCTAAAATAGTTTCCATAGACCAGCTGGTCAAAATCAACTTTTGCTCCTGTAGCAAAATACTCTTTCTGCTAATTCCTCCCTTAAGAATGCCATTGGTTTTGTCGAAAGCCTTATTATAAGGATACATCCTTCACAATTAATGAAACTACAAAATAACCGGATATCAGCCCTGCTTACACAAAAAAGTACCCGTATAGTCGAGAAAAAATCTTCGATTAGAAAATCAAAAAAACTGTCCAGAATTTCAAATTCCCAAAATTCGGCCCCAAATATTGATATTTATAAAACCCTTTTTGAAGTCACTTCAAATGGTGTGTTGTTTTTGAATGCTGATGGAATCATTCGTGAAATAAATAGTGCTTATTGCGAGTTGCTGGGCTACAGTAGAGAGGAGCTTGTTGGGAATCACATTTCAAAAACGGCTCCAGAACATTTAAAACCTGATGTAGATAATAACATAAATTTTGTCTTAGGTGGTGAAGTATTAAACCATACAATAGAGGCTGTTAATAAAAAAGGTGATTTGATATATTTAGAGTTACAAGAACAACGAATTGAATATCCTGATGGCCAACCAGGATTATTAACAATCGTAAAAAATGTAACCTCACGCATCCTTGCAGAAGAACAGCTGGAAAAGGAAAAAACCAGAATTCAAGCCGTCTTGGACTCTATCCCTGGTGAAATTTCCTGGATTAGTTCTGACTTGGAATACAAAGGCGTAAATCAGTATTTGTGTGATAAACAAAATCTAAACCCGCAAGATTTTATTGGAAAAAAAGTTGGCTTTGTTGGACAAAATGATCACTTCAAAAAGTTTGTTGAAGAGTTTATGAAGTCTGATCAAAATGCTGTTAAAAAGGAAGTGAATAATTATGTTAATGGAGAATACAGGTCTTATTTACTGGTTGCAAAAAAATACAGTGATGGAAAATCGGCAGCATTTGTTGGGTTTGATATAACCAGTCGTAAAAAAGCGGAAATTGAGTTAAAGCGAGAAAAGGATTATAACCGCGATGTAATTCAGACTGCACCAACAATGATTATTACAATTGATGAACCAGATATAATTGTAGAATTTAATAATTTTGCTGAAAAATTAACGGGTTATTCAAGATCGGAAGTTATCGGAAAAAGCTGGACTGAACTATTTATACCAGAAGTAAACCGGGAAAAAACCACAAACATTATTAATGATATTTTTAGCGGGCGCAACAAATATGATGGAATTCCGGCACCAATTATTACCAGGGATGGCAAAACAAGAACCATTTCATGGCATAATGCTCTAGTCAAAGACCCGATCCGAAAAAGGGTTTCTGTTGTTTCGATTGGAGTTGATGTTACAAAAAGCAAAAAATTGGAAGAGCAGCTTCGGCATTCACAAAAAATGGAAGCTGTTGGAAAACTTGCAGGGGGCATCGCTCACGATTTTAATAATCTGCTAACTGTAATCCGCGGTTATACTGAGTTGATGCTAATGTCGGAGGACGAGTCAACACCTGTTTGTGCAAAATTACGTCACATCGATAATGCCGCAAAGAAAGCTGCAAACTTAACAAGCCAGATGCTTGCTTTTAGCCGGAAACAAGTAATGGAGCCGATTGTACTGGACTTGAACAGCGTTGTTTTACGAATAAACGAAATGCTTTCCAGGCTAATTGATGAAAACATTTCACTTATTACACACCTTGATCCGGGACTTTGGAATACAAAAGCAGATCCAAATCAAATTGAGCAAGTTTTGATGAACATGGTGGTCAATGCACGAGATGCTATGCCCAAAGGTGGAAAAATAGTCATCCAAACTGAAAACATTACTATTAAGAATAAGATACCGGTTGAAGGGACGGAATTGAGTCCGGGAGATTATATTCTTCTCATCATCCAGGATACGGGCGAAGGCATACCAACACAAATTCTGGATAAAATTTTCGAACCATTTTTTACAACAAAAGATACAGGTAAAGGAACAGGGTTAGGATTAGCAACGGTATATGGAATTATCAGGCAATCCGGAGGCAATATTTCTGTAAACAGTATTCTTAATTCGGGAACAGAATTCCGAATTTTCCTACCTCGAATTAAAAGTAAATCACAATTAACATCTCCTGAAAGCCCAAAAGAAGAAGAACCGGATTTAATTCCTATTTTAGTTGTAGAAGATGATCCAAAAGTTCGGGCTTTGGTTTCAGAAACACTTTGTGGTAACGGATATAAGGTATTTGAATCATCCAATGGAAAAGATGCCATAAAGGTTTATAATGCCAATAAGAACACCATCAAATTAATTTTAACAGATGTGGTTATGCCCAAGATGAATGGGCGCGAGTTTGCTTCGAAAGTAAAAAAGATTAATAAAGAAATTAAACTGCTTTATATGACTGGCTATGCAGATCAGGTAGTAATTGACCGAGGGATGCTGGAACCAAATACGCGTCTTATTCACAAACCATTTACGCTAACATCGCTACTAAGCAATCTAAAAGAACTTCAAGCAGATAAAAATTAATACCGGACAACAGTACGTTTTCCTTTATTGATTTGGTCATCAAGAATTCCTAATTTTAATAACTCATTAAGCGAAAGTGGCGGAATTGGTAGACGCGTCAGGTTCAGGGTCTGGTGGGCGCAAGCCCGTGGGGGTTCGAGTCCCCCCTTTCGCACTCCCAATCTCATTATTTATCCTAACTATTTTTATTCTGCCTTAATTAACGTTCTCACATGCCCCTTCTGTTGATTATTTGTTTTATCCATTCCAAAATTGTTGTTATTTTAACAGGATTAATTTTTTGCGCCGATAATATTTGTAAATAAACAACACTTTTCATCATGAATAAAACCATATTTTTAGTTTTAATAATTTTTAATTTTCTTCTTCCGTCAGAAAATATAATGACAATCGAGCATTTATCGTTGGAAGACGGCCTTTCTCAAAGTTCAATCTACTCCATTATTCAAGATAGCCAGGGATTTATGTGGTTTGGTACAGAGGATGGGTTAAATAAATATGATGGCTATTCTTTTTCAGTTTTAAAAAATAATCCTACGGATACAAACAGTTTAAGCCATAACAGTATTTACAGCATATGTGAAGGTAAACCTGGTGTATTATGGATTGGTACCTGGGATGGAGGCTTAAATAAATATGATTCAAGGATAGAAAAATTTACGCGTTATATGCATGATCCAACTGACAGCAGTTCGATAAGCAGCAACATTGTCTATTCAGTTATATCTGATAAGAATGGCAATATTTGGGTTGGAACTGAAAATGGGTTAAACAAATTGGGTCCAGCCAAGGAAACATTTAAACGGTTCTACAATGATCCAAAAGATAAAACCAGCTTGGCAGACAATGCAGTTTACAGACTTTTGGAAGACAGCCGTGGAAATATTTGGGTTGGTGGCTACTTTGACGGTTTAAGCAGGTACAATGCAGAAGATAATAGTTTTGAGGTTTTCAGCCACAACCCAATGAACAAAAATAGTTTATCTGGTAATTCTATTTTTTCATTGGCCAACGATCTAAAAGATAATACTAAAATTTGGATTGGTACTATAGATGGAGGACTTGACCGGCTAGATATTAACAACGGTAATGTAGATCGTTTTGGCCATGTTTTACGTGAAGTTGAAGGTTTTCAGGAAAACGAAATTTCTACTATTATTTCTGATACTACAGGTTATCTTTGGGTTGGGACAAGCTCAATTGGTCTAATATTATTGAGCCCGGAAATTAAAATTGTTCGTCAATTCAAACATGATTTTTCGGATAAATCATCCTTAGCGGTTAATGATATCTACAGTTTATATAGAAGTAATTCCGACCTTTTTTGGGTTGGGACAAACGGTGGTGGTTTGCATAAGCTGGGTCCTATAAATAAACAGTTTAATTTATACCGCCAAAATTTGGGCAAACACAATATTTTAAATAGCAATATGATATCCAGCATTCTTGAAGATGATGAAAGAAATTTGTGGATTAGTAGCTGGGAAAGTGGGATTTCAATAATTAACCGTGATGGAAAAACCGTTCGGCATTTGCTGCAAAGTGATGACCACAAAGGATTAAATTCTACTTATATTTTTATGTTATATAAAACTAAGAATGGCCGGATTCTTGTTGCGACAGATGGTGGCGGATTGAATATCTACGATCCTAAAACCAAAAAGGTAAAATATATTGTTCATGATGCGCAAAACGAGAACAGCCTGTTAAGTGATATAGTTATGTCGGTATTTGAAGATCAATCAGGTTTTATATGGATTGGTTACTATGATAGCGGTGTAAGTAGATTGAACTTAGAAACGAATACGTTTAAACATTTTATTAATGACCCGGCAAATCCAAACACAATTTCAGGACATAAAATCTATACTATCTTTGAGGATGGGAGAAAATATATTTGGTTTGCAGTAGAGCGTAACGGACTCTCGCGGTACGATCCTGAAAAGGACAGCTTTAAAAATTATAAACATGATGAAAATGACAAAACCAGTTTGAGCAATGATGATGTTATTTCAATTTATCAGGATTCGGAAAGCAGGTTGTGGTTTGGAACTTATGGTGGAGGCTTAAACAGATTTGATTATGACTCGGAGAGTTTTGTTTATTTAAAAGAAAGTGAAGGTTTGCCAAACGATGTAGTTTATGGTATTCTGGAAGACGAGGAGAATATTTTATGGATAAGTACAAACAGAGGGCTTTCCAGGTTCAATCCAAAAAAAAACAGTTTCCGTAATTATGATGTTCATGATGGTTTGCAAAGTAATGAGTTTAACTCTGCGTTCTACAAATCAGCGGATGGCGAATTATTTTTTGGAGGAATAAATGGGTTAAACTCTTTTTTCCCTAAAGACATAAAAGACAATAAATATATTCCACCAGTACTAATTACAAAATTTTTGATCCATAATAAAACAATAGGTGTAAATGAAAAAATTGATGACCGTATTGTAATTAAAAAGGCAATCCCTTATCTGGATGAATTGCATATTGAGCACTCGGACAATGTCATTAGCTTTGAGTTTGCAGCACTAAACTACTTCCATAGCCACAAAAACCAGTACACATATAAAATGGTTGGTTTTGATCAGAATTGGAGTCCTCAAAGCAATCGCCGTTTTACTACTTATAGCAATCTGCCTCCCGGTGAATACATGTTCAAAGTAAAAGGCTCTAATAACGATGGAGTTTGGAATGAAAAAGAAACCTCTATCAAAGTTATAGTTGAGCCCGCATATTGGCAAACATGGTGGTTTATTGCCCTGATTGTTGTTATTAGTGTTATTCTACTTTTTGCTGCCCACCTTTACAGGTTGCATGGGATCAGCGAAAAAAATAAACAATTAAAGCTGGAGGTTGAAGAAAGGATAAATTTTCAAAAACAAGTTGTTTACAGTGAGAAGCGTTTTAAACAACTATCCAAGGCAACATTTGAGGCCATATTAATTTCAGATTTTGGCAAGATTGTTGAGGTTAATCAATCGGCAATTGATATGTTTGGTTATAGCCGTGATGAATTTCTTAAACTGAAATCTACGGATCTTTCCACATCTGAATACCGTGAACTGATTGAAGAAAAAATAATAAATCACGATTCAAATCCATATAAAGCGAAAAGTGTAAAAAAAGACGGAACTGTAATTTCAGTTGAAATTCGCGGTAAGCAAATTATATATGACAATAAAGTTTTGGTTGTTACCGCCATTACAGATATAACTGAAAAACTGCATGCAGAAAACCACAAGAAAGATCTTGAAAAGCAATTACTTCAGGCGCAAAAAATGGAAGCGATAGGAAATCTTGCGGGTGGTGTAGCTCATGATTTTAACAACCTGATTACAATAATAAATGGTTTTGCCGAACTTGGTGTCCGGAAGATCGATCCAAGCCATTCTGTAAAAAGGGATTTTGATCAGATAATTTCTGCCTCCGATAAGGCATCTCAACTTACAAGGCAATTATTAGCTCTTAGCCGAAAACAAACCCACAAGCCTGAAGTTCTGGATATCAACAAAATAATTGTTAATCTGGAAAAAATGATTTCACGTTTAATATCTGCGGATATTACCATTAACAAAAATCTGCACGAAGATTTACCATTAATTTTTGCTGATCCCGGGCAAATAGAACAGATCTTGCTAAACCTGCTTGTAAACTCCAGAGATGCAATCGAAGCAAAAGCAGATAATAGTTCTGAAAAACAAATTTCCATATCAACCTCAGTTATACATTTTGACAGGACCTACACGGCAAGCCATATTGAAAGTTCTGAGGGAATGCATGTGTGCCTCGAAATAGTGGACAATGGTGCCGGTATGACTGAAGACGTGCGCCAGAAAGTTTTTGAACCATTTTTTACAACCAAAGCAGAAGGAAAAGGCACAGGGCTTGGTTTGGCAACGGTTTATGGAATTGTTAAACAAAATGATGCTAATATTTCCGTTGAAAGTGAATTAGGTGAAGGGACCTCGGTTAAAATATATTGGCCTTCTACCGAAGAAGTTTTTGTAGACAGCGACCCGAGTGAATCGGATATTAATCATTTAAAAGGTGAGGAAACTGTTTTACTTGTTGAAGATGATGATGGAGTTAGAAGCTTTGCCTCATCTTCACTTAAAAGTTATGGTTATAAAGTCTATTCTGCGCGGAATGGAAATGAGGCATTGGAGATGATTGAAAAAGACAAACTTATTTTTGATATTCTTGTAAGTGATATGATTATGCCCGGTATGAATGGAAAGGAGTTATCCCGCGAATTGCTTAAAAGGGATCAGAATTTAAAATACCTGATCATTTCCGGATATAGTAATGATTATATTTCTCAGGACGGGGTTTTGGAAGAGGGAATTAACTTTTTGCAAAAACCCTTTTCCGTTTCCAGCCTTGTTGAAAAAGTACGTACCATCCTTGATAAAAAGTAATTTTTTCTAACGGGTTTTATTGCTAAATTAGCCCACCTAAAAATCTTTTAAAACAATATTAAATATCAACAATTAGGAGCATAAAAATGCGCAAAGAAAAAGACGCACTTGGTGAAGTAATGGTGCCACAGGATAAATATTTTGGTGCTCAAACCCAAAGGGCTTCAGAAAATTTTAAAATTGGGATGGAGTTTTTTCCGAAAGAAATGATTCGTGCCCATGCAATGGTCAAAAAAGCTGCTGCACGGGTTAACTCCAGTATTAGCGGCCTTGATAAAGAGTTGGCTGCAACAATTGAAAAAGCGGCAGATGAAGTTATTGCAGGAAAGCTTGATGCACATTTCCCTTTGGTAATTTGGCAAAGTGGAAGCGCGACACAGTTTAACATGAATGTGAATGAAGTAATCGCTAATCGGGCAATTGAAATGCTTGGGGGGCAAATGGGCACAAAAGCACCGGTTCATCCAAACGACCATGTAAACATGTCACAATCAACAAATGATACAATCCCCACATCAATGCACATTGCAACAGTTATTGCATTAAAAGAGAAACTGTTACCGGCGGTAGAATATTTGCGTAAAGGGCTTGAAAAGAAATCGGCAGAGTTTGAAAAGATTGTAAAAATTGGCCGTACTCATCTTCAGGATGCAACACCTCTGACCCTTGGGCAGGAATTCTCGGGATATGCCGCTCAACTGGAGCAGGCCGAGGAAACAATCACAAATACATTAAGCCATTTGTATGAATTAGCTGTTGGGGGCACGGCAGTTGGATCCGGGTTAAATACAAAAGTTGGTTATGACCAAAAAATGGTAGAAGAAATTAGCAGAATTGCCGGGCATAAATTTAAAGTAGGCCGAAACAAATTTGCAGGACTAGCTGCCCATGATGCAATTGTTGAGGCATCGGGTGCATTAAAAACACTGGGTGCAGCTTTAATGAAAATTGCCAATGATATCCGCTGGCTGGGAAGTGGTCCTCGCAGTGGTTTGGGTGAATTGAACCTGCCCGCTAATGAGCCTGGAAGCTCCATTATGCCGGGAAAAATAAATCCAACACAAAGTGAAATGGTGACACAGGTTGTTTGCCAGGTATACGGCAACGATACCACAATTGCTATGGCTGGTTCCATGGGTAATTTTGAACTTAATGTTTTTAAGCCATTAATGGTTTTTAATATAATTCAATCTATAAATATTTTGAACGACGCTTGTCGATCATTTCAAGACAAAGCGATTGCCGGAACTGAGGCAAATATGAAAAATATTAATGCCCATCTTACAAATTCTCTGATGTTGGTTACATCACTTAACAGCCATATCGGTTACGATAAAGCCGCGCAAATGGCATTGAAAGCCTGGCGCGAAGATAAAACCTTGAAGGAAGCCGGATTGGAACTAGGCTTTTTGACCGAAGAAGAATTTGAAGCTTGGGTACGCCCGGAGAAGATGACAGGACCGACAAAATAGTTTCATAAACTCAGATTGCAGACTATGGTTTTTGTAGAATCTGAGGTATAACAATCTCACGATCCGTTCCCATGAAAAATGGGAACGGGATAATTGAAGTTTATATATGCAGGAAGTTGCTTTTCTTAAAAAAAATGCCACTTATTGGAAAAGGGTTGAATCATTAATAGAAACTCAATCCAAATTTAGCCCCGACGAATTAACCAATCTTTATATCCGCTTAACGGATGACCTGGCTTATTCGAAGACATTTTATCCGCAAAGTAAAACCACAAAGTATTTAAATACGCTCGCTACTCGTATCCATCAAAAAATATATAAAAACAAAAAAGAAAAAGTTGGCCGCTTTAAAGTTTTCTGGTTAAAAGAGTTGCCCCATCTTTTTTATAAACAGCGTTTTAAGTTTTTGTCATCGCTAATCATTTTTTCTGTATCAGTATTGATAGGTGTTGTTTCTGCCGCAAATGATGATGGATTTGTCAGGACAATCCTGGGAGACAGTTATGTAAACATGACTCTGGAGAATATCAAAAATGATGACCCGATGGCGGTGTATAAAAAAATGAACGAAGTTGAAATGTTTTTGGGGATTACCTTAAATAACATTCGTGTTTCATTTTTAGCTTTTGTTTCCGGATTGCTGGCTTCTTTTGGTACGGGGCTTTTACTGTTGCAGAATGGAATTATGCTCGGCTCGTTTCAATATTTCTTTTTTGAACACGGACTTTTAACAGAATCAATATTGGCTGTTTGGGTTCATGGTACCTTGGAAATTTCTGCAATAATAATTGCGGGTGGTGCAGGATTGGTGATGGGAAATTCAATTTTATTTCCCGGTACATTTAGCAGAAAAGAGTCTTTTTCGCAGGGAGCGAAAGAGGGAATGAAAATTGTAATTGGACTTGTTCCGGTTTTTATTACTGCTGGTTTTTTAGAAGGGTTTGTTACAAGACATACGGATATGCCGCTGGTACTTAACTTGTTTATTATTTTTGCCTCGCTTGGTTTTGTACTGTTTTATTTTTTATTTTATCCGAGACATCTTAATCGTAAAGCGTGATGTGTTTTTACGTATCTTAATGTGAAGAAAACCTTCATCTGTTGATTTTGTCAGCTTGCAAAACTCAATCTTTTCCAGGAGAATTGTAATGGAGTTATTTGATTTTTTTAAGGCAAGAAAAATTAGTGAAACAATAAATGCTACGTTTACTTTTATACGCCAGGAATTTGAGGCAATGGGTAAAAGTATTTTGTTTATTGTTGGCCCTTTGATGTTAGTTTCAGCAATAGTATCAGATTCATTTATTGGTGATCAATTTTCTGCTACTCCGGAATTCTTACTTTCTGCAGACTATTGGGCAAGTATTGGCATCCTTAGTTTTGTTCAATTGGCAATTTATGCTTTGCTGATCCTGGTTATTAATAACTACATTTTGCTTTATATTAAAAACGATGACTCTCGTTATAATGTACTTACCATATTTAGAATGAGTGCTCAGGGCTTTGGGAAATTACTTGGAATTACAATTGTTTTTACAATTTTCATAGTTATTGCATTTATGGTGTTTTTTATCCCGGGGGTTTATTTTTCTGTTTCGCTAAGTTTGCTTTATACTGTGATAATCCACGAAAAAATAACAATGGGAAATGCGTTTATTAGAAGCGCCTATCTTATTCGTGACTATTGGTGGTTTACTTTTGGATTGCTAATTCTAATCTGGATTATAGTTTACGTTTTACAGATGGTTTTTCAGGCTCCGATTTTGATTATGAGCTTTATTTATGAGTTTCATGATGCGGGCCAAAACATTGCTGTTAACTATGGTTGGTGGATAAGTGTAAGTTCTGTTATCAGCCAGCTTTCATATTTGTTTTATGGTATATTTGTAGTTGCAACCACAGTTCATTATTACAGCCAGAGAGAAAAGAAAGAAGCTGCCGGGCTGGCGCAAAAAATTGAAGCTCTTGACGATAATCCAGTTATGGAATAATAAACTAATAGCGAGAATAATATGGAATCCACAGAAATATTTAGCTTTTCCAAAGCGCGTAATATTAGCGAAATACTCAATGCTACATTTGCTTTTATCCGCCAGGAATTTGTCCCCTTGGGAAAAAGTGTTCTTTTAATTCTTGGGCCATTTATTTTGGTTTTGGCACTGGTAAACTATTACTTTTTTGATGGCTTTTTATCATTTGCGCAAACCCAGGAGTTTAGTCCAGGGTTTATAATCCTTTATTTTTTAATACTGATAGTTGGCTTTGTTTTATTTACAATCGTTGTTTCGCTTATTAATAGTTATGTTTTGATGTATATCGAAGAAGATGAATCGCGTTTTTCATCGGCTGGTGTTTTTAATAAAAGTATTAAAAATTTTTGGAAGGTGGCAAAGGTAAACTTATTGTTATTTGTGTTAGCAATGCTTGCATATATCATTTTGATAATCGCCGGAGTTCTAATTGGTATTCTCGCTTCGGTAACATCTTCAACGGCTGTTTTTCTTCCTTTTGTAATCATAATGTTATTCATGATACCTTTTGCATATTATTTTATAGCACTTTCATTTATCTATATAGTTACGCTGCATGAAAATCTTTCGTTTATGGCGGCAATGAAACGAAGCATAAAGCTAATTCGAGAATATTGGTGGTTTACATTTGGGCTATATTTCCTAACCGCTATTATTATTATGGTGCTGCAAATAATATTTTTAATACCAAATTGGATCGTAAGTTACACGCTGTTTTTTAATCAAATGGATGGACAGCTTGCTGGAGAGGTTAATCCGTTTATGGGTTTTATGATGGCTTTTTCAACTCTTTCGTATTTTCTGCACAGCATCTATTTTGTAACAATAGCAATCCATTATTTTAGCCAGCGAGAGAAAAAAGAAGCAACTGGTCTTGCACAGAAAATAGATGATTTGGAAATAGACCCGGTTACGGAATAAGGTTTTCAAGCACTATGAAATTTTTACTACTTTCTCTTTTATTCTCAGCAAATCTTCTGGCAATTCAGCAAGAGCCACACTTTGTTGTAAAAGATTCAACAATCGTAGAACAGCGTTCTTTCAGCAATGAGCGTCTTGAAAAATTTAGGTCTGATCCGGAATTTAATTATGAACATCAATCCTTCAGTTCGATAAGTTTAATCGATGTTTTTTTATCCTGGCTATGGAATAATTTTTTTAAATATCTTCTAAATCCCGGGACCTCATCGTTTTGGGAAGTTCTTATTTATCTTTTTGCTTTCGGCACATTGTTTTACCTGGTGCGTCAGTTTATGAAAAACAAACTGGGCTCACTTTTTTACAAGCCGGAAAAAGAATCAGCCTCTATTTCTGCAATAAGTGAAGACAATATTCATGATGCAGATTTAAACAAACTTCTTGAACAAGAAATTCAAAACAACCGTTTTCGAAATGCGGTAAGATTATTATATCTTATCTCTTTAAAATTGCTTTCAGATAAAAATTTTATAAACTGGAAAATCGGCAAAACCAACTATGATTATTATTCTGAAATAAAAAATGATTCATTGAAAACACCATTTTCCGGTTTAACAAGACTTTACGAATATGCCTGGTATGGCGAGTTTGAAATAACAGAAGACAGCTTTTCTGCTATCTCCGGCTATTTTGAAAATTTTAATAATTTATGTGGACAAACGGAATGATGAAAAATATTAAATTGTTCCTGCCACTTATTATCGCCATAGGTTTACTGGTTGTTATTGAAACAGTAAAACCAAAACCGCTTAACTGGACGCCTACTTTTTCATCTACCGACAAAATACCTTTTGGCAACTATATTGTGTATAGTTTACTGGATGACTTATTCCCAGGAGAAAATTTGTTAATGGCAGAATGGCCCATTTATAATACTTTACCCGATTCTCTAAATACGATTTACAAAAATTATATTTTTGTTTGTAATGATTTTGAACCGGACCAACTCGATACTGAAACATTGCTATCATTTGTTGAAGAAGGGGGAAATGTTTTTATTTCCGCTCACTCTTTTGGAACAAATTTTAGTGATTCACTTGGGATTTCTACTAATCTAAAATATGTGAAAGATTCTCTTTCCGTAAACCGTAGTTTGCTTAATAAAATTGATAAATCATTTCCTATAAAACATGCAGGGTTATCCTGGCATTTTGATAAAATAGATTCTTCAAAAATGAAAGTTTTGGGCATTGATGAAGAGAATGCTACAAATTTTATAAAGATGGGTTTAGGCACTGGCCAATTGTTTTTGCACACAGTACCTTTGGCATTTACAAATTATAACATTCTCACACCGGGTAATGAAAAATATATTTCGGCTATGTTCTCCAATCTGCCCAAAGCTCCGACTATTTGGGATCAATATTATATCCCTGCCAGGAAACAAAGGACTTCTTCGCCGATAAGTTTTGTCTTAAATACTGAAACATTAAGATGGGCTTATTACCTGACACTGGTTGGAATTCTGTTATTCATTTTTGTGGAGGGCAAACGCAAACAGCGGGCAATTCCAACCATAAAACCACTTTCTAATGATACATTAAGTTTTGTTGATGTGATTGGCCGGCTTTATTATAGCCAACAAAACCATACAGATGTTGCCATAAAAAGCAGAACATATCTTCTGGAGTTTATCAGGCACCAATATAATATGGATACATCAAAATTGGATGAGAGCTTTGTGACAAAATTATCAGTAAAAACCGCGATTGAATTTTCTGAATTACAGAACCTCTTTGGAATGATAAATAAAGTCAATCCAACTTCAGAAATGACAGCAGAAAGCCTGGCAAGTTTAAATAAAGAGATCGAAAAATTTTATAAAAATTGTAATTGATTGAGAATAAAACAATTGAGCATTAAAAGGGAAAATTAATGAGTGAAGAACAAAGTTTTGAACCCCGAATCGAGATAGCAAAATTGCAACAAAAAATTGGCGAAATTAAAAAAGAAATGGGCACGGTACTCATTGGCCAGGAAAAAGTAGTTGATTTAATGATTACGGCACTTTTATCAAAAGGCCATATTATGATTGAAGGTGTACCGGGGATTGCAAAAACGCTGGCGGCAAAATTATTGGCAACTTGCACATCCACCCAATTTTCGCGCATTCAGTTCACACCCGATTTGATGCCGTCGGATGTTTTAGGAACGTCTGTCTTTAATCTTAAAAGTTCTGAGTTTGTATTTAACAAGGGACCTATTTTTGCCAACCTTATTCTTATAGATGAAATAAACCGTGCCCCGGCCAAAACACAATCGGCCCTATTTGAAGTAATGGAGGAAAAACAAGTTACGATTGATGGCCAAACCTATCCGATGGATTTACCATTTATTGTTATGGCTACCCAAAACCCTATTGAACATGAAGGAACTTATAAGCTTCCGGAAGCACAGTTAGACAGGTTCATGTTTAAAATTGTAATGGATTATCCAACGGCAGAAGAAGAGGTTTCCATTTTGGAAAGGTTCAATCAAAACAGTTTAGAAAATACGATGCAAAAAGTTAAGCAGGTGATAAACAATAAAGACCTAATTGAGATGCAGGGCATAGTTTCTCAGGTTCATGCTGAACAAAGGCTGCTAAAGTATATTGCACAAATAATTGAGGAAACCCGGCAGCATAATGCCTTTTATTTGGGTGGTTCTCCGCGCGCCGGGCTTGCTATTTTAAGCGGAGCCAAAGGTTGGGCTTCAATACAGGGACGCGATTTTATTACACCGGATGATATAAAAATTATTACATATCCTGCGCTTTCCCACAGGCTGCTTTTAACCGCAGAGAAGGAAATGGAAGGTGTTAAAACCGAGCAAATTCTGGAAAAGATTTTAGAGAAAATTGAGGTTCCGCGTTAAAGAAAAATTATAGAAATGTCATTCTGAAAGTAGTGAAACGAAGCGAAGAATCCTATAATTTAAAGAATTTCAAAAAGGATGATAATGGGGTGTTTCGTACCTTAGAATGACATAAATAATAATTATAAGAACATTGAAGATGATTATTAAATTTATCAAGAGTTTTTATCTACAAAAAAGATTTTTTTATATACTGTCCGCTTTGGTAATTCTTTTTATTGCTGGGTTTAATTATGCCTCATTATATGCTGTGGCAAAGTTTGGATTAGGCGGTTTTATCCTAATCACGATTTTTGATACTGTTTTATTATTTCATAAGCAGGATGGGATTTTTGCCAGCAGAAAAGTACCTTCAAAATTATCCAATGGCGATGAAAACCAAATATCGGTTGAGATTGAAAACTATTATAACTTTGAAATTTACATCAATGTTATTGATGAAATTCCCGCTGTTTTTCAGGTAAGAAATTTTAATCTGTTTTATAAACTACAGGCCGGTAAAAGTAAACGCATAAAATATTCCTTATTTCCCGTTAAAAGGGGCGATTATGTTTTTGGCTTTTTGAATATATTTGTCTCTTCTACTGTAGGTTTGGTTGGCCGCAAATACAGTTTTGATGAACAAGCCAGGGCACTTGTCTATCCTTCGATTATTCAAATGCAAATGTATGAACTGTATGCAATATCAAACAGGCTTACGGAAGCTGGCATAAAAAAAATCCGCAGTGTTGGCCATACTTTAGAGTTTGATCAAATCCGCAATTATGTAAAAGGAGATGATTACCGGACAATTAACTGGAAGGCAACGGCACGCCGGCGTGACATAATGGTAAACCAATATCAGGATGAAAAAGCGCAGCAGGTTTTTAGCGTGATAGATATGGGCCGTAATATGAAAATGCCATTTAAAGGAATGAGCCTGTTGGATTATGCGATTAATTCCAGTCTGGTTATCTCAAATATTGCCATCCGTAAACATGATAAGGCCGGATTGTTAACATTTTCGAATAATATCAGTTCTGTATTACCGGCCAGTGGCCATTACTCGCACATGAATCGAATCCTTGAAGCGTTGTATAGCCAGTCCACCGGATTCCTGGAATCAGATTTTGAAAAGATGTACGCAACGATTCGAATGAGAATTAAGCAACGCAGTCTTATTTTGTTGTTTACAAATTTTGAATCCCTCCAATCTCTTGAAAGACAAATGCTGCTTTTAAGTCAGATTAATAAAAGTCACGCTCTTGTAGTCATCCTTTTTGAAAACAGTGAGCTGACCACATTTCGGGAGCTACCTGCAAAAACCACCGAGGAAATTTATAAAAAGGTGATTGCCGAAAAACTAATCTATGAAAAAAGACAAATTGTCAAAGAGCTTCGTATGGCGGGAATCCAAAGCATTCTTGTCCAACCGCAAGAATTGACAATCTCGGTGATCAATAAATATTTAGAATTGAAGGCCAGGGCTATTATCTAGTTTTAAACTTTTTGAAACAAATTTTACTAACTTAATAATTGGATGGATCATGAATAATACAATACTTAGCAAAACCTTACTACTAATTGCTTTTCTTTCAATATTCTTTGCTTGTAAACAATCTGCAATTACGAAAAACAATGAATTACAAGAACTTAAGTCTATGATGACAGGCTCGTTCAGCAGTATAGAGCAATCCGAAGCAGATACGAACTTTTTTGATATTCGCCTGGAAATGGTCCAAATCTGGAATGAACGGGAAGATGCAATTTGGTTATATGTTGAACAAGCAGCATCCTGGGCATTGGAAAAACCATACCGCCAACGGGTTTATCGCCTTGAGCGCAGAACAGATGGTACTTTTGAGAGTGCTGTTTTTACTTTTGATAACCCTCTGCGCTTTGCCGGTGCCTGGAAAGAACAATTTCCTCTTGAGACATTAACCCCGGATTCTTTAACAGAAAGAAAGGGTTGTGTAATTTTCCTGGAAAAGCATAATGGTACGTTTTCCGGCAGTACAAATCAGAAAAATTGTGAAAGTACGCTCCGTGGTTCAACCTACGCAACGTCCGAGGTTCGTATTGAAAAAAATGTTCTTACAAGCTGGGATCGCGGATTTGACTCAGATGATAAACAGGTATGGGGAGCTGAAACAGGACCATATATTTTTAAAAAACTTGAAGATTATAAATAACAAAAAAAACAAACTTAATATTTGATCCATGGAAACAATTAATATACAAACAACTCAAAATATTGATCTAAACTATGATCTGGCGGGCGTAGGTGACCGGATGATTGCAATACTAATTGATATCGCAATTCAGGGTGGTTATTTGTTGAGCGCTTTGATTTTAATAGGTTTTTTGGATGATTTTGGGATTGAGGCATCAGCCGCGGTTATGTTTATACTTTATTCTCCCATATTTTTTTATGAAGTTGTATTGGAGAGTTTTTACAACGGACAAACTTTTGGTAAACGAGCAAGAAACATCCGGGTTATTAAACTTGATGGCAGTGAAGCATCAATGGGTAGTTTTATAATTCGCTGGATATTCCGTTTGATTGAAATTTCTGCAACCGGCGGAAGCGTTGCCCTGATTACACTGATAATTAGCGGAAAAGGACAAAGACTAGGCGATATGGCTGCCGGCACAACAGTTGTGCGTATAAAAAAACGAATTCGGCTAGAGGATACAATTCTTTCACAAGTTGACGAAGATTATAAACCTGTTTTTGGAGAAGCTGCAGATCTTTCTGATAAAGATATTGAAACACTAAAAGAAGTACTTAGGGCCAAACCGGAAGAAGACCGTCATGGAATAATCAAAATGGAGTTTATTAAAAAGACGGCAACTATTATTAAAAAGAAACTAAGTATTGAAAATGATATGGAAAGCAGATTATTTTTAAATACAATTATAAAAGATTACAATTATTATAAAGGGCGTGTCTCCTAAGATATTAGAAAATGAATACATTTAAACCTCTCAAAATATTTATTATTGGTGGCGTAGCTGCCGGAATGTCGGCCGCGGCTAGGGCGCGAAAAAATGACCAGCGGGCAGAAATTACGGTTATTCAAAAAGAGGAAGACATTTCTTATGGTGCTTGCGGATTGCCTTATTATATAGCAGGAAAAGTCCCTGATTCCCAAATGTTGATCGCCAGGACAATTGAGGAGTTCGAAAAACAAAATATAAAAATATTAACAGGTCATGAAGCCCTTAATTTTCAACACCATAAAAAAACACTTTATATACGCCGGCTCAAAGACGGCCAAAATATAAATTTCAAATATGATCGCTTGATTATTGCCACCGGTGCGCGGGCAAAAGGCCTGGCAATCCCTGGCTCACATTTAAAAAATGTGTTTTCATTACGCACACTTAGTGATGGCCTAAAAATCAAATCGATACTAAATACTAACATACCTAAAAAAGTGGTGATTGTTGGAAGTGGCTATGTGGGTCTCGAAATGGCCGAAGCTTTTTCACAACAAGGATTAAAAGTTATCCTTGTAGAAAAAAATGGTCAGCTTTTAAAAAGTGTAGATCCTGACATTGCGGATAAAATTGCACTGGAGCTGCAAAAAAATGATTGTGATGTTTATTTAAATAGCTCTTTGGTTGGCATACAGGGGAATGATAAAGTTGAACAGGTTGTATTGGAAAATGCCGGAATCATTTCAACAGACATGGTTCTTTTGGCATCCGGTATTGAACCAAATGTGGAATTTGCAAAAAGTTGCGGTGTTCAACTTGGGAAAAGCGGAGCCATTGCGGTTAATTCAAAAATGGAGACTAATTTGCATGGCGTCTATGCAGCAGGAGATTGTGCAGAGGTGAAAAATTTAGTCACAAACCGTTTTAATTATTTGCCACTTGGCACGACTGCAAATAAACAAGGCCGTGTTGCTGGTGATAATGCAAGCGGGCATTTTGCACAGATGAAAGGTGTAGTTGGCACAGCGGTGCTAAAAATGTTTAATCTGCATATTGCCCGAACCGGGATTTCCAGTGTGCAGGCCGAGCAACTTGGAATTAAGTTTGAAACAGTTTTGATTGATGCTTTCTCTCGCGCTGCTTACAGCTCTTGCAAAAAGCCAATAACAATAAAAATTTTATTTAAAAAACAAACCGGACAATTACTAGGTGCGCAAATTGTTGGTGGCGAAGGTGTTGCAAAACGCCTTGATTTGTTTGCCATGGCCCTTCATCAAAAAATGACTGTTTATGATATTTCCGAATTGGACTTGAGTTATTCCCCGCCGTTTTCTCCTGTATGGGACCCAGTATTGGTTACAGCAAACGAAGCGATAAAGAAACTAAAAAAGAAGTAGTTTAAACGAGCAAACGTAATTTGTCATTCCCAAATGACTTGTTGGGAATCTCAAAACGGGTTTCCGGCCTACAATATATTATTCTTATAAGACCTTATTCCGATGATATTATGAATCAATGCTCAATATAAGATTTTAAAGAGTTAAGATTATTTGATAAAAGTATATCGAGGTGAGATTGGATTTCGAACTTGTTAATCAGCTTTTGAGTTATTGAATTGACCCGGTAGCTCAGTTTCCAGCTGATTTCGGTATTACCATCGGCTAAGCTTTTTACTGATATTTGCCCACCAATATTTTTAAGCGCGGTATATTCTTCTTTTCCAATTTGAATAAAATCAATAGTGTTTGCACTTTCCAGAACACGGACTTGCTGATTGGCCATTATCGTTTTGTCACCAATTAAATACCGAACTTGCCGTGCGGAGTAATTATAATTGTATAATGCTTTGATTGATTTTTGCCACTTATGGTGATCTTCAAAATTTGTGAGTGCATTCCAGACAACAATATCAGGCGCTTCCAAAACCAAAGAGTGCTTTATATTTATTTCTTCATTAAGAGAAAAACTATAGCCAAGTATAGCAAGAAATAAAGATGTAATTACAATTGAGATGACTAAAAAGTATTTCATTGATTTTGAGATCGGGTTTATTTATTGGGAATATAAAGAATTGGACTTAAACCTTCCAGAATTCAATCAGAAAACAATTTTTTCACTTAAACCCTTGCCAAAATATTTTACAACCGCATTTATTTGATAAGTAAAAGCTGCTGTGCTTTACTAATGCCTTCCCCTTGTAAAACAGAAAAGTATACACCTGAAGAAACCGGATTATTATTAGTATCAGTACCATTCCAGGTTGCTTCAAAATTACCTTTGCCAAATGGTGCTTCAACTAAAGTTTTTACAAGCTTACCGGAAATATTATAAATTTGAAGTTTAATATTTTGAGTTTTATTTATTGAAAAAGGAATTCGTGTTTCAGGATTAAAAGGGTTTGGATAATTTGGCTTTAATGCAAAATCGATTGCCGGAGAAGTTTTGTCTTCAATTGCAGTTGCACTTAACAAGTCAGTAATTACTTTGTTAATTTCAACCCAATCATGGCTGCTTCCAACTGATCCTCTATAGTACCTTATTATTCCCCCCTGATCTATTACCATACTACGGTCATAGGTAACACCATATTGGCTTGCTACATTGTTACCCTTCAATAACAAGGGATAAGTAATACTTGTTGTTGATTGGAAAGCGGCGACTGTTGATTGTGTGCTCGGTGGGTTTGTCCATGTATCAATGCCCAAAGCCTGGAAATTATCTGTTGTATAATTATCAGCGACTTTTGTTTGGGACTCAGGCCCGTTTGGATTTATACAATTTGGACAGCTATTACCAAACCAAAATATGTAAACCACTTTTCCGGAATAATCGCTTAATGATATATTGCCCCCGCCTAATTTTTCCAGAGTAAATTCCTGCGCTTCCGAACCAACGACCTGAGCACTTAAAAATGAAAATGCCATGCATGTTAATACAATTATAATAGAAAAATATTTCATATTGAGTCTCCTTTTAAAAACGACTTCTAAGACTAAGTTCTAAACCTTCAAAAGACACAACCTCGAAGCAAATACCTCCAGTACAGGTATTGCCGCCGCGTCTTTTGCCGTAGAACAGGGTTATATCATTATCCTGATCATATTGATATGATGCATTTAGGGATGGCCAACTAACAAAAACCTTTTTGCCACCAATTAAACGATCCGTTTCTTGTGGATCATTCGATATTTCGAGGGATGCTCCTATTGAAAAATGTCTCGACTGACTGATAAACGAATTAACAACAAAAGTCTTGACACTATGATCTAAGTCTCCAAATAAATTATTATAGGGTAAATCCACATCGAACTGCTGATACTGTAATTCATTTGAAACACTCCACATCCCGGATATTTGATTTTCAAATAAAACACCTGCTGTATATCTGTTAAATTGGTTTTCCGATTCATCCATCGAGTAATCGGTAAAAGCTTTTATCAAGGTTCGATCATTAAAATAATAATTCAAATCTATATAGTATTCTTCAAAAACACTTTCTTTTCCAAACAAATCAATAACAGCACGGGCATGGTTTAGGGTGATAGTGTTAAAATCATCTAAATCGATTAACACCTCTGCTTGCCAGCCATTTTCATTTGATAAGTTTGTAGTATGCGTGGCCCGGTTGGCCAAACTAAATGAGTGTTCTTTGGCCAGTGATGGTGGATCATTAAAATTAAGTATAAAATCATTGTAATCTTTATACTCAAGGCTAAAACTTAAATTTTCAAAACTTGCATTTCCAGAAATGTAGAAGGCATGGGCTGAATTTTTACCTAATCCAATGATATCATTTCCTGAACCAAATTCTTGTGTATACTCCGAGTATAATTGCCAATTGTCAAATTGAAAGTCCATGTTTGTTCCTGCATATTCATTTAATACAATATTGGAATTATCTTCGTAATCACTTCGCAGGTATAAAACTCCAGGAGTAATAAAATCATTAATATGCAGATTTAATTCCCCTCCTTGTGCTAAGACTTCCCTTCTTTTTGTCTTCGATGAAGGTGAAATGGAATTATCCAGTGGTTTCCCATAAAGCATTTTTGTTGAAATATAATCATTATCGAAACGGATTGATATGCCTTCAATATCTTTATATAAACCATAGCGCTGGCCGGAGCTTTCATGAATGCTTCCTGGTATTTCATATGTCCTTAATAGCAATCCCCGGCCAAGGGTTTCATAAAAACTACCAATCTGGACACGCAAGTCGCCTTTGGTATATCTTAAATATTTCTGAGAGATTGAATTATATTCATCTTCATGGCTGGTTTTGTACGTTTCGGCCCTCAAGCCAAAAACCATCTGGTCTTGCCTGTAGCGCAAATTT
Source organism: Calditrichota bacterium (assembly GCA_013112635.1). Taxonomy (NCBI): domain Bacteria; kingdom Pseudomonadati; phylum Calditrichota; species Calditrichota bacterium. The sequence goes on along the minus strand of JABFGF010000002.1, from coordinate 711,431 downwards.
AATTGATTATAAACATTAGTTTTATTTGTTGGAATTAATCTGGCTTGGTTTCCCAGCTGAAAGTTAAGCAAGTTTGATCCACTAAATTGTGCAAATGATTTCGATACAAATATTGATAATAGTGGCAGAAGTAATAATAATACAATCCGGTTCATTTTATTTTCCAAGAAGTTTCTCAATTTCCTCGATTAGTAGTTTTTCATCTCCCGGGCGAAACCCGATATGTGTATAAACAATTTCATTTTTTGAATTAACAATGTACAGGGTTGGGAAAGCTGTTACATTTAACTCTGTTGTAACTTCATTGTTAGGATCTCTCAATATGGGGTATTGTATTTTAAGAGTTTTTGCAAATGGTTTAACTTTTGCACTATTTCGTGGACTATCGGCATTGATCCCGACAATTTCTACCCCTTGCTCCTTATACTCATCATAAATTTTATTAAGCTTTGGGATGGCTTGAATGCAAGGTTTGCACCATGTTGCCCAAAAGTCAATAATTGTTAAGTTTTCACCACGCAAATCAGAAAAAGATTTAGAACGGTTATTTAAATCTTTCAATTTAAAGTTGTTGATTTGTGAACCGGCAAATAGAACCGTATGACCAATCAATAGAATGAACAGTATTTTTTTCAATTTTAACTCCCAGTTTTGAACGAACAGCACTTTTATTCTTCTTCTAATAACGCATCGATATTTGAACTTATCTCGCTTGATTTTACACCCTCTTTTTTATAAGCCACCCGGCCTTGCTTATCAACCAAAACAGAATAATCATAACTAACATTGTATTCACTTTGCAGAGCACTGGCATTTTTTAAAATAGGGTAGTTAACTCCGGTGGACCCAATAAAATCCAAAACTTGCGATCCCGAACCATCCCAAACATCCAGTCCAATTATTTGAACTTCCGAGTCATCATATTTATTGTCAATCGCAATTGTGCCTGGTGCATTTGCTTTACAGAGCGGGCAGGAATAACCCAGAAAAAATAAATAAACAACTTTTCCCTGGAAATCGGAGAGAGAAAGAGTTTCGTTATTCACTGTTGTCAATGTAAAATTTGTTGCCTCAGGCCGATCACTAATCAGACCTCCATTACCATCAGGTTCTGTTGAATTACTGCATGAAAGAGTTATTGTTAAAATCAAAAGCAGAGTACATATTTTTTTCATTTCAATCCTTCTTTAGTTCTCAAAATTCGTGTGCGATTATAAGAATAATTGCTCACGAAAAGTTCACATATTATTAAAATGTGGATTTATCAAAATTTATTTCCTAATAAACCAAGATTGAATAAATCGCCAATTAGCTTGAATTTAGGAGACTACAAGGGTATATTTTCCTCCTTGAAATTTTTTGTATTAATTCACATTTTTGGAGAATAATTTGTCAAGGTTAATGGTTTCTGTTTCGGGTGTTCGCGGAGAAGTGGGTTCTACTCTTACTCCTGGTGTAATTGAAAAATATACGCTTGCTTTTGGTACATTTATTAAGGGCGGCACTGTTATTGTTGGTCGTGATTCGCGGGTTTCCGGTCCATTTGTTTCAAATATCGTAAAGGGTTGTCTGGTTGCTGCCGGCTGTCGGGTAATTGACATTGGGATAGTCCCAACTCCTACTGTCCAGATGGCGATTGAACATCATAAAGCTTCAGGTGGCATTGCCATCACTGCCAGCCATAATCCAATCCAGTGGAACGGTTTAAAATTTATGGATCATAATGCCCGGTTTTTAAACCCGGAAGATGCGGCTAAAGTTTATGCCATGGGTGATAATCATGAATATGAATTGAAGGAATGGTCAGGGCTTGGGTCGGAAGAGATAGATGCAGATGCGAATAAACGTCACAATGAAGAAATTTTAAAACTTGATTATATTGATGCAGAGAAAATTCGTAATAAAAAATTTAAAGTAGTTTTAGATTGTGTAAACGGCGCCGGCGGTTTGATTGTACCGCAACTTTTGGAAGAGCTTGGTTGCGAAGTAAAGGTAATACATGGCGAGTCAAACGGAAAATTTGCCCATACGCCGGAGCCTTTACCGGAAAACTTAACCGATCTAAGAGAAACAGTTGTTAAAGAAAAAGCAGATGTTGGTTTTGCTGTTGATCCGGATGTTGACCGTTGCGCAATTGTTGACAATACAGGAATGCCAATCGGAGAAGAGTACACCTTGGCACTGGCGGTTAAACTGGTACTTTCACAAAAAATGGGCCGCGTTGCTGTAAATATGTCTACATCACGAGCATCCGAAGATATAGCCAATTATCATAATTGTATGTTTGTACGCAGCAAAGTTGGAGAAATTAATGTTGCAATGAAAATGTTGGAAATAGAAGCGGTTATCGGTGGTGAAGGAAATGGCGGAGTTATTTTACCAGAGCTTCATTTAGGACGCGACGCTCCTCTGGCGGTTGCTATGAGCTTGCAATATCTGGCAGAGTTCGATGGGACAATGCATGATTTGTTTTTATCTTTACCGCAATATAAAATGGTAAAAGAGAAAGTAAGTATTGAAGGTATGGACCCGGATAAAGTTTTAGCCAGCTTTGCAGATACCTACAAAGATGAGCAGATTAATTTGCTGGATGGTGTAAAAATTGATTTCGGTAATAAGTGGGTTCACCTCAGAAAATCGAATACTGAACCAATAGTTCGTGTAATGACTGAAGCGCCGGATGAAAAACAGGCACAAGACCTGGCCGATCGTTTTATGGGCGAAGTAAAAGCATTAATGTAGAAATATAATTTATGCAAATTTGTGAAGTAATTGGAAATGTAACATCAACCGTAAAAAACGATCATTTTATTGGAAAAAAAATAATGATTGTTCAGCCGCTTGATCTTGATGGTAACGCTGAAGGAAAAGATTACCTGGCTTTGGATACCGTTGATGCGGGGAAAGGAGACCGGGTTCTTGTAATGAAAGAAGGCGGTTCTGCTCAGATTGTTTTACAGGATAAGGAAATACCCGTCCAGGCACTTATTCTTGGAATTATTGACGATGTTGAGATTGCAGATAGCAAGTGAGTTTAAGATAATACGATAAGTTATTTTTAAAAGAGACATTTTTAAGATTTGATTTAAATATAAAATTTAGGGAAAGCCATGTCTACAATTACAACCGATATTATTGACAATATTATAAGCCAGGTTATAGCAGACTCCAGCATAACCGAGTGTCCAACCTGCTCTAAAAACCATTTAAGACCTTTCAGTTATGATGCTGCAAACGATTTGGTTTCGTTTGGCGCAAGTCGTGTTGGAGTGGTTGCTCCATCTTGCCCGCCAAAGTATGAAATGGCACGTTGGATAGATCACACCTTGTTGAAACCTGATGTTACACGCGAGGAGATTGAATTTATATGTGGTGAAGCAAAGGAACACACATTTGCATCAGTTTGTGTTAATCCGACTTGGGTTAACCTTTCTCATAAATTATTGCGCAACACAGATGTAAAAGTATGCACCGTAATTGGTTTTCCATTAGGCGCAACATTACCAGAAGTTAAATCAACTGAAACGCGCCAGGTTATTAGCCAGGGTGCGCAAGAAGTGGATATGGTGATAAACGTGGGTGCTTTAAAATCTGGAGATTTATCTTTGGTTGAGCATGATATCCGATCTGTTGTACGCGCTGCGGGACGTAAAATTGTTAAGGTAATTTTGGAAACATGCCTTTTGACAGATGAGGAAAAAGTAACTGCTTGTACAATTTCCAAAAGAGCCGGTGCAGATTTTGTAAAAACTTCTACCGGGTTTAGTACAGGTGGGGCAACTGTTACAGATGTAGCCCTGATGCGTAAAGTCGTTGGACATGCGATGGGTGTAAAAGCTAGTGGTGGTGTGCGAAGTTATGATGAAGCATGCAAAATGGTGGAAGCCGGCGCTACACGAATTGGAGCAAGTGCCAGCGTGGCGATTGTATCAAACGGAAAAGCCGCAAAAGGGGATTATTAAACCTAGATTATGACTGCATACGAAATAATTACTGATAAGCGTGATGGAAAAGAGCTTTCCAAAGACCAAATTAATTTCATGGTTAATGGTTTTACAGATGAAACCATACCCGCATATCAGGTTAGCTCTTTGTTAATGGCTATTTTCCTGAATGGAATGACCACAGATGAAATGCATTTTTTAACCCAGGCAATGTTGCACTCCGGTGAGGTTGTAAATCTTTCCAAAGTTGCCGGTATTAAAGTTGACAAACACAGCACGGGTGGTGTAGGAGATAAAGTTTCTATTATTCTTGCACCAATTGTTGCGGCAGCCGGAGTTCCGGTTCCAATGATTTCCGGACGCGGATTAGGGCACACAGGTGGTACGCTGGATAAATTACAAAGTATACCAGGTTTTAGGATTGATTATAATACGAGCGAATACGAAGAAATAATTAATGAAGTTGGTGTTTGCCTTATAGGGCAAACCGAAACGATTGCCCCTGCTGATAAAAAACTTTATGCCTTACGCGATGTTACGGCTACAGTTCAATCGATTCCCTTAATATGTGGTTCTATTATGAGCAAGAAGCTGGCCGAAGGAATAGATGCTTTGGTTCTTGATGTAAAAACAGGCCACGGTGCTTTTATGCAAGATTATGATAAATCTGTAGAACTGGCAAAAAATTTGATTGGTATTGGTGAAAAGGGTGGAAAGCAAACGGTAGCTTTTATTACCAATATGGATCAGCCCCTTGGTTTTACCGTTGGGAATTGGCTGGAAATAAAAGAATGCATTGATTGTTTAAAAGGAAATGGCCCGGATGATTTGATGGAATTAACACATAACCTGTGCGGGGCAATGATTTGGCTTGGTGGTAATGCGAATTCACTAGAAGAAGGAATTGCTGTTTCTCAACAAATGATCCAATCAGGAAAAGCGTGGGATAAATTTCTTGAGATAGTTGGTCGACAGGAAGGATGTATCGAAACAGTAAACCAACCGGAAAATTATCCTAAGGCAAAATATACACGATCAATTAATGCACAATCATCAGGTTTTGTGAGTGAAGTTAATTCTCTCGAGGTTGGATTAGCATCCGTTTCACTTGGCGCCGGACGTTTTCAATGGGATGATGAAATTGATCCTAAGGCCGGGATAGTTTTATCCAAGAAAATTGGGGATGATGTTACCAAAGGTGAAACGGTGATGACAATTTTTACAGACAAAGCAGAAGTTGTTGATTCTGTTGAAGAGAGACTTTTATCTGCTTTAAAAATTTCTAAAGTTAAACCTGAAGAAAAGAAACTGATATATACTTTTATGGATAAAAGCAGCCTTTCCTGATTTATGAAAAAGCTCACTAAAAGGCAGCAGCAACGAATTGACTATTTTGTGCGTGAAAAGCACAGCCGTAAAGAAAAAAATGAATTAATCCACAATAGAGAACTCCCCAAATTTGTAGAAAAGCACCTGCCGCTCGTTCGGCGCCTGTGCCGTAATATAGACCAATTACTAATTGTTGGTTCTTTTGTTTCCCCACCTTTAAAACCTGGTTTAATTGACCGTCTGCTTGTTATGGCAGAGATCGAAGAAATTGATGCTGTCATCTGCCTTAATAAAGCTGACCTTGTTGAAGATGCAACTGAAATAGAAGAAATGGTTGGCGTATATGAGAAAATAGGCTACACGGTTCTTGTTACTTCTGCAAAGACGGGATTGGGTATTAGCGCGTTGGAAAAACTAGTGCGTAATAAAAAATCTGCATTGGCCGGTCATTCCGGAGTGGGAAAAAGCAGCTTGCTAAATGCCATTGAACCTAATCTGGAAATTGATGTGGGCGATATCTCGGATTACAGTAACAAAGGAACTCACACCACTACCCAAGTTACTAAGTTTAAACTAGATGACAATACAGAACTTGTAGATTTGCCTGGAATGAAAAAAGTGGACTTTATTGACATCCACAAAGATGAGGCGCGTTTCTATTTTTCGGAATTTAATGACTTTGCAGAAGAATGCAAATTTAATGATTGCCTGCATTTAACAGAACACAAGTGTGCTGTAAAGAATGCTGTTGAAAGTGGAGAAATAGCTGAAATGCGTTATAAATCTTATCTCACATTTGTTGAATCCTTAGGTTAGGCTAAGCCAAAGTATTATTGACCTTCATCAAATCTGTTCTTATTTTGAGTAAAATAATTACTCAAAACCCAAAATGTTAAATACACTCATAACTTCTCGTACACGCATCCGGATTTTACTTAAGTTTTTTCTTAATCCCAAAACTAAGGGTTATCTGCGTCAGCTTGCAAACGAGTTTGGCGAGTCGACCAACAGCATTCGCGTAGAGCTTAATAAATTGACAGAAGCACAAATCCTCAGCTCTAAAAGCGAAGGCCGAAATAAAATTTATAACGCCAATATAACTCATCCGCTATTTGAAGAAATCCGCAGTATTGTACTTAAATCTACCGGAATTGATAAAGTTATCAGCAATATTATTAACAAGCTTGGGAAGATTGATCTGGCTTTTATCCGTGGGGATTATGCTGTTGGCAAAGACAGTGGTTTAATAGATTTGATCTTGATTGGACGAAGTCTGAATACGAAAGAGTTAGAGCGGGTGCAGAAAAAAACGGAAAAGCTGATCAGCAGAAAAATTAATGTTTTAGTATTGAACCCGGAAGAATATGACAAGCTTAAACAAAACTTTGAAAATGAACCGGTATTAACTCTTTTTGATAAAAATGAATAAAGATAAAGTAAAAGTTGGTATGATCCTCGAGCGGGATTTTCCCCCTGACGACCGCCCGGAAAAAGAAGCGCTTAGCTTGATAGCAGAGGGTTATGAAGTCCACATGTTGTGTTTCACCTGGCAGGACCGACCTACAAAAGAAAACTACAAAGGTATTAAAATTACTCGTTTTCCAATAAACCGGACATTATACAAAAAATTAAGCCCAACTTATCTTGCGTTTCCAATTTATAAATATGTCTGGAAACAGCATATTGAAAATTTTGTTAAGGATAACAATCTTGACATAATTCATATTCATGACTTACCCATGACCGATATAGTTCATCAGATGGCGCTAAAATACGGTTGCAAGGTTGTTTGTGATCAACATGAATATTGGAGCGATTGGATTGTAAAGACAGCGCATTATAATTCCATTCCCGGGAAAATAATTAAGGCACTTGGCAATTGGAAAAAGTACGAAAAACAAAACTTGAAAAAAGCTGACCTTGTAATAACCGTTACCGATCCGCTTAAAGAAAACTATATAACAGAAGTAGGAATCGATCCTCAAAAATTAATCACTGTCCCAAACACGCCGACCCGAACAATTTTTAGGAAGGAAAACGTTGATCCCGCAATTGTTGAAAAGTATAAAAATGATTTTGTGATTTTTTATGCCGGGGCAATGGATATTTTGCGGGGCCTTGATGTTGTAATTGATGCATTATCAAAATTGGAAAAACATATCCCGAATATAAAATTTTTAGTAGCCGGAAGGTTTAGCAATAGGTTTAACGCGATCGATATAGCCAAAGAAAAAGGGGTTGAGCACCTGCTGGAATATATCGGTTGGTTGGATGTTGAACAATTGCCATCCTATATCGCTGCTGCGAAAGTGTGCGTTTTTACACCACATGCCACTCGCGATGAAATCAACAAAACAATCGCCACCAAAATTTATCAGTACCTGGCAATGCACAAACCAATCATTACAAGCCAGGCAAAAATGATGCATGATTTTGTTGTTGATAACCAAATTGGTTTTGCCATTGACAGCGAAGATAAAAATGCATTTGCGGATTGCCTTATTGGCTTGGCGGAAAATTATGGGCAGAATTCAAAATCCATTGAGCAAAAAAGCAAGCAACTTATCGAAACTCAAAATATTTTTTGGGATCAGACTGTAAAAGATATGATCGAAGCCTATGCACGATTGGTGGCGTCATGAAGGAACGATTAAATCAAAATAAAATAGATTATGTTCTTTTTCATTTGCAGCATCATTTTGAGGTTGAGAGTTTTACTAACTTTCTTTGTTTTGAGGATGTGCCTAAAAAGAATAATGGTCCATTGATTGTTTTCCCGCTCTCAGATCAGCCGATAGCAAAAACTTTTTTTATCGAGGAAACAGCCGTTTTATTTCCAATTTCTGATGAAAAAGTATTTTATACTTTTGACACTAATGGAAATCTGATTTTTAAGCATGATCTGTTGAAATCAGCATTTTATTTGTTATCGGGCTATCAAGAGTTTTTACCATATAAAGGAGATCATCTTGGCCGGTTTACTTATAGTGAAAGCATCCAAAAAGAGTTAAACATTGCCGCCAATCCGTTGGTAAATGTTTATTTTGAAATAATTATAAATGCGGTTCATGAATTTTGTGAGCGTCATAAAATTAGTTTTAAAAAGAAATCATTCTGGCCAGAGAATAAGTTTGGACTTTTGCTAACCCACGACGTTGACCGTGTTGATAAGTGGACATTTATGGAAATAAAACGTCGCTTAAAAATGCTAATTCGTAGCGGATTTACTAAATACTGGAGTTATCTTCTTGAGGCTTTATCAAAATTTAAATCAGGAGAGAATCCCTATTGGAATTTTGATTGGATGAAGTCACTGGAAAAAAGACTGGGATTTAATTCGATCTGGTTTTTTTTACCACAAGGTCATAAACAGATCGATGCATATTATTCTTTTGATGAACCAAGAATTCAGAAATTAGCAAGATTATTTCAAAAAAACGGCGACGAAATTGCTCTGCACGGCACATTTAACTCCAGAGACAATAAAGGTATTATGCAGGAAAATTTAGACCAGGTTAAAGAATTGAGTGGTGCAGAAATTTTGGCCTCACGCCAACATTGGTTAAGTTTTAAATATCCTGAAACATTGCAAATTCTTGAGAAACTGGATGTTAAGTATGACAGCAGTTGGGGTTTTGCAGAAAGTTATGGTTGGCGTAACTCATATTGTCTTCCCTTCCATCCATATGATTTGGAAAATGATCGCATGATGAATATTTGGGAACTACCCTTGAATGCAATGGACGTCTCTTTTTTTCAATACTTAGGATTATCAAATCAGCAGGTCCAAAACGCATTTAAAGAAATGATTGCGACCTGCAAAAAATATAATGGATTATTTGTACTTCTATGGCATAATAGTTTTTTTGATGAGACAATTTATCCGGGACTCACAAAACTTTATGAAGAAATTTTGCAGGATATAAAAGGATCAGATCCCTTTTCAGTTTTACCAGCAAACATATTTCTTAATTGAAAAATCAATGAATATTTCACAAATAAAAAAATTTACAAAAACAGAATTTTTTAGGAATGTGGCCGTTCTTTTTTCCGGCTCCACCCTTGCACAGGCCATTCCGCTTTTAATCAGCCCCATTTTATCGCGCATTTATCTCCCGGCAGATTTTGGCGAGCAGTCCCTGTTTGTAAGTACCTATACGGTTTTAACTATTATAGCCTGTTTACGTTATGATGTAGCTATTATGTTACCAAAAAGGGAGCAACAGGCCAGGCAATTAGTTGTTTCAACGGTTTCATTATCATTTATATTTTCGATGATTGTCTTAATAATCATCTCACTGTTTTACAATCAGATTCTTGAAATTTTTAATTTATCAGGATCTGCTTATTGGCTATACCTCGTTTCGATCTCTATTTTTTTAAAGAACTTTATTCAGAGTAGTATCTATTTTCAAAACCGGAAGAAGAATTTCAAAATAGTTGCTAAAAGCAAAGTGTACCAAACATTAATGGCATCTACCGTTACACTTACTGCTGGTTTGCTTTGGAATCCGGGCAGCCTTGGTTTAATAGGAGGTAAGATTAGTGGGCTGTTGCAAAATTTTTCTTACTTTACCATCAAGCAATTTAGGGAGCTTCTTAAACGTGAAAATTATAACTTCAAACGTATAAGAGTTTTACTAAGAAGATATAAGTTCTTTCCTTACTTTAGCGTAGCAAACGGGTTTTTAAATACTCTCTCAGTTCAGTTGCCCGTATTTTTGTTATTGTCATTCTATGATACGGTTATTGCCGGTTTCTATGCTTTTGGGTATCGGTTGATTATAATGCCATTAAATCTCGTCAGCCAGTCAATCAAAGATGTCTATTTTCAAAAGATAACAGAATTTCACAATGAAAATAAACGCCTATGGCCAATTATTAGAAAAAGCTATCTGAGCCTTATTAAAATTGTTATTGCACCATTTCTCGCACTCTTTTTTCTAATCCCGCCATTATTTACAATTGTTTTTGGTGAAAATTGGACAACCTCCGGAGAATATATCCAAATAATATTGCCATGGTTGTTCATGTTATTTATTAATACACCAATGAACACAATACCTGCAATATTAAACAAACAACATTTCCTGCTTATTTATAATTTTTTCCTGGTAATTTTTCGGTTTGTGGGTTTGTACATTGGATATGCCATTTTTAATGATGCCTATATATCACTCCTTCTTTTTAGTGGTATTGGTGTAATATTTAATATCATATTTATAATAATTGTTTACTTCCTAACAAGAAAAAAATTAAATGAAAATTGAACTTAAAAATAACAAGGGTTTTGATTGGTTTCATTCAGAAAATCTGCATGCTAAGGGATATGCCTTTGTTGGGAATGAGCTTATTATAAATGATGCGTGGGTTTCCTATTTTGAGGATACAGAATCGAGCGAAGATTTTCATCGAAAGGTTTGCGAGTGTAACGGCTTTTTTGCGATTGTCTTAAAACTGGAAAAGGAAACATTAGTAGCTGTGGATCACATTCGTTCATTTCCTCTTTTTTATTCGCCGGAGTTGAATGTAGTTTCCGATATGGCGGAAAATTTAGTATCTAACTTTAAAGAATATCAAATAAATAAATCAGCTTCTCGAGAGTTTTTCTCGACAGGTTATGTAACAGATAAAGATACGTTAATTAATGGATTGTATCAGGCACAGGCTGGAGAAATTACCATAATCAATTCGGAGAGGATTCAGCGCAAAGTTTATTATGATCATATTCACATGACCGAAGAGGAGTTTAGCGAAGGGGAATACTTAAAAAAACTTAATTCTGTTTTTGTTAATACATTTACTCGTCTGCAAACACTTTATGCTGACAAAACAATCGTTATCTCCTTAAGTGGTGGATATGATTCTCGCATCCTTGCTTTTATGTGTAAGATTATGGGAATCAAAGATGTTATTTGTTTTACTTATGGCGCAAAAAACGATGATGATGTTATAAAAGCCCATTATATTGCAGGAAAACTTGGCTTTCCAATTCATTTTGTTAATTATTCAAAGGGTAGTCGTCAGTTATATCAATCACAGCTATCAAAAGACTATGATAGCTATGCATTCAACTATGTTTCGATTCCACATATCCAGGATTTTCAGGCACTAAACTACCTATTGGAGGAAAATAAAATTCCGCAAAACAGTGTAGTTATATCTGGGCATTGTGGGGACTTTATATCCGGCCGCCATTTGGAAAACATCATTACAAATAAGCAAAATCCAGCTCCAGAAGATATGGCTGATGAAATAATCAGACTTCAATATTCAATTTTTAAACTTACAAAGGAAGAGAAAAATGTATTTAAAAATAAGATTCTATCTTTAATACCAAAATCGAAAAGAATAGATTATGGTACTGTTTATGAAAATTGGATATGGAAAGAGCGAATGGCGAAATTTCTAGTTAACTCAATTCGCGCCTATGAATTTTTTGATTTAAAGTGGCACCTGCCTTTATGGGATAAAGAGTTAGCTGAGTTTTTTTTGGCATTGCCCAAAAAGTACAGACAGAATCAATCCTTATATAGAAAGTATATTGAAACACTTTTCCCTGATATTAAAATTAATATAAAAAAAGTCCCTAAGCTTTACTGGATGAGGGATATTAAGTTTAAAAGGTATTGTCTGCTTGAGTTGATTAGAATGTTAAAATTAAGTCTATATTTTAGTGATTTTACTAAACCAGATCGACGGACAATCCACAAGTTAAATTTAGTCCGTTTTATAAAATTTTTGGAAAAATGAAAAACTTTAAGATTGATTTATTATCAAAAATTGCAAAATATTCAGCTTTTGCATTAAAAGGTGCGGACTATTTTTTATCCAAACCTATTATTAATGATGAAAAAAAGATACTGTTTATAGTTGGAGTTCCAAGAAGTGGTTCTACAATTTTGTATCAGGTTTTAACAAACTATTTGGATGTTCTGTACTTTGATAATCTGGCACACCTTTTTAATAGAAACCTTCTTTTTGGTATGTGGCTTAGCAATAAAAAATTTAAAAGCGGACCTCATAACTGCTATCGTTCTATTCATGGAAGTACAATGGATTGGGGCTTACATGCGCCAAGTGAAGCTGGTCCATTTTGGAGGAGGATGTTGCCAGGGAAAGATCATTTTCTTACAAATGAAGAGATTGAAACGCTAAAATCAGAAAAAATTAAAAATAATTTGGATCCTTTGATGGCTAAATATCGAAAGCCATTGATAATTAAAAATCTTGTTTTAAGCCAAAGGTTAAAAATAGTAGCAAAATTATATCCACAGGCAAAAATTGTTTTTTTAAAACGGAATCCTTTGGATAATGCGAAATCAATTTATAAGGCACGCCAATCTTTGGCAGTTAAAAAAGGGGAGTGGTGGTCTGTAAAGCCAAAAAACTACAAAGATCTACTTGCCCTAGATGAACCGGAGCTTGTAGTAAAACAGATTTATTATATTGAAAAGCAAATTATGGAAGATTTATCTTTGTTTCCTGAAAAGAACATTTCATTTTTACAATATGATGAGTGTTTATCAGACGGGTTTAAGAAAACAGTCATAAATATAAAGGAAACTTTGGGGGCTGTAAATTTTAAAACTGATTACAAACAAATGGAAATTGAACCGAGGAAAAGTACAGAAGTTACTGAACTTTCCTCCAGGCTAAATGAGGAAATTGGCAAATTGGACTGGGTAAATTATGGCAACTAAAAAGGAACGTTATCAAAAATTTTGTCTGGAAAATGAGGTCCCAATTTTTATGAATCCATGGTGGTTGGATGCGGTTTGTGAAAATAATAAATGGGATTGTGTTCTTGTGGAAAAAGGTGGAAAAGTAATTGCAGCAATGCCATATATGCTAAAAAAGAAGGGCTTGTTTACTTTCATCGGGATGCCCAAATTAACTCCTTACCTCGGTCCTTGGGTTGTTTTTCAACCAAATCAGAACTATACAAAGCGTTTGAGCTATGAAAAGAAAACATATATTGAACTGATTAAGCAACTCCCAAAATTTGACAAATATAATCAAAGTTTTTATCCGTCATTTAAAAATTGGTTGCCTTTTTATTGGAAAAAATTTCAGCAAACTACACGGTATACATATACTATTGACACAGCTAAAAAGGAAGATGTGTTTAAAGAATTTCAAGATAAAACAAGATGGGAAATTAATAAAGCCTCAAAGCTTTTAAAAATTTATGTTCCAGATGACATTGATGATTTCTACAATCTAATCATACAAACTTTCAAACGCCAAAATATGCCCACCCCATATAGTTATTCATTTCTAAAAAAACTCGACGATATACTTGATCAACACAAAAGTAAAATGGTTTTGTTGGCAAAGGATACTAAAGGTTTTATTCATGCAGGTGTATATTTAATTTGGGATAATAATATGATTTACTATCTAATAGGCGGAAGTAATCCGGATTTTAGAAAAAGTGGTGCGGCATCAATGTTAATTTGGAAGGGAATTAAATATGCAATTGAGCATGATAAAATATTTAATTTTGAAGGAAGCATGCATGAGTCAATAGAGAAAAACTTTAGGGCATTCGGAGCCATCCAAACACCCTATTTTAAAATAACAAAATATAATTCATTTCTTTTGAAGCTTAAAAGGCTTTTTAACAAATAACAAAGATTACCAGCTAACTGGTCTTACGTAATCTTTGAACTGATCTGTAAAGGTGATTTGGGTTTTTTCTGTTCCATCACTTTTCATTCGAAAAACCTCGCGATCAAAATATGTAGGTCCCACAACTTGAACATAGATGATATAATTGTCATCTTCAGAAAATATTGGGTAAATGGCTTCACCGATGCTGCTAAAATCAAACGTTGTAATTGAGTTTGAATCTAAATCGATGATTTTTAAAGCATATTCATTTTCCAGTTTCTCGGAGAAAAGAAGTTTAGAACCATCTTTATTAAAAGAAGGAAAAGATGCATTTGTTAATCCAAACGTAACTTGTTCATTCATCGTACCATCGATTTTTACCTTATATATTTGAAAATTTCCTGTTATGTTCCCAGAATAATAAATCCAATCGGAAAACGGTTTTGGTACAGGTCTTTTTTTTGTTGACTCATCTTCAACAATTTTTTGAAAATCGGAGCCATCAATATTCATATGACCAATATCCCAGTATCCATTATCTTTTTTGTAGTCACAAACTATCCGATTCGTAGACTCCATATATCGAAAGAAGTTTACATGATTTGGAGTAGATCCGATTATTTCTGCTTTATTAGCTACAAAATCGAAACGGGCAATACTATTTATATCGTACCTGAAAATAAAAAAACTTCTATCTGTCGTCCATATAGGATATGTGCCAGCAGTAATTTCTTTAAATCCAGTCCCATCAATGTACATACTTAAAACCCGCCATTCATCGTATATTGTTTGCGCAGTATGATGCTGACCGACAAATAAAATTTGTTGTTTTAAATCTTTGTCTCCCCATGTTACTATAACCTTTAGGGTTCCAGTAGTTGGTTCAAGGTGTAGATAAACTGTAGTTGTTTGACTAGATAGAACAGATACTTCAGTGCTGCCATTGTAAATTATCTGATTCTCTTCATTAAGTGCCTCCACTGAAAGGAGCCATATACCGGCAATTAAATCGTCAACTTTTGCAACAGCTGCACTGTCATTCATTTCAAAATCAAAAAATATTGTATCGTGATCTGAGCGGGATAATGCCCCTCGCAGTTTAACCACTTCATTCGGGGCTTGGGTCATATCAATTGAAAAAGAAAGCTCACCTTTTGAGTTTGATGAATCATTATCTACTGGATTCTGATTCTCACATGAAACCAGAAAAAAAACAGTTATAAAACTTATTAGAAGTCTATACATTTTTTCCCCTGTTAATTATTTGAATTTAATAATTTATCAATCATGTTTTGAGATAGTGTTGTATTAAAAATATACAATTCGTCAATTTTACCATGGAAATAGTTAGTATTACCTACAGTGATGGTGCCATCACCTCTGCCTATTGAAGCAGGGTTGTTATTATAAACCAGCGATGTTGAATCACTTAATCCGGTAGATTCTATAAGTTCTGCTTTATTGCCGTCGATATAAATATCCATATCGTCAGGGCTTCGCATAATACCAACTACATGGATCCACTCATTGGTTTTTAATACTTCATCTTTTGTATAATACCCTCTTCTGCTGTAAGGTCCTGCTGGGCCACCATTCCCAAACATTAGTGAAACTCGTTTGGTGGATAAAGCATAAAACCAAATTCCAAAATATTCCCCGTCGTCAAAATTATTGGTAAAAATTGGATTATGATCTTCAAACGATTTAATATTTATCCAGGTGGAAACAGCTATTGGGAATTGAGGTTTTAAAATAGGATTGTTGCCTATATCGATATAGTCGTCAAAGCCATCAAACGCGTATGCACTATTTGGTTTTCCTAAACGGTCTTCCGTCAATATTGCACCAATCACTTCACCATGATTTTCGTTTCCACTTTTGTCAGATGCGCTGCTGTTAAAAGGATAATATGCTACCGGCCTGGTTGGCCAATCTCCCCAGGTAACAATAATTTTCAGATTTCCTGTTGTTGTATCTAGGTGCAAATGGACTGTAGTCACTTCACCCGGATTAATATTTACTTTGGTTGATCCCTGGTAAATAATATTTCCATCTTCATCAACAGCATGGACAGACAGCTCCCATTCACCATGAACAATATTTTCAACTTCTGCAACGGCTTGGTTATCTGTAATTATAAATTCAAACGAAATAGATTCAAACCCATCACGCTCAAGCAGACCCTTTAGTCCAGAAACTTTTGTCGGAGCAAGCGTCATATCAATAGATAGGGAGACATCACCAGGTTTTTGTGAATCATTGTTTAGTGGACTGTTGTTTTCACAGGACCAAGCGATAATAAGCATGAAAGAAAGAACTATTCTTAAACGTATCATAATAAACCTTTCAGTGGTAGACACCTATCCAAATATAAATAACATAATTGTAAATGCAATAGCTAATTCCAAAATATAAATAAATCATGGAATATTGTTTGACTGGGTTTTAAATTAGGCTACTTTTAAATAGAAAATGAATGGAGTTTGTGTTTTATGAAAACAACTATTAATAATGTTCCATTGTTAGACCTGAAAGCGCAATACGATACTTTGAGGAAGGAAATTGAACCTGCAGTTAAAGAGGTTATGGAGTCACAATATTTTATTGGCGGACCCCGTTTAAAAGAGTTCGAAAATAATATTGCAGAATATTGTCAGTCAAAATTTGCGCTGGGTGTTTCTTCAGGAACAGATGCATTGCTTTTAGCTTTGATGGCGTTGGATATTGAACCCGGTGATGAAGTTATTGTCCCGGTTTATTCATTTTTTGCAACAGCCGGATGTGTCTCAAGGATTGGGGCAAAACCAGTATTTGTGGATATTGATCCGGAAACATATAACATCGATCCGCAAAAACTTGAGAGTGCAATAACACCAAAAACCAAAGTAATTATTCCGGTCCATTTGTATGGCCAGCTGGCAAATATGAACGCTATTATGGATATTGCCCGTAAAAACAATCTTTATGTTATTGAAGATGCTGCCCAGGCAATTGGATCTGAAAATGATAAAGGTGAGCGCGCTGGTACTTTTGGAGATATTGGCTGTTTTTCTTTTTTCCCAAGTAAAAATTTGGGCGGATTTGGAGATGGTGGACTTGTAACAACTAAGGATGAAGAATTGTTTAAGAAAATGGATTACCTGAAAAACCATGGGGCGTATCCAAAATATTATCATAAACTTATCGGTGGTAATTTTAGACTGGATTCATTGCAAGCGGTCGTTTTAGATATAAAATTAAAATATCTTGATAGCTGGACAGCCGGGAGACAAGAAAATGCAGAATATTACATTCAGGAAATAGAAAACAGAGGACTTACTAAGTATATAACCACACCTTTTTCTGTCGATGGTTATAGACATATCTACAATCAGTTTATTCTAAAATGTGAAAACCGTGATGGCTTAATAAAGCATTTACGGGAATTGAATGTGGGATGTGAAATCTACTATCCGGTAACTTTTAATAACCAGGAATGTTTCACATATCTCGGATATGAAAAAGGAACTTTTCCTGTGGCTGAGAATGCAGCAGATTCTACAATTGCAATTCCGGTTTATCCTGAACTGACGGATGAACAAAAGAATTACATCTTAGACGGAATAGAAGAATTTTATAAGTAAATTATTAAAACTAAAAAAGGGTGCTGATTAATTTCATGGCGCCCTTTTTTTAGAAGATATTGCTTAGTTTTCTGAAAAAATCTTATCAAATATTTCAGAAAATGTTTTTACATCGTAAGGTTTTTGTAAATATTCTGCAGCGCCCATTTGTAACATATCAGATCTTTTATTCGCCTCACCAACTCCAGAAGTAATTATTACAGGTACATTTTTGCTGATTTTTCTTATTTCGTGATAACAATTAACGCCGTTCATTTTAGGCATGATTAGATCGATAATTACTAAATCGATTTTATTCTTTTCTTTTTTGAAACGAGTAATAGCATTTAGAGCACTACTTTCACAAATAGTTTTATAGCCGATATATGAAAGCATGTCTTTGGCCATTTCGCGTATTACCCTTTCATCATCAACTATTAGGATAGTTTTGTTCTTTTTGTTTGTAGATATATCGTCAACTTTTTCATTTTTTGTTTCTTTCGAATGGCTTTCCGGAAAATACAGATCAAACCGGGTTCCTTTGTTTTCATCAGAAAACACTTTTATATCACCCTGTAAATTTTTTATTATTCCATAAATTGTTGAAAGTCCGAGCCCGGTTCCTTTCCCCGGTTCTTTTGTTGTGAAAAATGGGTCAAATATTTTTTCGATATTTTCTCTGGAAATACCTTTGCCATTATCTTCAACCGACAGCATAACATATTGGCCAGCCGACAGCCCATTTCCATTACGGATATCGATAGTAACAGGTTTTGCTGAAAAGGTAATTGTTCCGGATCCTTCTAAAGCATCGCGCGCATTAATTGCTAAATTCATAATAATTTGTTGTATTCGCGTAGGATCAATTTTTATTAGAGGCAGGTTGATGGGTAATTTATTTTTAACAATTATTTCTTTTCCAAATAACTTACTCATTATTTCAAGGGTTTCAGAAACAGCTCTGTTTAAGTTCAGTGAAACATCATCATCAATGTGGTCGTGCCTGGCAAAACTTAATAGTTGCTTAACTATGTTGCCGGCTCTTTGAGCTGATTTGTGAATTGCATCAGCGCGCGAGAAGTTTGCAGAACCATCTTCAATTGTCATTTTAATTAGTTCAGCATTTGGCAATATGCCGGAAAGTAGATTGTTAAACTCATGGGCAATCCCACTAGCCAGCATACCAATACTTTCCATTTTTTGCGCTTGCAATAACTGATTATGCATTTCCTTTAATGCCGACATGTCTTTAAACAATAAAGCCATCCCAACAATTGAATCATCAATATCTTTTATAGAATTTACAGTAAGGATAACGGGGAATTTTTTGTTTTCATAGTCGTAAAGATCACATTCAATATCTTTTAACCCTTTACTTTTTTCAATTTCTCTTTTAATAGATTGGGTTAATGCCTTATTTCTAATTACATCTGTAAAAATATTAATGGAAGAATCATCAGAAATTTTTAACAACTTCTTAGCACTCTGGTTGGCGTAAATAAGATCACCATCTATTCGTATAGAACAGAAACCGTCATTTAAATCTTCTATTAAATCAGATAAGCGAGTTTCCATAAAAACAATCCGTTATTTTTCTTTACGCTTTATTAAGAAACCGATATGTGTAAACCATTTTCGCTGTGTATAAACAATGGCATAAATAATCACGGCAAATAGAAATAGAAACATCAGAATAATGTTAAATCGGGTTAAATAGTCCAGTTCACCAAAGAACAGTGATGGTATGCAGATTATTAGAAAAAGGAACACAGATCCAACCAGCAACCTTTGCTTGCCAAGTTTGGTTAGAACAGTTCGCCAAAAAGAGTTAATCGGTTTTGAGACAAAGCCTTTTAATAAATCATAGTTTTGAATGTACTTTTCGTTTTTTTCGCTTTCCGGGCTTGATAGATATTGAAGACGGATAATCCAAATTGAAATATAACCAATGTTTATTACGGCATTAAAATATTGTGCCTCAATGTAATTTTCATACAGATGCATATGATTATATAACTGGTAAATTTCATTAACTATCATCAAAGTATGGATTGCAATAAGAGAGGCTAAATATTCTGAGAGAATATATTGCCCTTGGTTATAAATAAACCATATAAATAATAACAACGAAAAATTTACAAGGTAAACATAGTATGACCCAAGTTGTACTGATGAGTATAAATCCCAATATGTTTTTTGATCCTTTTCAAGAGAATAATCCAAAGTTGTATAATCAAAAAATATATCAAGGTTGGCGTATGTTAAAAGAATAATGGTAGCTGTGATCAAGAATGCATAAAGAAGGTGTGTAAAAGTTTCATCAGCTTTGGGTGATATTGAATAAAAAAATAAATACGAAGTTATAAGTAACATCAATGTTGTAGTGATAACAATCTGAAGATTGTATGGGAGGAAAGTCCCAAATAACAGAACAATCGGATTAACCGCCAGATAGAAAAAAATTACAATGAACAACATTACTAACGGGCGGTTTGCAATGGAGTATTTGAGTGAAAAAAGACTAAGAATAAAAATGAGAATATAGCTGCTGATATTTACGTACTGAATTGTACCAATATCCACATGCGAAACAAAAAATAATAAACCTGTAAATATTATTTGGAAAATAATTTGAGCCAAAAGAACTTTGCTCAATATTTTTACAAACAAGTTATTATATTTCTCAGATTTCTTATTTGCCAAAGCTGAATACCCCGCCATTTTCCTTATAAACCTAACTGTTCAGCCAGATATTTTTTTACCTGTCCGGCAGCCACAGTTATTTGTTGCATACTATCCCTGTGACGAATTGTAACGGAATTTTTTTCAAGCGTATCATTATCAATTGTTATACAAAATGGTGTCCCTGCTTCGTCTTGTCTTCTGTAGCGACGGCCGATAGCACCGCTTTCATCATAAAAAACGCGATATTCGCCTCTCAAATCATCTACAATCTTTTTAGCAATTTCCGGCATACCATCCTTTTTTACCAAAGGAAAAACAGCTGCTTTAATCGGTGCAACTGCAGGTGCAAATCTTAATACAGTACGTTCTTCTTCCTCAACATAAGCATCGATCAAAGTAGTCAAAACGGTTCTGTCACACCCGATAGATGTTTCGATAACATAAGGAATATATTTTTCTTTTACCTGGTCATCAAAGTAACTCATATTTTTGCTGGAAAACTCAGCATGTTTGCCTAAATCAAAATCAGTACGGTTATGAATACCCTCAATTTCCTGCCAGCCAAAAGGAAATTCATATTCTATATCAAAAGCCTTTTTTGCGTAATGAGCGAGTTCATTGGGACCATGTTCATGGTAACGAAGTTTGTCCTTATTGAGACCGATGCGTTTGTACCATTCCAACCGTTTTTCCATCCAGTATTCAAACCACTTTTCATCGTCACCGGGTTTTACAAAAAATTGCATTTCCATTTGTTCAAATTCACGTGTCCTGAAAGTAAAGTTTCCGGGAGTAATCTCATTTCGAAAAGCCTTACCAATCTGGGCTATTCCAAATGGCAATCTCTGGCGTGATGCTTCACGAATATTGTGAAAGTTTGTAAATATACCTTGTGCAGTTTCGGGGCGAAGATAAACAATACTTGCTGAGTCTTCCAGCGGGCCCATAAATGTTTTAAACATCAGGTTAAAAGAACGGGCATCTGTGAAAGTATCCCTGTTTCCGCAAACCGGACATGGTTTTGTTGTGTCAATTTTATCTTCACGAAAGCGTGATTTACAATTTTTACAATCAACAAGCGGATCGGTAAAACCGTCAACATGGCCTGATGCTTCCCAAACACGTGGGTGCATTAAAATACTGGCATCAACGCCTTCAATATCATCACGCTCGTAGACCATGCTTTTCCACCATAAATCTTTTACATTTTTTTTAAGTTCAATGCCAAGCGGACCGTAATCATAACAAGAGTTAATCCCGCCATAAATTTCACTACTTTGAAAAATAAAGCCTTTTCTTTTCGCCAGCGAAACAATTTTATCCATTACCTTATTCGAAGATGGCTTTGCCACACTTTTCCTCCCAAAAAATCAAAATGATTGTAAATTAATCTGCCCTATATTTAAAAGGGCACCGAATTTACTAAATTTCAATTGCGATAACCAAACAAATCCACTTAGATCAGGATATTGGTATTGCTGTATTAATATTTACGATAATAATTGGAGAGCTTCGATATGAATATTTTTTTCAAAATGAAAATTAATATAACTAATCAGCCGTTGGATTAAGATCATCGTATCGAAGCGGGTAAACTCCCACTTTCCTAATCGGCGATGATTTAAATTTTGTAAGTTTTTTAAGAAAAAGAATTGTTCTTTTTGAAGTTGAATTGGGTTGGGGTAAGAGGTAGGACAATTCCGGCAAAATATCTTTCCGTTTCCCAAAGATAGAAATACTTTATCAGCACATTTTGAAAGATCACCAGCGCTGCAATCTTGCAAAGATGGCTTAAAACCCATGTACGAAGAAAGTTTAAGTAAAAAATAAATAAGCACATTTGCTGGAGACTTTGTGTTTTCAAGCGCATGCAACATTTCAACAATAAAATCAAAGAAAACCTCGTCCGGAGAGCCGTCTTCTAAAACCTGGTTAATTAACTCCAGAATAGCTAAGCCATAAGGAAGCCTATTTAACTCCATTCGGATAGTATTAAAGGAATTGAAATGCTCAACCTCTTTAAGGATTTGCAAAGACCGGCTCTCTTTAGACAAGATAATAAACTCACTTAGTTGCAGCGATTCCAGTTTTCCGGCAAAGGCACTGTTGTTTTTATATGCACCCCTTGCAATAACTTTTATTTTTCCAAGTTGAGCAGAATAAAGAGTTACAATTTTGCTGGATTCTTTCCATCGGATTGAGCTTAAAACCAAGGCTTTTGTTTTTACTGTATTGCTCATAATTTTTTTTGGCTAACTTTTTTCAAAAAAATGCGTCAAGAAGAAGACTAACCGAATATACACCATATTAAATATCATTAAAGAGGTTTTATGAAACTTGATACTATTTTTTTTATTCTCCTGGTTTTCTTTTTTTCAACAATACTTTTTGCTGACCCCAATGATGGCCCTCCAGAAAAAATTACTGCCATTCGGGTAACTGAAGAAATAACAATTGATGGACTGCTTATTGAATCAGTCTGGAATGAAAATAAAGGTATCTCATACTTTAAGCAAAGAGATCCAAAAGAAGGAGCAGACCCAAGCCAAAAGACGGTAGTTTATATCGCCTATAATGATGAAAACTTATATGTTGCGGCCCGGTTGTTTGATTCAGAGCCAGATTCAATTATGGCAAGGTTAGGCAGAAAAGATCAAAGCATGGATACTGACTTGTTTGGATTTTATGTAGATCCATATTATGACAAAAGAAGTGGCTTTTATTTTGGTTTAAGTGCAGCAGGTACATATTACGATGGTGTATTATATAATGACGATTGGGATGATGATTCCTGGGATGGAGTCTGGGTTGGAAAAACAACAATCGATGAAAATGGTTGGAATGTAGAGATGAGAATTCCGTTTTCACAGCTTAGGTTTAAAGAAGAAACAAATATTGTGTGGGGCATTAATTTTATACGTGAAATTAGCCGGAATCAGGAAGAAGTTTTTCTTTCATACAAACCCAAAGATGAAAGCGGTTTTGTTTCAAGATTTGTTGATCTGGTTGGATTGGAGGGTTTAAAACCATCAAATAACTTTCAAATTTTGCCATATGTTCGAGTAAAATCCGAGCATATCCAAACAGAGAAAGGAAACCCGTTCAACGATGGCTCACGTCAGCAATATGGTGTGGGGGCCGATTTTAAATATGGTATTACCAGTAATATAACTTTAGATGGAACAATTAATCCTGATTTTGGACAGGTTGAAGTAGATCCCGCTGTGATTAACCTTAGTGATTTTGAAACATTCTTTTCTGAGCGCCGCCCGTTTTTTATTGAAGGAGCATCAATTTTTAGGTTTGGCAGAGGTGGTTCAAACAGCAACTGGGGATTTAACTGGGGAGACCCCAATTTTTTTTACAGCCGGCGAATTGGAAAAGCACCTACAGGACCAAATCCGGAATCGGCAGAGTTTATAGACAGGCCTGATGGTTCGCGAATTTTAGGTGCTGGAAAAATATCCGGAAAGCTTGGCAATGGATGGAATTTGGGATTTGTTACAGCTGTTACAGATCGTGAGTATGCAGACTTTGAGCATATTGGCCGAACAGATTCTCTTACAAATGAGTTTACTCGCGGAAAACAGGACGAGTTTGAGGTTGAGCCACTGAGCTCTTACAATGTTTTACGGGTTCAAAAAGAATTTGATGAAGGCCGCCATGCTTTAGGGCTTATTTCTACAGCAACAATCAGAAATTTTAAAAACAACAGCTTGCGTGACTATGTAAATAGTGAAGCCTATTCTTTTGGATTAGATGGCTGGACTTTTCTTGATGATGACAAAATGTGGGTTGTTAATGGATGGACCGGTTTTTCAAGTGTTCATGGTAATAAAACTAAAATTACTAATTTACAACGGAGCTCACGTCACAGGTACCACAGGCCTGATTTTGATTATGCATCACTCGATTCGAATGCAACATCGCTAAATGGGTTTGCAGGACGCGTGGCCATAAATAAGCAAAAAGGTAACTGGCGATTTAATTCAGCACTTGGTATTATTGATCCGGGTTTTGATGTGAACGATCTTGGGTTTATGTGGCGCACAAATGTAATTAATGCACATATGGCCGGTGGGTATCGTTGGACAAAACCAACGGAATATTTTCGGTATCTTTCAGTTTTGGGTTCTCTTTTTGGTTCGAAAGATTTTGATGGAAACACAACCTGGGCCGGAATTTGGTCAGATGTATATATCCGCTTTTTGAATTATTATGAGCTTGACATGGGCTTTGCTGTAAATCCGGAAACAACAAATATTGACCGGACACGCGGTGGTCCTTTAACGAAAAATAAAGCAGGATTTGAGTTTTTTGCTTCGGCTGAGTCCGATAATCGCAAAGACATTGTTTTTGAAGTAGATGGCTTTACATATTTAAGTGAATCAGGTTCTAAGGACTATAGTGCCGGGTTGGAAATTGAGTGGAAACCATCCGATAATGTTGCCTTATCTGTTTATCCAAATTTTAGTTGGGATTTTCCGGTTGCGCAATGGGTACCCGGTGCAAATGGCGATAATGAAGATATAACAGCTACAGAAACCTATGGAAAGCGATATATTTTTGCTGAGATGCACCGCAAAACATTTTCATCCAGTTTTAGATTAAACTGGACTTTTTCTCCAGAGCTTAGTTTGCAAGTTTATGTTCAGCCGCTTATATCCAGTGGGGATTATTTTAATTTTAAATATCTTGCACGCAGTAATAGCTATGATTTTAATACTTTTGGTAGTGGAAATTCTACAATCTCTTATGATGGCCAAACCTATACTGCAGATGTTGATGGTGTTGGGCAAGCACCAAGTTTGAGCTGGGATAATCCAGATTTCACATTTACTTCATTAAGAGGAAATGCTGTAATGCGTTGGGAGTATCAGCCAGGCTCAACACTATTTCTGGCCTGGACACAAAACCGATCAGACTTTGAAAATAATGGCCGTATACGTTTTTCAAAACCTTTTCCGGATCGGTTTTTAAACAGAGAACCGGATAATATATTTTTAGCTAAATTCACTTATTGGCTTGGATTTTAGATAATGATATTACTTGAGTTGGGTATTATTTTTTCTTTTTGAGGATTGCATCAATAACCGGTATAAACTTTTCTTTGTTATAAGAACTCATTTCAGAAAGTGTTTTATGAGATTCCAAAACCAAGTCTTTTGAATCCCTTAAATTGGTCCCGAGTTGTGATGTATCTTTGAAGTGCAGGTCTTCAACAAGAGGTTTATTGGTTATTTCAAACAAAGTATTAAAACTCATTGAATTGAGTATCGTTTGTATGTCTTTATTTGGCGCATTTAGCCTTGGTTTTTGATCGGATTTGTTTTTTAGGCCAGCTGCAACCATTCCAATAATACCAAGGTTTGTACTATCGAGATACTCTGTTTCGGACAGATCAATTATAAAAGTGTTTGTTTTATCATTCTTTAATTCCTGCTTTACAATACTGTCAAATCCCTGGCTTAAATTATATCTTAACTCACCGATCAGTTTAAGATAACACACATTGGATTTTTGAGCGAACAGTATCTTTCCGGCACACATTTTATCAGCCCTTTTCAATAGTTAAAACTGTTATATCATCTGGCAAACCTGCCGAATTATCTTTAAGCCCGGATATGAAGTTTTGAAATGTTTCTCTGTCCGACATGCATAACTCATTCAATAGATTAATTTTTTCATCAAGCGAATCTTGTGGTAATATGTCCAAAATTCCATCGGAAAAGAATGCTAAAAAAAAGTTTTCTTCTAGCTGAACGGAAATATTTTCAAAAGCGATGTCCGGCATTATTCCTATGGGTGTATTTTTTGATTCTAAAATAATGCACTTTTCATTTTGCCTTAATACCGGGAACGGATAATGTCCACCATTACAATAGATCAGTTTATTATCATTGTGATCGATTAATCCAAAAAATAAAGTGCTAAATTTATCCAGATGCTCATTTAAAAAATCTTGATTGAGTGTTTGTAATAATTTTCCCGGATCTAAAACTGTCTGGTTATTGCTTTGCTTATAATCATCAATGCATTTGTTCATAAAGCTTTTTAGAAAAACGGTAACAAGAGCAGACGATACACCATGTCCGGAAACATCTGCAATGTAAAACGCAGTGTATTTATCATTTATTGCAAAATAGTCTAAAAAGTCACCACTTAAATATAGGGAAGGTAATATTAAACTATTGAACTGATATCCGTTAAAAGTGACTGTGCTGTCAGGCAGTAATTTAATTTGAATATCCTGGCCCGATTTTAAATCATTCTGCAACTTATTAATTGCATCCTCAAGAAGTCCCTGGTATTCAAGATTTTGCTTTTTCAGGTTCGACTTTTCCAAAACCTGGTTAACACGGTGCAACATTATGTTGTAAGTTTGCATAGGCTTTAAAATAAAATCCCAGGCACCGAAACGCAGCGATTCAACAACGTCATCAATCGAATCAGTGGCTGAAATAACGATTACAGGTGTAGTTGGAGATATTTTTGTAATATGATGTAAAACATCAAACCCAGTTATCCCGGGCATTCTAAGATCAAGTAAAACAAGATCCGGGGATTCTGCCTCAAAGATTTCTATACCACGTGTTCCGTTAGCGGCCTCAATAACATTGAAGTTATTTTCTTCCAAAACCATTTTAAAAAGTGCACGTGTATCATGATCGTCATCAATTGTTAAAATTAATTTCTTTTCAATTTTTTCCATTGATCAATCCTTATGGGTAAACCGTTAATATTTTGGGTTCATGTTTACTATTTCGACCAAGTTATTAAAAGGTTATACAAAAAAGGGTTTTTTAGTTGTCATGCATAAATTGAATTTTTAGGTAACCGAAAACATTTTGAAATTATTAACATAGAAACAGCGTTAAAAACCAATAATAATTAAGACAAATTTCTGGAGTTAAAAACATATGGCCGAAAAAACAATCAAATATAAAAATGAAGAAATCACCGTTTTATGGAAGCCCGGGCTCTGCATTCATTCAGCAAAATGTGTGGGTGGGTTACCAAGCGTTTTTGATGTAAAGAGAAAACCGTGGATTGATGTTAATGCTGCAACTGCAGAGAATATAATGAAGACTATAAATACATGTCCATCACAGGCATTGTCTTACCTTAAAACTAAAGGCGATGAGGAAGAAGACGGTAAACTTTTAGAAGTAAATATGATGAAGAACGGACCTTTGTTATTAAGCGGGTCTTTTTGCGTAAAAGATGCTGATGGAAACATTATTAAAGAGGGTGATAAAGCGGCATTATGTCGCTGCGGTGCATCTGCAAACAAACCCTTTTGCGATGGTCAACATAAACAGATTGGATTTAAGGGATAGCAATATTTTCAAACTTACAAGTTAAATAGTTTTAGCGGTCTTAGAGGCATAATAAAAAAATTCTTGGTTTTGTTGAATAATTATTTTTTTGCTTTTTATATTTTGTATATTAGCTCAAAATATAACGGGTTTATTATATACTCATGTGTAAAAGCCAGGTTTCTTCCAAAACCAGGTTTTATTCGAGCCTGACCATTGTTTTATTTCTTTCTTCCTCTTTTGTATTTTCACAAATAAATATGGGTGATTCACAGAATTTTAATACCCGTTTTGATGGACCGCTTAAAGACGCAAGGCTTGGCCAAAGTATTGCTTATGGCGATATTAATGGTGATGGATTTCAGGACCTTATTGTTGCCGCCTACCGTAACTCTGCTAATAACCGCTTAAACTCAGGAAGTGTTTTTATAATCTTTGGAAAAGGATCTGATTCCAAAGCTGTAATTTCTGATTTAAATAATCCTGCTAATTACGATGTTCGTATTGATGGAATAGACAAAAAAAATCAGCTGGGGCGTTCAGTTGCTTCCGGTGATTTAAATAACGATAATTTTGATGATATTTTAATTGGTGCAAATACTTCAAACACAAACGGTAAACTAGGCTCAGGGAGTGTTTTTGTAATTCATGGATCAGCAAATTTTGGCCTTCAAAAAATTAGGGATCTTGAGGATCAAAATAATTATAGTATCCGATTTGACGGTGCTCTGAGAAATGACCGTCTGGGCGAAAAAGTGCTTAGTGGGGATGTAAATGGCGACGGCTTTGATGACATAATAATGTCGGCAGCTCTTGCTAACAACGATGAAAGCCAGGACTTAGGAAGTATTTACATTGTTTATGGAAACAACAGCTCCGGCACAGGTGTTATCTTAGATCTTTCTGAAAGTACATCTTATAATAAGGTGTATACCGGCAGTGCAAAAGGTGATAGCTTGGGAGCCTCTTTGGCTGGAGGCGATTTAAATGGCGATGGATTTATAGATTTAATGGTTGGCGCCCCCTATCAAAACACAGATCTGAGAGTTGACAATGGCAGCATTTTTATAATTTACGGAAAGGATGAAAACCCAAATGGGCTAAGTTTATCTCTTGCCGATCAGAATAATTATGATATGCGCTTTTACGGAACGGCAACAAATGATGTATTGGGATTGTCAGGCGTTTGTAGCGATTTTAATGGTGATGGACTTGATGATATGATTTTGGGTGCAGCCGGGTCTGATTTCAATTCTCGCAACCGTTCTGGAAGTTTTTATCTAATCAATGGATCAACTTTACCGGTTGTTGAAAAAGACATCGATCTTACTTTAGTGAATAATTTTAATCTCCGGTTTGATGGAGCCGCTGCCGATGAACTCCTCGGGCTTAGTGTTTCTTCAAACGATATTAATGGCGATGGTTTTCATGATTTACTTTTCGGTTCATATTATGCAGACTATAATGACAGCACTAACTCTGGGAGTGTTTATGTTATTTATGGAAATAATTCTTACACCAGTGCTGAGCTGCTTGACTTGCAATCCTCAACAAATTTTGATCTGAGATATGACGGCACATTCGCAAGTGACAATTTTGGCCGATCAACATCCGGGGTGGATTTTAATGCGGATGGATTTGGAGATATAGTAAGCAGTGCTTTTTTAGCTACAAATAATGATAGCCTTGAGTCAGGAAGCATTTATCATATTTCAAATGAAGTGACGGGTGAGCCCGCAGCGATTCCACATTATTTATCGGCGGGTGACAGACCCAATTTTTTAATGCGTGATGAAAACATTAGCGTTGATTTCTCTACAGGTTCTGACGGGCTTTTCCATGTTCAAAGAAAAATGAGTAAGCCGGCTTCCGATTATCCCGATAATACAGCACAAGTTTCCTGGGTGTTGAGCTCTGAAAAAGGCACGATAACAAATACTCAAATTTCTTTAAAATATAACGCGGACCAAATTACTGGTTTGGATGAAAACAATCTCAAAATTTTTTACCGGGTTGTAAACAGCTCCTCTCATAGCTGGCATATTGTTCCCAACAGTTCTCACTCAATTGCAAACAATACAATTACTTTTTCAGTGGACAGCCTCTCAGAGTTTACAATTGGTGACCGAAATAATATTTCAAATCATTATCCTACTATTACTACTACCGAAGTAGACTCTGCAACTGAAGACCAGGATTATATTTTTACTCTTGAGGCAAGTGACCCTGATAATGATAATCTTAGTTTTGTAAAAATTTCTGGTCCAATCTGGTTGTCAGTTTCCACGTCAGGGGTTCTAACCGGCAGACCAAACCTCTCTCACATTGGTACTTTTCCGCTACAAATTAAATTGACAGATGACGGCGTAGTGCAGTTATCTGATACGTTGTTTAGTCAAATCACAGTGATTGAAGTGAATGACAACCCAGTTATAACAACGACCAGTTTAATAAACGGAATTGAAGATATCGCTTATACCGATACGGTTTTCGCCACCGACGAAGAGAGTGCTATTTTAACATTTTCAGCTTTGGATGTCCCTGTTTGGATGGATGTTTCTGCAAATGGGAGTTTGTCTGGCTTTCCACTTAATGAACACAGTGGGACAGCAATTCCTGTAAAAATTACTGTAACCGATGAAGGCGCTGCAAAAGATACGCTGCAAACAACAATCAATGTAATCAATATTAACGATGCTCCGGTGCTCTCCCCAATTTCCGGTGAAACAGTTGATGAAGGGAGCGCCTTCACAGCAATAGATTTAAAATTATTTACCCAGGATATTGATAATACATTTTCAGAATTACAATGGACTGTTACGGAAAATCCGGATATAAGTGTCATCATAAATACCAATGGTGTTGCGTCTTTAAGTGCAAATGATGAAAACTGGAATGGAGACAATACGATAAAATTTAAAGTTACTGATCCTGGTTCTTTGTCTGATTCGGTTTCGGTACTTTTTAGGGTAAACCCTGTAAACGATGCGCCGGTGGTTTCAGCAATCCCGAACCAGACAATTGATGAAGGAACAGAATTTGAACCGATTCATTTAAACGATTTTGTCCATGATGTAGATAACGCAGATAGCGAAATTAATTGGGACCATGAAGGTGACATTGAGCTAAGCATTTTAATTGATGCAAATAATATTGCCCGGATAAGCATTCCTGATAGTAACTGGTTTGGCAGTGAAACAATTAAGTTTACAGCGACTGATCCATCTTTTGTAACAGATTTTGTAAATGTTATTTTCACCGTAACGAATATTCCTGATGCACCGGTTATGACAGATATTCCATCGCAAAACATAATGGAGGGAGCTAGTTTCCAAACTATTTTTCTTGATAATTTTATCGAGGATATCGATACGCCTAAGGACCAAATTGTCTGGACAAAATCAGGAAACAGCGATCTTATTGTTTTGATTAATGAAATGAACCAAGCAAGTGTTTCAACACCAGACAGCAACTGGTTTGGATTTGAAGAAATTATATTTAAGGCTACTGACCCGGATAATTTATCGGACCAAAGTGAGGTACTTTTCACGGTAAACAATATAAATGATTCGCCACAATTTATAACAACAAGCTTGCCTAATGCTGCCGAAGATTCCAGTTATGTCGTTCAGTTAGAAACGTTTGATGTGGATGATATTCTTTTAACGGTCACAAAAATTTCGGCTCCGACCTGGATGGCAGTTTCCAGTAGCGGTTTGCTAAGTGGCATGCCCCTGAACAGTGATACGGGAGAAGATCAGCAAGTAACAGTTGTTGTTTCTGATCCGCTTGGCTTAAAAGATACACTTTCCACCACGATGGATGTGGTTCCGGTAAATGATGCACCGGTTATATTAGGAGTACCGGATGTAACATTTGAGGAAGATGATTCTACGAGTATTGATTTACTGGATTATGTTTCTGATGAAGACAATGAACTGCATGAATTAATTTTTCTCGCCGAGGTTTTAGTGCCCGAGTCCGGTGTAAATGTTACAGTTACCGATGGACATTTAGTTGAAATTATTCCGGATGAAAATGTATTTGGTGATTTCCCAATTCGTTTTATCGTAAACGATCCCGGTGGCCTTTCAGCTGTTGATACTGTTATTGTGCACATAATGGGTGTTGACGATCCACCTGTTTTTATAACTTCTATCTTACCGGATGCTTTAGAAGACCAGCTGTTTATTGACACACTTTTTGTACAGGAAACAGATGGTGATACTCTGGTTTTTACTGCTCAGAAACTCCCCAATTGGATATCTGTTTCTACTGATGGTCTTTTAACCGGCCTACCGCTTGTTTCAGATATTGGCACGAATCAGGAAGTAATTATCAGAGTGTCGGATATGATTAGTGAGGATACTTTGATAACTAAAATAAATGTCATCGAAGTAAATGATTTTCCTGTGATTGAGAACGTGCCGGATATAATCTTTAATGAAGACGATTCTATTTTAATTGATTTGTCAATACATGCATCGGACGAGGAAAGCCCTAATGAAAGTCTTAGTTTTGGGGTAGAAATTTTTTCAGGAGAGACGTTATCCGCTTCAATTATCAATCATCATTTTGTGCGCATTGTTCCTCAGGAAAATCTTTTTGGAAATTTTCAGATTGGTTTTACAGTAAAGGACCCGGAAGGTTTAACAGCTTTAGATACGGTAAAAATAAAAATAAAAGCAATAAATGATGCGCCGATCATCAGTTCAATCCCAAATATAGTTTTTGATGAAGATGGAAATTATGCTTTGGACCTTAACGCTTTTGTACACGATGTTGATAATCCTAACCGGGAATTGAAAGTTAGCAGCCGTGTTTTGTCCGGTGTGAGCCAACTTTTAAATTATGATGATAGCCTTAGCCTGGCTATAGTTTTTTCATCTTTGGAAAATGTTTTTGGGGAATTTGATGTTGAGATTAATATTAGTGATCCGGGCGGGTTGCAAGCATTAGATACAATAAGTGTGAAAATTTCTGCCATAAATGATCGTCCCGTAATTGACAAAATTCCGGTTTTATCAATCCTAGAAGATGTTCCTTTTATTTTGGAAAATTCTTATTTTGATCCGTTCATCTCAGATATTGATAACCCAAAAGATTCCTTAAATCTCGTATTTATTTCAAATGTATTATCGGCACAAATAGATCTCAATAATTTAACAATTTCATCTCCGGAGAATTGGTTTGGAAAAGACAGCCTTTTAGTGGTTGTAAACGATCCCGGCGGAAAATCAGATTCAACATATTGGCCAATCAATGTAACGGCTGTCAATGATAAACCAGTTGTTTCATTTGTGGATGAACTGCAAATTGTAAATGATAAAATCAAAGCAATAAACTTATACGAAAATGTTGAAGACATTGATAATTCAATTGATGAAATCAGCTGGTCATTTTTCAGCGATACAAGTGCAATAGTTTTAAGTCAAAATCAGGATAGTCTTTTTATTAATGTTTCGGAAATTTTTGGTGAGTTTAGATTATTTCTTATTGCAACTGATGCGCGAGGTTTGGCAGATACTGCGACAATAAACCTGGTTGTTTCTTTTCCGGTTTCAAAATATGACCAAAATGGTGATGGTGTTCCGGAAAAATATGTGCTTTTTCAAAATTACCCAAACCCATTTAATGCCACGACAACAATCAGCTATGGTCTTCCGTCTGACTCACGGGTTAAAATTGAAATATTTAATACCGTCGGCCAAAAAATTGAAACTCTTTTTAGTGGAAACCAAACTGCGGGTTTTCATGAAGTTCGCTGGACAACAAACATTTCATCCGGTATATATTTTTACAGGATTAGCTCCAAAGGCAAAAAGAATTTTACAAAAATTAAAAAAATGTTTCTTATCCGTTAATCCATCTTTGTAATTAGGCGAGCCCCCCGTTTTCTTGTAAAAAAATTCCAGGCCCATTGCAGCATAACTTTCGTTTTACTGTCGTATTCAATCAAATATGCAATATGGATAAAAATCCAGATTAACCAGGCAGGCCATCCGCTTAACTCAAGTTTTGCCATTTGAACCACAGCAGCTTTACGGCCAATTACTGCCATGTTTCCTTTGTCTTTATATTTAAATGGACCAATGCCTTGCCCTTTTAGTCGTCTCAAAATAAGTTGCGACATATAACGACCTTGCTGCATGGCTACTTGCGCAACGCCTGGAAGCATCTCTTTTTCTTCGGTTTCAAAATGGGCAAGATCTCCTATTACAAAAATGTCTTTATTTCCAGGAATGGAAAGGTCGGAATTTACAATAACCCTTCCTGCCGGATCCAACTTCACACCATTTTCATTTTGCAGCAATTCACCAACGGAAGATCCCTTTACACCAGCGGCCCATAAAACAGTCCGGGCATTAAGCACTTTCTCAGAGTCGCCATTTTTTAACCGGACAAGTGATTTGTCAATATCCACAACAAGTGTTTTTGTCAAAACAGATACAGATAGTTTTTCCAAAGACTTTTTTGCCTTAGATGAAAGCTTTGCGGAAAATGTTGGCAAAATTCTTTCAGCCCCTTCAACCAGGTAAATTTCAGTTTCCTCAGGATTAATATTGCGAAAATCACCAAGCAGAGTTTGATTGGCCAACTCACCCAGAGCTCCTGCAAGCTCCACTCCGGTTGGCCCGCCGCCTACGATAACAAACCGCTGCCATTCGCATTTTTTTGTTTTATCACTTTCAAGTTCTGCCTTTTCAAATGCCTGCATAATACGCATTCTTATTTTTAAAGCATCTTCAACTGATTTTAAACCGGGCGCGTCATTTATCCATTGATCGTTTCCAAAGTAGTGATGTTTTACGCCTGTTGCGATAATCAAAGTGTCATATTCAATTTCCTTTTCACCGGTTATAATAGTTTTCTTTTTTGAATTGATTTTTTCAATGGAAGTTTGCAAAACTGTAATATTTTTCTGCTTTTTAAAAATAGCGCGGATAGGCGAAGCAATATCCCCGGGAGATAATCCACCAGTTGCTACCTGGTACAGTAAAGGCTGAAAAAGGTGGAAATTTCTTTTATCAATCAGGGTCACTTCCACATCTTTTTTTGCTAAAGATTTTGCTGCATACAAACCCGCAAATCCGGCACCGACGATAACAACTTTGTGTTTAGGCATTTCAAATCCTTCTTTTAAATAGTTAAGGAATTTACAAATGGATTTAGTAGATTATCAAAAGAATGTGATCACATTTTTATAAATATTTGGAGTAGCTTCTATGAACATTTTAGTACTTGGCGCCGGTCGTATGGCATATGGTTTTGTTTTTGATATGTTGAAAAATAAAAATATTCAAAAAATTGTTGTTGTAGATAGGGAGCAATCCGCATTGGATACAATGAAAGCTCACTTTAATAATCCATTGTTATCCTTTAATTGTATAGAGGCTGATAGTTTATATCAATTAAAACCACTATTTAAAAATGTATCAGGTGTTATCAGCGCTGTACCATATGATTATAATTTAGATCTGACTGAGTTGGCCATCGAAAATGGAGCACATTTTGTAGACCTCGGTGGTAATAACACGGTCGTAGAAAGACAATTCAGGCTTGATCACAAAGCAAAAGAAAACAATGTTGGCATAGTGCCGGATTGTGGTCTTGCGCCTGGGATGGTCTCAATTGTGGCAGCTTATGCAATGGATCAGTTGGCCCGTGTTGATGATGTAAAAATCAGAGTTGGGGGGTTACCTCTTTCTCCGCAAACCCCTTTAAAGTATAAAATTGTGTTTTCAGTACATGGCTTGATAAATGAATATATTGAACCAACGGTTGTTATCGAAGACGGCAAAATTAAAAAAGTGGAGTCAATGACTGGCCTTGAAACTCTCGATTTTCCACATCCCTTTGGCAAATTAGAAGCCTTTTATACATCCGGAGGTACGTCTACACTGCCGCAAACATTTGAAAAAGATGTGATCAATCTCGACTATAAAACAATCCGCTATCCGGGCCATGCTTCTTTGATGAAAGCGATGATAGATTTAGGTTTTACGGAAAAGAAAGCACATTTTGACTTTGATGGTCAATCTGTAAATACACGTGCTGCATTTGAAGCGATGCTTAACAGTTTGCTTTCTTATGAAAGTGAAGATGTGGCTCTAATTCGGGTTGAAGCGAAAGGTCAAAAAGAAGGGAGAGAGAAAGTAGTTTCGTATCAGGCAATCGAATACGAGGATAAAAAAAATAACCTTACAGCTATGATGCGCACAACGGCTTTTCCGGCATCAATAATTTTGCAAATGCTAATTGAAGGAAAAATCAAAGACCGTGGTGTGCTAAAACAGGAACTCTCTATTCCTGGTTTTGAGTTTATGTGCGAGCTTGAAAAACGCGGTATTTATTTTGATAAAAATGAATAATTATTAAGGTGTGGATTTTAATTAATTCCGACAATTATTTATTGTTTTTTTCCAGTCCCAAGAATTTGCTTTTATTTTTATATTCAATCGAAGTGTCGACTTGAGCCAAACCATTTTTAATTAAATGCGCGTTTATAAAGGTCTTATTTTTCAAATAAAGGTAGCCAAGCAAGTTTTCTTCATCGTCATATTTTTGGACATCATGTTTTAGAAACACTTTTTGGCCTTTTAGTTTTTTGGAAAGAAACTCTACAGCGGCCCCATTCAGTTTTTTATTTTCTTTAATCCCAAGCAAGCGCACTTTCGAACCATTGTTTAATAGTAATAATTCTGGAGAAATAATTTGTTTAACACTAAAATATTCTTCTCTTTTTTTAGAGTTCTTATCAATTTTTGAACCAAATTGTAATTTCTTTGGATCAATATTTTTATCTAAAGCATGAGGATCTTTAAAAACATAAGGGAAGTTCTCAATCCGTTTTTTAAAGTCGGTTTTAATTGATTTTTGCTTTGTAAAATCATAAACAGCATCGTCATAATCAGAATTTAGTTTTGCTTTAATAAATGGAATAAAATCAGCATTTATTTCATAACCAACAGAATTACGGTCCAAATTTTTTGCAGCTAAAGATGTTGTGCCGCTTCCTGCAAATGGATCAAGGATAACATCACCCACAAAAGAAAACATTTTTATTAGCCTTTTGGGTAATTCCTCGGGGAACATGGCGATATGGCCATCCTGTTTAGCACCACCAAAATTCCAATGCCCGGAAAAATATTCTTTCCACTCTTCTGTTGTCAGTTTTGAAAGTTTCTTTTTTTCAGGGTCTGGCTTTGTGGGTTTACCCAGTTTTTTAAATATTAAAATAAATTCGTAATCAATTGAGAAAATTCCATTCCGTGGGAAAGGAAAACTTCCCATGATGCTTGCTCCACCTGTCGTATTTGTTGTCGTTTTTTTTTGCCAAATTACGGCACCCATATAATCAAAGCCGATGGATTCACAAAACTTAATTATTTCCGTCCGAATTGGGATCACTTTATATCTGCCATAATAAACGGATCGTGCAAACTGGTCGCCAATATTTACACATAATCGACACCCATTATCCAGTACTCTAAAACATTCTTCCCATATCAGGTTCAAGTTGTTTATATATGTTTCATAGGTATCGTTATATCCAATCTGGTTTTCATTTTCGTAGTCTTTTAGCTGCCAATATGGTGGGGAGGTGATTACTAAATTAACGGAGTTATTTTCTATTTCTGGCATTTCCCTGGAATCGCCATTAATAATTCTATGATTTGTTACTGTGTGCATTTTAAAGAGTTTTTCCTGATAATTTTAAGTTTGATGCAAATCTAACTTGAAGCCCGGCACATTATTCTTTTCTTCCAAGGACCTCATATACCTGAATTTTTTCCTTTTTACCTTTTACAAAAAGAGGTTCAAATTCTTTGAAGTTAAACAGTTCTTTGGTTTTTTGATAAATGGCGTCACTAACAAGAACGGAGTTTGGCATCTCTTTAGTGATAGTTTCAATTCGTTTTCCCGTATTAACTGTATCACCGGTTAGCGAGTAATCCATTCGCTCTGCAGAACCGAGGTTTCCAGCAACCACTTCTCCGGAATTTATACCAATACCCATTTTTATTTCACGATTAAATTTTTCATTATATTTTGAATTGAGCTTTTCTAACTGGCGCATCATTTCTAATGCGCAAAACACAGCATTTTGTTCATTCTGCTCTGTGGCGAGCGGGGCGCCAAATGCTGCAAAAACTTCATCTCCAACAAATTGCGCTACCGTACCATTGCTTTTTCGGATAACCTCTGTCATCATGCTGTAATAATCATTTAAAAAACTTACAACTTCTTTAGGGTTTAACTCTTCACTCATTGGGGTAAAACCACGGATATCACAAAATAGAACGGCCACATTTCGCTGCTCACCATCAAAAATAGAGTCTGCTGTAGAATTCAGGGCTTTTTCAACAACGGGCTCGGGGACATAGCGCATAAACAATTGTAATGTTTTTTCCTGTTCCTCTATTTTCGATTTTAAATCGCAAATGAGCTGCCTGTTTTTGGATTGTAACTCCGAAAGCTGACAGGCATTTTCAATAGTCATACGCAATTCATTTTCATCCCACGGCTTTGTAATATAACGATAAACCTGACCTGTATTTATTGCTCCGATGATGGCTTCAACATCGCTAAAGCCGGTTAATATCATTCTTACGGTATTTGGAAATTGAGGAATTACTTTTTCTAAAAACTGGATCCCGGTCATTTGAGGCATGCGTTGATCAGTAATAACGACATCCACAGGTTCGTTTTGTAAAATTGATAAACCTTCTTCACCACTAATAGCTGTTTTTACATTGTAGTCACGGCGAAAAACAGCTTTAAATGAAACTAGATTTTGAGGTTCATCATCCACGTACAGGATAGTTGGTTTTAAATTCTCCATGGTTTTTCCTTTGTGAAAAGCAGGCAATTTTGGCAAACTACGAAATTAAATCTGACATGTTCAATGATAATTAATTAATTGTGAATTTGGCAGTTTTAATATTTGTATGGCAGCTTAATTATAAAATCGGATCCTTTACCGGGTTTACTTAAAACTTCAATATCTCCATCATGGTCATGGATAATTCCATAGCTTATTGATAATCCCAGGCCGGTTCCTTTACCAACATCTTTTGTTGTATAAAAAGGTTCAAACACACGTTTTAAAACATCTTCAGACATTCCATTGCCATCATCTTTTATCGATATATAAACCCAGGATTTGTCCATCCAGGTTTTGATTGTTATGACACCACTTTCATTAATTGCCTGGTTGGCATTTTGTAAAATATTTAAAAATACCTGGTTTAGTTTTCCGGGATAGCATAATATTTGTGGGAGGTTGCCATATTCGGTTTTTATCTGAACTTTATTCTTGAGTTCATTATGCAGTACCATTAAAGTGGATTCTAAACCCTGTTGAATATCCGACAGTTTTTGTTCATCCTCATCAAGTCTGGAAAAGTTTCTCAGTCCTTTTACGATTTCAGTCGTGCGCCTTGCACCCTCTTCAATTCCATCTAACAATTTGTCAATCTCTTCCAAAACATAATTAAAATCGATTTCTTTTTTTAGCTTATCCACTTCTTCAAAATTGCTATCCAGGCAACTTGTTGTTACAGCCTGTTCATATTTTTTTAGCACATCAATTATATCTGCAACATCCCTTTTTAATGGTTTTATATTGGCAGAAACAAAATTGATAGGATTATTTATTTCATGTGCAATTCCTGCTGTAAGCTGCCCTACTGAGGCCATTTTTTCAGATTGTACAAGCTGGTTTTGAGCTTCCTTAAGGCGATCAAGTGTGTTTTCCAGGTCTGCATTTTTTTGTTCGGTTTCCTGTTTTTGCTGCTCCAGTAAAACGGATTTTTCCTGAAGTTCATCATGGGTTTCCCGTAAAACTTCCCACTGTAACTCCAGTTTGGCAGACTTTTCTTCTGCTTTCTCCTGAGCCTCGCGTAAAGACTTAATCATTCGATTAAAGGCAGTCGCCAGGGTTCCAAGTTCATCTTTGCTGCGATATTTAACATTTACCCATAAATCACCCTCACCAACTGCCAGTGCAGCACTTTCCAGCCGACTGACCGGCACTGTAATCAAGCGTACAATGGCTATAGCCATAATGAGGGAAATTATAATTGTTGCAGCCAGGAGGGTTATTGTAAATTTCCTTGCTCTTAAAAATGTCTCTGTCGCCCGGGCAACCGATTCAAGTAAATACTGATCGTACAAGCGAACCATTTCTGTTAAAATAGAACTGTATGCATCAAATATATTTTTGGCATCACCGTTTAACAAAGTAATGGCTTGTTCAGTTTTATTTTCCCGGAACAGTAAAACACAATTGAGACTAAACCCAAGATATTCATCCCATAAACTATCAAAATCTACATAAAGTTCTTGTTCTTTTTTGCTGTACAGTTTTAGTTTTTTAGATTCGCTTATCAAGGATTCATAAGTATCTTTGCTTTGATTAATATCATCGATCAGCTTGGATATTTTTTTATTGTGCTCCTCTTTTTGTATATCCGTTTTTGCAAAACTGAGCTGTAATTGGGCAATGCGCAGATTAGATGAATAATAGTTTATATCTGCAATTGCGATGGCGCGTGGTAGAGAATTAGAAGAAGAAATCTCTAATTCGCGGCGCAATTCTCTCATATTATAGATAGAATGGAGATTGACCGCGATTAGGATAAAAAGGATAGTGCCAAAACCAAGGGTCTGTTTGGTTTTTATTTTTAAATCTTTGAATTTTAATCTGGGCATATTATGCCAACATTTTATGTAGACTTGTCACTACAACAATCAAACCGGTACCTAAAAGTAGCATACGGAATTTATGATATAATAATTGCCTGGTTTCACATACAAGTTAATATATTCATATTTAATTACAACTTTGCACTCCATTCGGAAATTGCAGTCTCATTCATTTTAATATACGTATTATTGCCGGCTTTTTGTGCGCTTACCAGGCTACGTTTTGCCCAAACAATAGCCTCTTCATAATCACCCTTTGCTGCTAAAATTTGTGATTTTAAACGAAGGACCCAAAAAGGTTTTTCATTTATTTCAAGTGATTTTGAAACCATTTCCAGCGCTTCTTCGAGATTTTTTTCATTTTCAAAATAATAACGGGCAGAACTGTACCATGCACCGGCGCTTTTTTCATCATCCGAGTCACGGAAATTTTTAATACTTTCCATAACCATTTTATCTGTATCAACACCCATTTTAAAGCTAACGCGTGTTTGGGCCCACATCAAAACTATATTTGCTGAGTTATCCGTAATGTCCGCAATATCAATTGTGAACCTTTCAACAGGCAGCGGTGTCAACTTGGGTTTAACTTTGAAAGTAACTAAATCATGTTCTTTGGCATGGTTCTGTCTGCCGTCTAGTTTTTTATTGATTATAATTTTCCATTCGCGTTCTCCGGGAACTGTATAAATGCTGTATTCACCTGCAGGAACTTCATTACCTTCTAGAGTAACATCCGTGCTGAATTTAATTTTTGTAGCTTCGTTTGCTCCGGTTCGCCACACTTTGCCGTAAGGTTCTAATCCACCAAAAATTTTGCGTCCTTTTATTCCGGGTCTGCAGTACTCGATTGCAATTTCTGTAATCCCTACAACCTGTGTAATTGTGCTAAAGGGGCTTGGCTGTGGTGTTTTTACCTGTGAAAACAAAAAACTTGAACTTAAAATAAAAGCAATTAATATTCTCATATTATTCTCCATTTATTATTGATAGCAATCTATGTTATTATAAATATTTAACTATTAAATCTACAATCCATTTAACACTTTTTGTATATGGCGGATGAACAAGTTGTGCAATAGTAAATCCATTTTTTTGTTTTAACATGGAACGCTCATTTGTAAATGCCATGAAACCATGATGTCCATGAGATTTACCCATGCCACTAGAATTTACACCACCAAACGGGAGATGTTTTTGACCAAACTGCCAGGTTGTTTCATTTATTGCTGTGGTCCCGGAGGATGTGTTTTTTAAAATATAATTAATATTTTTTTTAGTTTGTGAAAAAACATAAAGTGCCAACGGTTTTTCTTTATTGTTTATTTCTGAAACAACGTCTTCAATATTTTCATAAGATTGGATCGGCATCACCGGCCCAAAAATTTCTTCATTACAAATATTCGCTTCTCGGGGTACGTTGTTCAATATTGTCGGGGCAATATAACAATCTTCTTCATCGAATGTAGAGCCGGTAATAATTTCTGCTCCTTTTTCAACGGCATCTACAGAAAGGTTTTTGACGCGCTGAAAATGCTTTTCATTAATAGTCCGTGCATAATCCTCGTTTTTAAAAGCATCTCCGGGAAAGGCCTTCGATAATTCACTTTTTAATTCTGTAACCAGCTCATCCTGTTTTGACTTATGGACATAGACAGTATTAACCGAAACGCAGGATTGGCCATTGTTCATAAACTTTCCGTAAATAAGCCTTTTGGCCGCGTCTTTAATCCGGGCTGTTTCATCAACAACCACAGGGTTTTGGCCACCAAGTTCCAATGTAACAGATGTCAGGTTTTTAGCCGCTGCATTCATAACAATTTTACCAACCTGTGGACTGCCTGTAAAAAAGATATGGTCAAAAGGTAATTTTAATAAACTCTCTGAGACCTTGTAATCACCTAAAACAACTGTTACTTCACTTTCATCAAACAAATCTGAGATCATGGATTTCATCAAATCTGATGTGTGTTCACTCATCTCTGATGGCTTTACAACGGCGCAATTTCCTGCTGCAATGGCTGAGACGAGGGGCCCGATTGTCAACTGAAAAGGAAAATTCCAGGGAGCTAAAATAAGGGCAACACCTTTGGCTTCATATTCTATCCAGGATTTGGTGCCCAGAAAAGTGATTGGTGTAGGCACTTTTTTAGGCTTCATCCATTTTTTTAAGTTTCCGGTGGCGACATCAATTTCGTTGAGAACAACCTTTATTTCAGAAAGATCAACGCCAACAGCCGGTTTTTTAAAATCTTTATAAACAGCATTCCGGATTTCCTGTCTATGAGAAAAAATCCAGGACCGTAATTTTTTTAGTTTTGCGATTCGCTCTTTGGCAGTGCTGTTTTTGATCTCTTTGAGAAAATGTTTTTGCTGATCTTCAAAAATGGTTTGATATGGATTCATGTTATAGCCAGTTTTATTCACTACAAGAGTTTGCCAAGAACGCTAAGGAAAGAAATAATAATACAAAAACCTCAGGGCTCTATGTATCTCCGTGTTTTATTCAAACTATTTTTTTGTATTAAACCTGTTTTTCTTTCCATTTGCCGCGTTTAAAAACAATAACACCAACAATTGTCAGCATCGCTTCAGCAATCATTATTGCCCAAAACACACCCTGTTCATGGAGAATACTTTCGGTATTTGGGAAAAGTAAAATATCTCTATCAAAAAGCCACTGGCCTAACCAGGATAAAACATCTTTTACACCGGCAAAACCTTTGGATAATATAAATGCCAGCGGGATTTGAAACATCCAATAAATGAAAAAATTTATCTTTGTCGGTGTGTATGTATCACCTGCTCCATTAAATGCCTGAATCATCACCATACCAAAAGCATAAAAGCCGTAGCCATAGCTGATTATCCTCAAAGCCGTGCTTCCAATTGCCAAAGTTTCCGGGTCAGTTGTAAAGATCCCAACAAGATATTCCGGAATGGTTATGAAAACTGCTGCAACCATAACAAGAAAGAAGAAAT
Organism: Calditrichota bacterium; assembly: GCA_013112635.1. Taxonomy (NCBI): domain Bacteria; kingdom Pseudomonadati; phylum Calditrichota; species Calditrichota bacterium. Next base: position 668,243 of record JABFGF010000002.1, on the reverse strand, counting down.
TGCTAAACCCCGTAATCCATACAGATTTTTCTGCCCGGTCCGGATTGCCGGCACCAAGATTTTGGCCAACCAAAGTTGTAGCTGCATTGGCCATACCCCAGGAAGGGAGAATGGCAAAAATAATTATTCGAATTGCAATTGTATAACCTGCCAGAGCCGCACTACCAAACAGGGCAAGAATGCGTACAAGAGCAACCCAGGAAGAGGTGGAGATGATAAATTGAAACACCCCACCGATGGATACTTTTATTAGCCGGAAAAGAATTTTTAAATCCAGCTTCATATTTTCCTTGCTGACTTTTATGCGCCCCTTACCCGAAAACAAAACATATAGCTGAAGCAAAACCCCGGTTCCGCGACCAATTGTTGTTGCAACGGCGGCACCGGTCACACCCAGCTCAGGGAAAGGACCAATTCCGAAAATAAGCAAAGGATCCAAAATTATGTTTATTCCATTGGCAATCCATAAAACACGCATGGCAATCACCGCATCACCAGCCCCGCGAAATACAGCATTCAAAATAAAAAGGAGCATAATAGTTATATTCCCGCCAAGCAGCATTGCCGTGAAGCCCCAGCCTGTTTCAACAACCTGCTCGGTGGCTCCCATCAATCCCAGTATTTCTTTTGGAAAAATAAGACCAAACACAGCAAATGGTATTGCAATAAATACTCCCAGCCATATCGATTGGGCCGCTGCAGTTGATGCAGCTTCCGGATTTTTCTCACCAATTCTGCGGGAAACCATTGCTGTTGTGCCCATACTAATTCCAATCGCAACAGCAAAAATAAGCGTAATTACAGCGTCTGTTACACCAACTGCAGCAAGGGCATCCGAACCAAGCCTTCCAACAAAAAACGCATCAACAACAGTAAAGATAGACTCAAGGGCCATTTCAAGAATCATAGGTACTGAAAGCAGAAAAACGGCCTTGCCAATACTTCCGGTCGTAAAATCTTTTTCGCCGCCTTTTAAGCTTTCGGAAATAATGGATAAGAGTTCTTTTAAGGAGTTTTTTCTCATGATTTTATTTTGACTTTTTATCTCAAAGTAAGTTTCACTTATTATTTAAAAGGAGTTTTGAAATTAGATTAAAAGCAGCTTATAAAAAAGCACTTTATGTTTATTGTCAGAATGCCTATATTATCAACTTATTCAACTATCCTTTAGATATCTAATTCAAAAATATTTTTATGGAGGTTTTAATGTTTAAAGAGCATCCCAAGGGGCTCCAGGTTCTTTTTATGACTGAAATGTGGGAACGATTCAGTTATTATGGAATGCGGGCTATTCTTGTTCTTTTTATGACCGCAGCGGTGGTTACTGGCGGTTTTGAGTTTGACAGTGCAACAGCAGCGGCAATTTACGGATTATATACTTTTGGTGTTTATGCCATGGCCTTGCCGGGTGGTTGGGTTGCAGACCGAATAATAGGGCAACAAAACGCTGTTTTAATTGGCGGGATTTTAATTGCTGCGGGCAACTATTCGCTTGCAATTCCCGGACAGGTAACCTTTTATCTGGGTCTTTTTTTAGTGATTTTAGGTACGGGACTTTTGAAACCTAATGTAAGTGCAATTGTTGGTGATTTGTATCCTGAAGGTGGTGCCAGAAGAGATGCCGGGTTCTCAATTTTTTATATGGGTATAAATGTTGGTGCCGTTGCAGGACAATTAATTGTTGGTTTTCTTGGTGAAAAAGTAAGCTGGCATATTGGTTTCTTGTCTGCCGGTATTGCAATGACTCTTGGTGTAATTCAATTTTTAACACGTAAAAAAGCTTTAGAAGGCGCTGGATTATTAAAAGGTGATGCAGCATCCCCGGAAATGAAAGCAAGCGGGCTTCGCCAATTTTATATGGGTATAGCCGCAACATTGGTTATAGTTGCCGGAATCTATTTTTATTTTGCTTCGACAGGCACATTTGATATTGTTGATTTTGCAAAAAACACTGGCTATATCCTGTTAGCTGTAGCCGTACTTTATTTCTTATCCATAATTATGTTTGCTACAAAAAATGCGGAAGAGAAAAAACGTATTGGTATGATTTTTATTCTTTTCCTTGGTGCAGTTGTTTTCTTTGCCGGCTTTGAGCAAGCGGGATCATCGATGACAATTTTTGCGCGTGACTTAACAGACAGGACAATGTTTAACTGGGAGCTGCCTGTTTCGTGGTTACAAAATATCAATCCACTTTTTATTGTGATCTTAGCACCGGCAATTGGTGCATTATGGGTAAAGCTTGGAGATAAGAACCCATCAATTCCGATAAAATTTGGTCTTGGTTTGTTCATTCTTGGCGTTGGCTTTTTTGTTTTAGCCTGGGGCGCATCATTTACAGAAGCTGGAAAAGTTAGCCCGATGTGGCTTGTTGTGACGTACTTTTTCCATACTGTTGGAGAGCTTTGTTTAAGTCCGGTTGGACTTAGCAGCGTTACAAAACTTTCCCCAAAACGTCTTGTTGGCCAGATGATGGGAACATGGTTTTTGGGTGCGGCACTTGGTAATTTAACTGCAGGTTTGGTTGCTACTTATATCGAACACTTCCCGCAAGATTTACTTTATAGTGTTGTTGCCGGATTTGTAGCAGTTTTTGGTTTACTCTTCTTTGTTATTGCAAAACCAATAAACAAATTGGCTGGTGGCATTAAATAGTTTTATTAAGAATAGCGCCCTGTATTTTACAGGGCGTTTTTTATTTTATGCAAAATAAGAAACATCTTAAAATTGTAATCTTTACATTTCTCTTCCTTACCAGCACCGGGTCAATTTACTCACAAGCAAATAGTACAGATTATTTTTTAGGTTATGGAGGAGTAGCACTTGTTGCCAGTGGCGAACTTTTTTTTAAAGAAGCTCTAACGCCACAAAATCCTAAGTGGATTGAGCCACTTTCTTTTGATTTGTTTTTTCGTGATAAGTTAAAATGGGATAATTCAAATCTTGATAAGGCGGCTTTAGTAAGTGACGTTATATTAAAAGGACTTTTGGGGCCATCAGTCTTTTGGTCTCCTTTATTATCTGATCACAATTATGGTAGGCATTTGTTATTGAACATACAAGCCCTGGCTGCAACTGCGTTCCTGACAAATATTTCAAAGTATGCTTTTGCCCGTCAAAGACCATATTCCTATTTCAAATCGATTCAAGCTGAAGCTGATGATGATTTTCTTTCCTTTTTTAGTGGGCATACAAGTTTTTCATTCGCAATAGCTACATCCATGTCATATATCCTGGAAAAAGAAAATCCGCACAATTCTGCATTAATTTGGGGGTCGGCAATTACGCTAGCTTCGTTGACGGGCTATTTAAGGATAGCCAGCGACCGCCATTATATGAGTGATGTTTTAACCGGAGCAATTATTGGGAGTATGATGGGTTATGTAATTGCAAAAAATCAAAGCAAGCGTTTTTTTAAAAGAGGTGGATCAAAACAAATATCAACGACAATGGTAAATTTTACGATCCTGTTTTGAAATAGAAATGAACTGTTGAAATATTGAATTTCTGTTCTGATCATAAATTCAACAATTCAGTAATTCATCAACTTTAATAGATTTTTTGGAGGAAGAATGGGAAAACACCCAAAAGGACTTTTAATATTATTTTTTACGGAAATGTGGGAGCGCTTCAGTTTTTACGGAATGCGTGCTATTCTGGTACTATATATTACGAAAGAAACGGTTGGCGATAATCCGGGTTTGGGTTGGAATAGTGCAGAAGCAATGGCCTTGTTTGGTTGGTATCTTGGAATTGTTTATTTCATGTCTTTTCCAGGTGGTATTCTTGCGGATAGATTTTTGGGCCAAAAAAAGTCTGTTTTATTGGGCGGTCTATTAATTATAGCTGGCCAATTTAGCTTAGTCTCTAACTCAATTGAAATGTTTTATATTGGATTAACTCTTTTGGTTATGGGAGTTGGTCTGCTAAAACCCAATATTTCCACAATGGTTGGCGGTTTATATAAGGAAGGCGATCCTCGCAGGGACAATGGGTTTATTATTTTTTATATGGGCATAAATGTTGGGGCCTTTGCTGCTCCTCTTCTTGTGGGATATATAGGTGAAGTTTATGGTTGGCATTATGGATTCGGCTTAGCCGGAATTGGTATGATTTTGGGATTGATTGTTTATTTGTGGGGTCAAAAATATCTGGAAGAAGTAGGAAACTTTATGCCCACTAAAAAGATTGAGGGCACTAATACAAATGCACCGTTAACAAAAATCGAAAAAGACCGTGTAATTGTATTGTTAATATCATTTCTAATTGTGATTGTTTTTTGGGCCGCATACGAACAAGCAGGTGGATTAATGAACTTATTTACCCGTGACAGTATTGATCGTGTTGTTTTTGGCTGGGAAATTCCAACCGGTATGTTCCAATCTGTTCCGGCGCTTTTTGTGATAATGTTTGGTTTTCCAGTCGCTTGGTTGTGGTCAAAAAGGCAAACAAGAGGAAAGGAAACATCGTCTATTTTTAAAATGGCTATCGGTACGATGGTTATGGGAACAGGTTTTTTGATGTTAAGTGCGGCTGTTATTGAATTAGATGCAGTTGATGGTCGAAAAGCGATGCTTGTGTGGCTTGTAGCCGCTTATTTACTTCACGTTATCGGTGAACTATCGCTTTCTCCTGTCGCATTGTCTTTTATTACAAAACTGGCTCCGCTAAAATATTCATCGATGATGATGGGTCTATATTTTGCTGCTACCGGGTTGGGTGGTAAACTGGCCGGGATGCTTGGAGAACTTGCACAACATGCCGGGGAATTTGAGGTATTTACTGGTATTTTTGTGTTCTGTGTGTTGTTCGGTCTTTTACTTTTAGTGTTCTTCAAAAAGTTAAAAGCACTAACTCATGGCGCAGAAGAGATGTATCACGAATAAAAATGAATTACTCGTTATTAACAAAAAAATCTAATTAATTTGAGGTAGTTATGGAAAAAAAACGGACGGCTTATCCATTTGTTTTCTGGGTAGCCAACTCAATCGAAGTTTTTGAACGCTTTGCCTATTATGGCATTTACATGGGCTTTGGGCTTTATTTACAGCAGCTAGGATATGATCGTGGTGATTTGGGTGTGATTCAGAGTATCTTTCTTGGTTTGTCTTATTTAACTCCACTGTTCTCCGGGACTTTGGCGGACAAGTATGGCTTTAAGAAGATGCTGATTGTATCATACATTGCTTATCTGCCAGCGATATTGTTATTAATTGTAACAAAGTCTTTTTCAGGTATCGCTTTAACTATGCTATCAATCGGCTTTGCAGCGGGTATTTTTAAACCATTGGTTTCTTCTACGATAAGGGTTACAACAGATTCAACGAATAAGACACTTGGTTTTGGAATCTTCTACGCAATGGTAAACTTAGGGGCATCATTTGGTCCGATTGTTATGGGTAAATTACGTGCTATCTCCTGGGATTATGCATTTTATACAGCCGCCGCCGCTGTTGGTTTGATGTTTCTTGTAACCATCTTTTTCTATAAGGAACCGGAGCGTGATCTGGAAGGCGTTACCCTTAAACAAAAATTTAAGGATATGGGGGAAGCATTGTCTGATGGTAAATTTGCGACTTTTATCATCTTGCTTGGCTTTTTCTTCTGGATGCCGTTTTGGGCATTTTTTAATGTTTTAGCAGTTTATATAAATGACTATATGAATACTGCTGCCTTATATATGTCTGTAAAACCTGTAATTGGTGAGTGGTTAACCCAATTGATTTCTAGCGATGCTGATGGAACCTGGAGAATAAACGCTGAAGCCATATCTCATACCGGATATATAATTTTAGTTTTTCAAGTCTTCGTATCAAGAATATTTGAAAAACGCGCGGCTATTGGTTCATTTTTGTTTGGATTATTAGTGGCTGCAATTGGTTTTGTTATATTGGCTATGGCAGTAACAAATATCAATGAGCTTGTCTTTTTGGGTGTATTCTTATTTGCAATTGGTGAAATGATTTCATCACCTAGGATACAAGAATATATAATGTGGATTGCTCCAAAAGAAAAAGCTGGTTTATATATGGGTACAAACTTTCTGGCAATTTTTATCGGAGCCGTTGCAAGTGGTGCATATACATGGATTATGGGAATCTTTGAAGATGGCGGGAACCCCGAATACATCATGTATACTTTAGCAGCGCATACCATTCTAGGAATTTTAGCCATTTATATTTTTACAAAAACATTAGGCGAGTTTAAAGAGCTGGAAGAATACGATCAGTAGTCTGTAAAATAAAAAAACCATCCGGGAGTAACCCGGATGGTTTTAATAAAGTTTCTATCTAAATTCTTTATTTATAATTCCATTCCAAACGCAATACTGAATGCAAAGATGTCCATTTGATGTTTCCCAGGAGCATTCTCAGGCATAAGTGCATTCGGGTGAGCGTCTACATCTCTTTCAGCACCTAAAAGATATTCTCCAGCTGCATCCACTCTGAAATTACCAAAATCGTGTCCAACACCAAATGTGACGACATTATTTTCTGATGAAGGAAAAAGGAAGTTCAAAGTTTCATCAGGTGAAGGAGCTGGATCATAATAATAACCAAGCCTTAGAGCTGTTTCTTTTGTCGCCATAAACTCTGTACCAATTCTGTATTGTATCGCGTCATCCCATTCTAGGTTAAATACGCCATCCTGAGGTAAAGCGTCATACTCAGCTACTAGCTCATCTAATGCAGCCCAATTACTATATTGTGCATCTGCTACAACTGTAATTTTTTCATTTACTTTGTATGCAATACCGCCGGAAATCCACATAGGAAACGAAACATCTCTATCAAAATCTGACTCGTTTATACCAGCAGGTAATCCAGGAAGATCGGCAGTGCCTTCCATTGCAACTTTGGTCTCTGTTCTAAAAGATGCGCCAAGGGATAGTTTATCATTAACATTATATTTTAATCCAAGAGTAACTCCATATCCTAATCCAGTAGATTCTTCTGTGTATTGTGTTGGGGTTTCTGGAGCACCATCAGCATTTAAATCAAATGCTTGAAACCTGGATAAGTCAAACATTGCATAATAAATGTTTATACTTAAACCAATTGCAAAATCATCACTAACTTGATATGCAATGGATGGAGCAATTGTTACTGCGCCTATTTCTGATAACCATTTATATTCAGTTGCTCCTGAAAGTGCAGCGGAGAAAGGTACCAAATCTGCACCATCCCACTCAGCGCCTAATCCGGCAGGGACATAAACACCAAGCCCAAATGTCATTTTGTCCATTCCATAAACCGCAAATAATCCACCGGTTGAATAAAGGTTGGAAGTCATTTCAGCATCAACAGTGGCAAGATCATATTTATAAGTTGCTATTGGCATAATTCCAGTATAATAAGCTAAAAATTGATTGCTTTGACCAGCCAATCCAGCCGGATTCCAATAAATGGCTGTAGCATCATCTGCTAAACCAACAAAAGCGCCGCCCATACCGAATGCTTTTGTACCAACACTGTTCAAACTTAAACCATTTGCGAAAACACTTCCGCTATAAATAAAAGAAATGGAAATTAATAAAGTTAAAAATCTCCTCATAAAGCCTCCTCGAGAAAAGTTAAAAAATTAGTTAGTTTGCTACGTTGGTGGACGAGGGATGATGATATAAAATATCATCGCTTTAATATACAAAAAATTATAGTTAATAAAAGAATTAATACGCTTATGTCTTTTATTCTGTTTTTGAAGGTATCAGAGGGTCGAAAGGTTATTTCCCCAAAATCCAGGTGTCTTCATGAAAAAAAATAAACCATTATCTATTTTCCGGTTTTATGACTACAATAATATTTAATCTCTAAAATTTTCAAGGAATACCTGATCAAATGCTAAATTAATACCAAGGTTTTAATATTAGGATTTGCTGAGGACCGAGAGCTTTTGATTACTTGGTATCTTAGTGAATGCAATGCATGTTTAAAACCTATTGATTAAAGGTTAGCGATTTTGAGTCTTAAATTGAAATTCCAGATTATGTGAATTCCATACCAAATAATCCAGATATTTTTGATATTATTATAAAAAATATTTTGTTTTTTTATTCCTTGTCGAAAAACAAGTTACTTTAATAATTATAAATATAGTTTTGAAAAAGGAATATTTTTCTTTCATAGGGACGGCTTAATTATTTTTCTATTGGGGAATTGTGTGGAACGATTAAACAAAAAAAGTAAATTACAATTAATAAAAAAAGTACAGAATCTAGAACGGGAAATAAAACTTCTAAAAAGCAATACGTTTAATGATAATACCTTTCAAGCGGCGGAGCGCTATGAATCCCTGTTTAAGTCTTTTTACGATGGTATTACGATTTCTGATATAGAAGCTAATATAATTGATGTGAACGATTCATTAGTAAAAATGTATGGCTACAATTCTAAAGAGGAAATAATTGGTACCAATGCCGCTGAACTAATACGTGAAGACAATCGTCTTCTTATCCAAGATTATATAAAAACGATTATTGAGCATGGAGGATTAGGTGGTATTGAACTTGTTTGTATCAAAAAAGATGGGAGTGAGTTTACTGTTGAAATAAGTGCTAGCGTAATTTATGATAAGAATAATGATCCCAAACAATTTATTTCAATAACTAAAGATATTACTGCAAGAAAAGAGATTAAAAAAACGCTCTCAGAAAGGGATCAATTTTACCACACCTTGTTTGAATTATCACCAAGTGGAATATTGTTAGAAGATTTGGATGGCAATATTTTAGATAGTAACCCTGCCATGAGTAAGGCCCTTGGATATCCGGGAGAGGACCTGATTGGTAAAAATGTCCGATCATTTTCACATCCTGATAGGATTGGGGAAGTTGAAGAGCATTTAAAAAAGCTTAATTCAGGAGAACTTCTTGAGCATTCAGTTAAGAATATGGGCCATGATGGTAAAATATCTTATATGTATCTTACAGAGCGAAAAGTTAAAATTCCTGCTGGCAGGGAAGGCATTTTGTGTATAGCGAAAGATGTAACTGAACTAAAAAATACAGATGATGCCTTAAAAGAAAGTGTAGAAAATTACAAAAACTTAATGTCACAATCTCCCCTGGCAATTGAGGTTCTAGATAAAGACGGAATCTTACGGGAAGTAAACAAGGCTTGGGAAGAGTTATGGCAGGTTAAAGCAGAAGAAGTAATTAATAAGTACAGTGTTTTTAATAACCCTTTGCTTGAAAAAATGGGGATGATGGATGCTATTTCGAAATCGTTCCAAGGGGATAAAATTGATTTACCGGATGTTTTCTTTGATCCACAAATAGCAGGAATGCCTGGAAGAAAACGTTGGCTGCAAACAAAAGTTTATTCATTAAAAGATCCCGATGGCGCAGTGAAGAATGTTGTTTTAATACATGAAGATGTCACTTCAAGGAAAAACTCTGAAAATTATTTGAAACAAAATGAATCCAGGTATAAACAACTTTTTGATAATTCTCCGGTACCATTATGGGAAGAGGATTACTCAGAAATAATTGAATATTTAGAGGCAAAAAAAAAGTCGGGAATAAGTAATTTTTTAGAATTTTTTGAACAGAAACAAGATCAGCTAAAAAAATGCGTAAGCATGATAAAAGTTATAAATGTAAATAAAGCAGCTGTAGTTTTATATAAGGCTCAAAATAAAGATCAGCTTTTAAATAATATCGAAAAAACCTTCACTGAAAACTCTTATCGAATTTTTAAATATGAGTTGGCCTCAATTGCAGAAGGAATTAATAATTATCAATCCGAGATTGAAATAAAAATTCTAAATGGTGAAAAGATTTCAGTACATTTTTCACGAAACCTTGGCGAAAATGGGCTTGCTATAATTGCAACTCAGGATTTAACAGAAATTAAAAAAGCCCAACAAGCATTAATAGAAAGTGAAGAGCGTTTTAGAACAACCTTTAATAATGCGGCTGATTCAATTTTCCTTATTGAAATGTCTGATAAAGGTGCTCTAATTATGGATGCAAACGAAGCAGCGCACAAGAGCCATGGCTATGATAAAAGTGAACTTATAGGCCTGCCAATTTCGGTTCTTGAAGATGATGAATCTTCCACAAGAAACCCAAACAGAGTTGAGAGAATTCTTGCTGGGGAGCATATGGTTTATGAAACATCGGATAAGCGTAAAGATGGATCCTGTTTTCCGATTGAAGTATCTGCCCGTAAAGTTCTTGTTAATGGAAAACCATATATTTATAGTATTGAGAGGGATATAAGTGATAGGAAAAAGCTGGAAAAACAATTGGTCCTTTCGCAAAAAATGGAGGCGCTGGGTACATTAGCCGGTGGTATTGCGCATGACTTTAATAATATTCTCGCTGCAATTTTAGGCTACTCGGAGCTAACGATGGATGAAGTTCCGGATGACAGCCTTGCACAGGCAAACTTAAAAGCAATAATGAATGCCGGAGTTCGTGCTAAAGAGCTTGTTGAACAGATATTGACTTTTAGCCGTCAAAAAGAAAATACATTTAAACCGGTAAAAGTAAATATTCTGGTGAAAGAAGCTGTAAAGTTTTTACATTCATCGATCCCATCAACAATTGAATTGCAAGAAAATATTGACCCGGGTTGCCCCATGGTTATGGCCGATCCATCTCACATTCATCAGATTGTAATGAACTTATGCACCAATGCGTATCAGGCCATTGGCGAGGAAAACGGACTAATAAAAATAAGTTTAAGCAAGATTAGCCTAAATCAAAATAATATGGACTTACCAGAAGGGGAGTATTTAAAGCTTGTTGTTCAAGACTCAGGAAAAGGTATTGACAAAGCTGTATATGACAAGATCTTTGACCCATTTTTTACAACAAAAAATATTGGTGAAGGATCCGGTTTAGGATTATCGGTTGTTCATGGAATAATAAACTCTCTAAAAGGTGAAATATCTGTTTCTAATGCAAACCCAGGCACTATTTTTACAGTATACTTGCCAACAGTTCAAGTAATTGAATCACCCATGGATAGTTTTATGGAAGAAGTAGTTGGTGGAAACGAAACCATTTTGCTTGTTGAAGATGATAAAATGGTTTCCAACGTTACCGGTCAATTATTAGAAAGCTTGGGTTATCGTGTAACTGTTATGAATGATAGTGTTCAATCTCTGAAAGTATTTAAAAATAATCCGGATAGTTTTGATTTGGTTATTACAGATCAGATTATGCCTGGTTTAACAGGACTCAATTTGTCTTTAGAGTTAATGAAAATTCGTAAAGAGATATTGATAATCTTGATGAGCGGTTATAGCGAAACAATTGATGAGGAAATTGTTTATGATTTGGGAATAAAGGGTTATATTAATAAACCTGTTGGCAAAAGAACTCTAGGCAAGCTGACAAGGGAGATATTAGATAAAAATTAAGGAATACAGATGTCAAAAATTCTTGTTGTTGATGATGATACACTTGTACGTGAAATGCTCCAGCAAATGCTTGAAAAAGAGGGTTATAAAACTGTTGCCGCAGCGGATGGTGAAGAAGCAATTAAAAAGTTTCATAAATATAATCCGGATTTAATTGTAACCGATATAATTATGCCTGAAAAAGAAGGAATTGAGCTGATTCAAATTTTCCTGAGAGAAGATCCCATGGTTAAAATAATTGCAATATCGGGAGGAGCGCTAAACATCGATTCGCAAAGTACTTTAAAAATGGCTAAAGCATTAGGCGCCCATTCTACTTTAACCAAACCGCTTTCCCGTGAAGAATTTGTATCACAGGTAAAAAAATTGTTAGTTAATTAGGTTATTTCTCGAAGTCTATTTGATAAATAACCGGTGAACGTAATTCATTTTTTGTTGCCAATTGTATTTTTAGTTTAAAAGAACCTGTCTTTTTTTCAAGAATAAAAGATGATTGATAAACACCCGTCCTTAGTTCCTTTTTTTCACTTTCCAAATCCAGTAACTTTTTACTTCCTTGTTTCCCATCTATAAGTTCCATTTTAATTTCGGTTTGAAAAGGTAATTCATATTTAATTATCAGTCTTTGAAAATCGTTTTTAATTTCCTTCGATTGCCAGATACCGCTGCTCTCAAAAAAAGCATCAGCGATTGCCTCACCAATATGCCATTTGGAACCTTTCTGCGCACAATAAAATAGGTGAACCTGCTCTTCAAAAAAAGAGATATTAGGCCGCATAAGTCGCTTACCTTCCCATTTCGCTTCAGGCTTAAGTACGATTCTTATGTTGTCCCAGTTAATACCATCGTCCGATTCAGCGGATTTAATTTTTGTTCCAAACCCACTGCTAAGGTCAAGATGTGCAAAATACATTATATATTTTTCACCATTAAAAACAACTTCAGGCGCAACAACACCCGGAGAAGATTCTAAAACAGGTTTGTTGCTTTTTTGCCAGAATTTACCGTCATCAGATTCAGCAATTCCGATACTTGCAAAAGGGCCGGAGAATCCTGAAAACCACATTCTATATTTCTTTTCATTTGGGAAATAGACAATATCCTGGTAAGCATTTCCTGCAAAATCCCAGTTACCCGTATCAGTTTTAAAAAGCGGTTTTGTACTTGAAAAAAGCCATTTTTCTGATTTATCTTTTCGGGACATGCCTATTTGATAACCAAGCTCCGAGTCGCTGCTATTACCATTATAAATAAAATGGTCAGTATTTCCTGGAATGAAAGTTGGCGCAATCAAATGAAAGGAACGCCAGGATTGATTATCCGGTTTTAAAATTTGTTTTCGGTTAACCCAGGCCCAACCGGCATCATCACGAACAGCGTAACCAATTGAATAGTGGCCTTTGTTGCTTCCATCATAAAAAAGAAAAATAGAATCTGCGGTGACAAGTATAAACGGATCTGCAACATCCTGTTGATCCCAGCCAGATCGGGCAGGTGATAAAACCGGGTTTTTGGGTAATTTATAAAAATCCCCAATTTTATGTTTCAGCATTAAGTGCGGGTAGAAAGAACTATAATCCAGTGAGAGAAATTTTTCATTTTGGCTAAAATCAATTCTTGTTTGGGATATTAATCCGGAAAAAAGAGAACATAAAAATAGAATGATGAAATAAAAAATGGAGGTAAGTTTTTGAGTCATTGAATATCCGGCTGAAATATTTAATTTTTAACAGGATATTCAATTCGTGTGGAATGAGCAGAACTTTAGTTTATCCTAAAACCAATCAGGATTGTTTTTCATCTTTTTCTTTCAATTTTTGTTTGGTTGGCCATCCCATAAAAACTCCGGCTACCAACCCATAAATTGTACTGATGTAAGGATTGCTGCTAATAACACAATGCCCGCTATTACAACCGATAAAATAATAATATGCAAAGCCTGCACTCGCTCCTAAAGCTGCAAAAAGTCCAATTTTTAAAAATTTGGGATTCATATTTTCCTAATCTTAGTGTGTCTGTTTTAGCTGTTTGATGTAACAATTTTTAAAAAGTAACAGATTAATTCAAATATATTTACGGATATAGCTTAATGCTTTATAAGTATTTTACCATCCCGCGCATCAATAATTACTTTCTCTCCACCCGCAATATTTCCGGCAATTATTTCTTTGGCTATATCGTTGATCAGCTCTTTTTGTATTAGACGTTTTAACGGCCTTGCGCCAAAAACCGGATCAAAGCCATGATCGGTCAGAAAATCAAGCGCCTCTTCCGATATTTCTACCAAAATCTGTTTTTGATTAAGTAGAGATTTAACATGTTCAAATTGAATTTTAACAATTTGCCGAATATCAGATTTATTTAGAGGATGGAAAACAATCACATCGTCAATGCGGTTTAAGAACTCCGGACGTAGTGATTTTTTCAGTATTTGTAAAACATTTTCTTTGATGTCTTCATAAATATTGTCTTGAATAGAACCATTATTTTCAGCAAGTCCGGCCGATCGGTCGCGGATATATTCTGCTCCCAAATTTGAAGTAATAATAATGATTGTATTTCGAAAACTTACGGTTCGTCCCTTATTATCTGTCAAACGGCCATCTTCTAGAACCTGCAGTAAAATATTAAAAACTTCAGGATGAGCTTTTTCAATTTCATCAAGAAGAACAACAGAATAAGGCTTTCGGCGAACTTGCTCAGTTAATTGTCCACCTTCTTCATATCCAACATATCCGGGTGGCGAACCAATCAATCGTGAAACAGAATGGCGTTCCATGTATTCAGACATATCAATGCGAACCATGTTTGATTCATCATCAAACAAAAACTCTGCTAAAGCACGGGCAAGCTCTGTTTTGCCAACACCGGTTGAGCCCATAAAAATAAATGATCCGAGCGGTTTACTTTCATCGCTTAGCCCAGCTCGTGACCGCCTGATTGCATTGGAAACTGCGGAGATGGCTTCTGGTTGGCCGACAACCCTTTGGCTTAGCCGATCTTCCATTTGCAACAGTTTTTCTTTTTCACCTTCCAGCATTTTTTGAACAGGTATTCCTGTCCATTTGGCAATTATTTGTGCGATGTCTTCATCTTCAACATCTTCTTTTAGCATTTTATGTGCAGATTGGGCTTGGATCAGCTTTTGATGCTGCTTTTTTATATCTTCTTCAGTTGCCGGTATTAAGCCATAACGCAGCTCTGCAACTTTATCAAGCTGGCCTTCACGCTCATAACGGTCCATCAGGTTTTTAAGGTCATCAATTTTGCTTTTCTGATTGTTAATTTTGGCAATAATCCCTTTTTCGGTTTTCCATTGCAAATGCAACTTGGAAGAAGATTCTTTTAGGTTGGCTACCTCTTTTTGTACATTGGCGAGACGTTCCCGGGATTTTTTATCTTTTTCTTTTTTTAACGCAACAGATTCAATTTCCAATTGTTTTATGCGCCGCAAAACATCATCCAGTTCCTCTGGCATGGAATTGATTTCAATCCTTAATCGTGATGCCGCTTCATCAATCAAATCAATGGCTTTGTCCGGTAAAAAACGGTCTGAGATATAACGATCGGATAAAACTGCGGCCGAAACTATAGCTGAATCCTTAATACGCACACCATGGTGAAGCTCATATTTTTCTTTTAATCCACGCAGGATTGAAATTGTATCATCTACAGTTGGCTGGTCAATCACAACCGGTTGAAAACGGCGTTCCAGTGCAGCGTCCTTCTCAATATATTTTCGGTATTCGTCTAAAGTCGTGGCACCTATCGTGTGTAATTCCCCTCGGGCCAAAGCAGGTTTTAACATATTGGAGGCATCCATCGCACCTTCTGAAGCGCCGGCGCCAACCAACGTATGAAGCTCATCAATAAAAAGAATAATTTTACCTTCAGCTTCAATTACTTCTTTAAGGACAGTTTTTAGGCGTTCTTCAAATTCTCCCCGGAATTTTGCCCCGGCAATTAATGCGCCTAAATCCAAAACAACAACTTTTTTGTCCTGTAGGTTTTCAGGCATATCGCCGGAAATAATTCTATGCGCGATGCCTTCAACAACGGCTGTTTTACCAACACCCGGTTCCCCAATCAGCACCGGGTTGTTTTTTGTACGGCGCGATAAGACCTGCATAACACGGCGGATTTCTTCATCACGTCCAATCACAGGATCTAATTTTCCTTTTAAGGCGAGTTCAGTTAAGTCACGTCCGTATTTTTCTAATGCCTGGTATTTTGCTTCAGGATTTTGATCAGTCACTCTCTGGTTTCCACGGATATCTTTTAAAGACATTAAAATATTGTTCCTTGTAATTCTGTTTTTATTGAGCAGTTTGGCAATATCGGATGAGCCATCGGATAAACTTAATAGTAAATGTTCGGTGCTGACAAATTCATCTTTTAATGATTCTGCTTCTTCTTCGGCTTTGGCAAAAACAGTGGAAATCTCTGGACTTAAATAGACCTGTTCAGTTGTATTGCCATGAACCCTCGGTATTTGATTTATTTTTTGGTTTAGTGAACTGTTGAAGGTTTCCAGGTCAACCGCGTATTTGTTAAAAACAGTATTCACGATTCCATTGGCATCTTCCAATAAAGCATATAAAAGATGTGCAGGAGAAATTTGCTGGTTTTCATTTTTTCGGGCAAACTTAGTTGCAGAAGAAACTGCTTCCTGAGCTTTGAGTGTATATTTTTCAAAATTCATTTTTTTCCCATTTCGTCAAAACATTCAATAGTGCAAAGTCAATTTACAATTAACTTGCATTCTTGATTTAAACTAAAGATTGATATTCTTCAAATAACGACAGAAAAAATAGATTTATAAAATAAAAAGGAGGGATTAAAGGAAATAAAGCGGGTACGTTTTAAATAATTATTCTTTCTTTTTCTCTTCTTCCTCATCCATTCCTTTTTTGAACTGTTTAATACTGGAGCCAAGCCCTTTTGCCAAATCGGGTAATTTTTTTGCGCCAAAAAGTAGAACGATGATAAAAGCAATTATTAGTATTTCTGTTGTTCCAAAATTCATAAAATCCTCAATAAATGTGTTTTGTAATGAATCTACTTTTCAAATCATTGAAGATCAAGAATATAAAGCGACCTTCGAAGCTAAAGAATTCCACGAAGGCCGCAGAGTTGTTATTTAATGTTTACTTCAATACCTGGTTCTTTATCCTCTTCTTCTTTTGGCAGCGTTACGGATAAAAGCCCATTTTCAAAAACTGCATCAATTTCATCTGCTTTTATCAACATCGGTATTTCAATACCACGGGCAATTTTACCAAATTTCCGTTCATTCTTATAATAAACCGCTTGTTCTGCTTCTTCTTTTTTATCACCTGTAATGTATAATTTTTCATTTTTATAAGTGACTTTTACATCCTCTTTAGAGAGGCCGGCAAGCTCATATCGAACAATATACTCACCTGCTTTATCTTCAATACTAACTTTTGGAGAAACATCTCCTTTATCCAGTTCATCATCAGAACCACCAAAAAACTCTTCAAACAGGCGGTCAAAATCACCTTTAAAATTTATCATTCTACGCTTTGGTCCAAATCTTTGAAATGTCATAACTTTTCTCCAGTTGTTGAAAGTTGCTTTTATTACTTCAATGATTATGCCAACCGTTTTTTTGTGACTTATACGCAGGTTTTTAAAAATCAGCAAGTCAGATTGCCAGAAAATCCTGCCCATTTGCCAAACGAATTCAATCTTGTTAGAATGAGTTTTTTATTTTAGTTTCTCTTTACCTGCTAACAAATTGGTTATTAAAAAATGACAAAGTTTTTTTTACTGCTGTTTCTTATTTCCAACCTTCTATTTGCCGGGGAGTATTTTGTTGATGGCAAAAAAGGAAATGATTCTAACAACGGCTCCCGTCAAGCACCGTTTAAAACTATTTCTGAAGCACTGGATCAGGCGGATCAACCCGGCGATATTGTCAATATTTTGAGTGGGAAATATAATGAAGCGATTCACACGGAAAATGATGGTTTGCCGGCCAAGCCAATCGTGATACAGTCTTTTAAAAATAATGTGGTACAAGTTATAAGCGGAGGCAAAGCCCTTAAAATAAATAATGAGCACATTGTTGTTAAAAATATTTTGTTTGACGGCGCTTGGGATGAAAGCCCTGTGTGTGATATTAATGAGGGGAATGTCAGTATAATTGGTTGTGAGTTTAAAAATTCAAAACGAGATATTGTTACCATCGCTTCAGTGGAAAATGTCTTAATCGAAAATTGTAAAATACATCATGGATTTAGTTGGTATGCGAAAACAAAAAAAGAGCCGCATGGCATCAGCACCGCCGGTGTTAAAAACCTTACAATAAGGAATTGTGAAATTTTTCAGATCACCGGTGACTGCATCCAAATTTCTCCATCACGCTCGGATTGGGACAACGTTTTAATTGAAGGGTGTACATTTTGGGTTGAGCCTATTTCTGCAAATCAAAGCGCTGAGGCCGGATTGCCCAATGATGCTATTGGTAAAATAATGGCGGAAAATGCAATAGACCTTAAAGCCGATAAAGAGGATAATCCAAAGGCCCACAATATAAAAATCAAAAACTGTTCGGCTTATGGATTTCATTCAACACGTATAAAAAATGCAGCAGCTTTTAATATTAAAAATCCGGTTACCTGCACGTTGGATGGAATTAAATCTTGGGATAATGAAATTGCCATGCGGCTAAGGTTTCCTGCAGAAGTGATAGTAATTAATTCACTTTTTTATGAGAACAAAATTGCAATTCGGTTCGAAGATGACATGAAAAAACTGCATCTTTTAAATAATACTTTTGGTAGCGGTATAAAAAAACATTTGAGAAAGGTCGGGAAATTGCCAGGCGACTTTCGAGTTGAGAACAATCTTTTTACCGGCAAAAAGATGCCCAAAATTTTTTCAAAAGAAATTACACAATTTAATCTTGCGATCCATCCTAATAAAGTGAACAGCTTTTTTGTAAATCCGTCAGAACATGATTATCATTTAAAAAATGGCTCGCCCGCGATTGATTCTGCAAAAGATATTAATTTTATTAAAACTGATATCGACGGAAAAAAGCGTCCCCAAAATGGGATTTTTGATTTTGGAGCTTATGAGTTTTAAAACGAATTATTGGAATAATGGAATGATGCTAACAATCTGTACTTGTACATTTTTCCAGTAATCTGTTTCTCCAACCTTTTGATTGGATATAACAAAAATGAATAGAATAAAATTAGGAAAAATAAAAATTTTTGGAGGGTTTTATGGCAGATGTAATTGATTACCGCATTATCGGTGATGACATGCAAATAGTAGAGATTGAACTTGATCCGGGTGAAGGTGTTCGCGCTGAAGCAGGTGCAATGATGTACATGGAAAAAGATATTGAGATGCAAACCGATACAGGCGGTGGTATGTTTAGTGGATTTAAAAGAATGTTTACCGGGGAAAGTTTTTTTATTACAACATTCCTGTTTAATGGAAGCGGAAAAGGCCATGTAGCTTTTAGTGCACCTTATCCGGGAAAAATTATTCCGGTTTATTTGGCTGACTTTGGGAAGAATTTTATCTGCCAGAAAGATGCGTTTTTGTGTGCAGCCAGTGGGACCGAGATTGAAATTTCATTTACAAAAAAATTAGGTGCGGGGTTATTTGGCGGCGAAGGATTTATTCTACAACGCTTAAGTGGTGATGGAATGGCCTTTATCCATGCCGGTGGAACGATAATTGAAAAATATCTTGAGCAAGGTGAAACGTTGCGTGTCGATACGGGTTGCCTGGTTGGCATGGCGCCAACCGTTGATTATGATATCCAGTTTATTGGTGGATTTAAAAATGCCCTTTTTGGTGGCGAGGGATTATTTTTGGCATCGCTTTCCGGGCCGGGAACTGTGTTTCTGCAAAGCTTGCCTTTTTCTCGTTTGGCTGATCGTATTGCGGCGGCATCAAATTATGGTGGTAAAGGAGAACAAAAAGGTGTTGCCGGTTTAGGCGGTGGCATTTTAGGTAATATTGTTAGTGGTGACAGATAATCAGGTTGCGGGATTTGAAACTTAAATGAGTCAAAAGAAGGAGCTTTCATGGCCACGATAATTGAATCATTAAAATCATTATTTGAGCGTGACTTAAAGCGCTTAAAAAAACAAGTTGAGCTTTATAGTGATGAAAGTGCACTCTGGATTGTTGACAAAGAAATCAACAACTCTGCAGGGAATTTGTGCCTGCATTTGTTTGGTAACCTGCAATATTTTATTGGCAATGTACTTGGGGACAGCGGCTACATCCGGGATAGAGAAAAAGAGTTTTCTGTAAAAAACATTTCACGTATAGACCTGCTTAGTAAACTACAAACAACCCAGGATGTAGTTAAACAAACGCTGTCCGGCCTGACAGAAAAAGATCTTGAAAAAATATATCCTGAACAGGTTTTAGGTTACGAAATGACAACAGCTTTTTTTCTTATCCATCTAAATGGGCATCTTAATTATCATTTAGGGCAAATCAATTATCACCGGCGGCTTCTTGGGTAAGTATTTCTTTTTATCTGGAATATTGCAATTCCGTTAGTTATATTATGGAAACTTAGAACATTTCCATATGAGGTTAACATGAAAAAGAGTACCTTTTTATTAACAATTCTGTTTTTTGTACCATTTATTCTTTTCTCGCAAGGACCTGGAAGCACTGCTGTTCCATTTGTTCAAATTGGCCCTTCACCAGGTCTTGGTGCATATATGGGAGCAAACACGGTTTTACCTTCGGATGACACGTTTGGGTTTTATTATAACCCGGCACAGTTGGGGGTTTTTAGTCGTGATAATAATTTCTCAACGCAATTTTACCCACAAAAAATGAACTGGCTGCCAGGTTTCGATTTTGATGATTTATATTTACAAAGCCAAGCTTTTGCAGGCGGATACATTTTTGAAGATGTCTACGAAGATATTGATCTAAATGTTGGGCTTGGATATATGCACACATTGCTTGACCTTGGTGAAAATGTTTATACAGATGATGGTGGCTTTACATTGGGGGCATTTAACTCTCATGAAATGTACGATGCTTATTCAGTAGGTTTTGGTTTTGAATATTTTGCCCACTTTTCATTTGGTTATACGTACAAAAAAATAAACTCAAACCCTGCGCCGCATAAAATTACAGTGGATAGGGAGATTGATGATGAAAGAGCAGATGCAAACGCTCATGATTTTGGATTTATGGTGGATTTACCGATTTTAAAGAATCATCTACAAAATATTGATAAAGCTGTATTACTAGATGAAAACACTAGTCTTTTCTCTAATGCTTATCTGGGGTATGCTACCACAAATATTGGAGACATGATTAGCTATGGTGATCCGGAACAAGCTGATCCTTTGCCACGAACAGCTAAATTTGGTCTTGGTTTTTCTTTTGGACTTATGTCTGAGTTTAATAACATTCCCTTAGAATTTATTGAGTTTGAGGTGGCCCGCGAAGCACAAGACATTCTCGTAAAAAGAAATGGTGTCGATGCGTCATATCAAAATGGGTTTGGTGATATAGATTTGGGAAAGCACATGTATCAGGGAAATTCGGATGAAGAAGTTCAGGTTAATACATCTGTTCGCATAAACCTTTTTGAAACAGCATCTTTTGGAATTCACAAAATGAAAGGCCCTGGTTTTCCTCAATATGTTCACTATTCGGCAATGACATTTTCAACACGCGGAATTTTTAAATTTATAAATAGCGATTATCAGGATGACTTTTTAAATATTGTTTTGTCTCATGTTGATTTACGCTATTCTCAAGGGGATATCAATGTTCCTAAAGAACACCCGTTACATGGAACAAAATACAAAGGCATTTCACTAACCTTACATGGATTATTTGAATGAATATAAAGCATAAACTTCCGGAATATTTTCTTGAATTTATAATAATTGTTTTTGGGATTTCTCTTTCATTTATGTTAAACGAATGGCGCAAAGAAAGAGATAACAATAAAGCCGAAATCGAAGCTTTGCAAGCCATCCATGATGACCTTGTGGTGGATTCCACAACAATTTTTAATGAGGCAAAAACAATACAAGATTATTCCGGATATTACCGGTATTTTCTTCAAAACGTTAACAACAAAAAGGCCAACCCGGATTCAATCAAAAATGCGCTTAATTATTTTGCCAACTACTCAACTTTTGAAATCCGCAATGTTCACTTCCAACAATTGCAGGCAACAGGGCAGTTAAAGCTCATATCAAATAAAAAGGTGTTAACGGAAATTATTAACATTTATGCAAATCAATACAGCCACATTAAAGAATACATCCATATAGACCGCACTATGATTTTAGAGCACGTTATGCCTTATATGATGAAAGAGGCGCCGATCTCATTAATTAGCATTTATAACAAGAAGAATTTGCTTCAATCGAAGGAGTTTAAAAAATTAATAAAAGATTCAGCCTTTACGAATTTGTTTGTTGTAAACATCGGTTTTAAATCTCAAATCCAAGCAAGATATAAAACTCTCTCTACGCTGATCCGAAAGACATTGACCGAAATAAATGCTGAGCTGGAAAGATTGAAATAAAACTATTCTTTACGATATTTAAGTTGCACACCCTTTAAAAAATTTCGTAGGATTTGATCTTTGCATTCCCTGAAATGCTTATGTCCCGGTTTACGGAAAAAGGCACTCAACTCATGTTTGCTCATTTTTAAGTTGGCTAAATCCATAATTGCCAAAACATCTTCTGCTTTCAAATCCAACGCAATTTTAAGTTTTCTAAAAATGATATTGTTATTCAGCCGTTTCTCCGGTTCGGGTTGCGGCCCTTCTTTTTTGCCACGCTTTTCATTAATTAGACCATTTAAAAAAGTAGCCATGGTTATATCATTGCAGGCCAGATAATCGGGATCATCATCTTTTTTTAACCAGCTGCTGATTTGGGCTCTGGTAACATCATGGTTCGCGGCTTTAAATATTGCAATCATTTTCGGATCGCTAAAATCGAAGCTGTAACGGATCCGGCGTAAAACATCATTGTTAGTCATTTTGGGTTTCTCTTTTCCAATGTTATTTCCGTGCTTTATATTTGCGATATAGCCGCTTATGTTTATTATCTAAATCTACTTTTCGGCCATCAATAAACATCATTTCAATATTGTTGGATTGCATATCCAAAAGATCACCGCTGCTCACAATAAGGGTGGCATTTTTACCAACTTCAAGAGAGCCGATTTTATCGTCCACACCTAATATTTCTGCCGGCCACAGTGTAATCGCTTTTAGCGCATCTGCTTTATCTAAGCCATGGGCTACAGCTGTCCCTGCATAAAAAGGAAGGTTGAATAAAGCCCATGTAACGCGTGTAGTTTTAGCAATACAAAATTTTACACCTGCTTCCCGCAACAAAGCCGGGTGTTTAAATCCTATATCATAATCTTCGTCTTCGCGCTGGGGTAATGTATGTGTTTGGCGCAAAATAACCGGAATATTATTTTCTTTTAACAAGCCGGTCATTTTCCAGGCATCCATCCCGCTAAGCAAAATCATTTTAAGATTATGACGCTTGCAAAAATTAACTGCCGCCTCTATTTGTTTGTACTCGTTAGCTGAAATAATCAATGGCATTTTCTTATCCAAAACATCTGTCATCGATTCAAAACGAATATCAATTTTTGTTTCAGGATTTGATTTGCGGGCCTCATAATAAACTTTGGCTTGCTCAAAGTAATCATCTATTTCTTTAAGAGATTTATCAATATTTTCTTGCTGTTTTGCCGGTGAATCTTTTATCCAGGAGGCTGTTCGGATCGTCATCCCCGGCCAGTTTAAAATCATCCCGGCATTTTTTAAAATAGTGGCATCTTCACGGTTCCATGCATCCAGATTTAGTACGGATGATATCCCGGAAATTCGCCCACTCATTGGCGCAATTAATGCAGTGGTTATCCCGTTGGAACGTACAGTTGGCGTAACTTCAGAATCTGGATTGTAGGCAATATCGGCACGGGCATTGGGGTTATAGGAGCCAGCCTCAGAATAATCACGTGTAGCACGAACAGCAGGAATTTCCATTAGCCCAAGTTGGGAATATGCAGCGATAATACCGGGATAGACATGTTTTCCGTTTAGGTCATGAACTTCTGAGCCTTGCAGGATTTTCAGATCATTTTCCCCGACAGCAGTTATTTTGCCATCATTAAAAATGATTGTGCCATTTTCGATTATTTCACCGGATACAGTAAAGATTTTGGCATTGGTTAAAGCAATCGGTTTGTCCTGTTTTTTGCCGGGAATCAGATCATTAGCAAACAAACTGAATACAGAAATAAATACTATTAAAAAAGAAAACCTAAGATATTTTTGAATTTTCATTATTCAAGCCCTCCAATATAATCCGTCAAATCATCACATTTGTAATCCTCTTTTGGAGGCTTTTGTCTTTGGCCATTTCCTTTTGAATTGCCGTTATCTTTTCCTGAAAGAAGTGCTTTTTTAATCAGGGCAGTGCGTTGATCTTTAATCTGTTTCCGAAGCAATTTGTCTTCTTCAACGTCAAAATATTTACGGCCTTCAATCCAGGTTTGCACAACACTGGCATATATTGAAAGAGGATCATCGTTCCAGATTACAAAATCTGCTTCTTTACCAATTTCCAGGCTGCCGGTATGCTTATCTATTTTTAACTGACGCGCAGGATTTATTGTAACAAGCTTTATTGCCTCTTCTTTTGAAAGACCGCCGTACTTGATTGCTTTTGCAGCTTCCTGGTTTAAACGTCGGGCCATTTCTGCATCATCAGAATTTACTGAAGAAACAACACCATTATTGGCCATCAAGGCTGTGTTGTATGGCATGGCTTCATAAACTTCAAATTTATAGTTCCACCAATCGGCAAAAGTAGAAGCCATGGCACCGTGTTCAGCCATCTCTTTGGCCACTTTATATCCTTCGAGAATATGTGTAAAAGTAGCAACCCGGAAATCAAATTCTTCTGCCAGGCGCATTAGCATTAATATTTCACTTTGAACATAAGAATGGCAGTGGATAAATCGTTCGCTATTTAAAATTTCTAAAACCGTATCCAGTTCAAGATTACGTCGCGGTGGCACGGTTTGCTTCTTTTTTGATGATGAAAGTTTTTCATATGCCATCATTTCTTTTTCATAATCTCTGGCCCTTTGAAAAGTGTCCCACATTATTTCACGCACACCCATCCGGGTTTGTGGATAGCGTGAATTATAATTGTCGCCCCAGTTGGATTGTTTAACATTTTCTCCCAAAGCGAATTTAATGGAAGGCGGAGCATGTTTATATTTTAACCCGTCAGCATTTGCACCCCATCGCAATTTAATAACCTGCGCCTGCCCGCCAATCGGATTTGCTGAACCGTGTAAAAGTTGTGAGGTTGTAACTCCTCCGGCAAGTTGACGGTAAATGTGAATATTGTCTGGATTCAAAACATCACCAATTCGTACTTCAGCTGTAACGGCTTCGGATCCTTCGTTTACACCACGGCTAATGGCAATATGCGAATGTTCGTCAATTATGCCTGGTGTGATGTGCAACCCGGTTCCATCAATTTTCAAGGCGCTGTTTGGAATGGATAAGCCTTTCCCTATTTTCAAAACTTTTCCATTCATGAAAATAATATCACTGTTTTCCAATGTTCCTTTTTCTCCGGCAGTCCAGATTGTGGCATTGGTTATTGCAACAGTTTTGGTGACAGCAGGAATCGATTTCCTTCCGTAAGCTTTGTTGGGAAAAGTAGTTTCAAATGAAGCTAATTTATTTTTTTTACTCCCCTTTTTCTTTTTTTCTTTTTCATTAAAAGGATCAATCTTTTTCCCGGTCCATGAAATTTGTTCTCCTTTTGCATTTACTGATTTGCCGGAAAGGTTTTCAGCGGTCACCCGACCAGTAAAACGAAGTGGGGCATTAATACTTAGAGTGTCACTTGTAATGTTAAAAACT
The DNA here is from genome assembly GCA_013112635.1 of Calditrichota bacterium. Lineage (NCBI taxonomy): Bacteria > Pseudomonadati > Calditrichota > Calditrichota bacterium. Next base: position 642,916 of record JABFGF010000002.1, on the reverse strand, counting down.
ATGCGGCTGCCTTTTATGCTAAAACCGCTGCTTTTTAGTTTTAAACTGTCAATCTGAAAGGATGCTTTTGGTGATGCAATTTTTCCTTCTATAGATAACGTAATATCATTTTCAAAACCTGTACTTTTCAGTAGCCATTTACCACGAACATCATTTTCCGGTGGCTGATTAATTTCATACCGTTTTCCCTCAACAACTACAGTTTGTATAGTTGCATTCTCTTCAAATATATCCTTATCCGAAATAATAAAGCTGGCAGATTTGCCTTTTTCCAAAGAACCGGCTAATTGAGAAATGCCGGCAATTTTTGCAGGTACAATTGTAAGTGCAGCGAGGGCGGTTTTTTTATCCAACCCTCTGTTTACAGCCTGTCTGACATTTTTTAAGAATGCTTTTTTATCTTTTAATCCATTTGTGGTAAAAGCAAAATGGATTCCGGCTTTGGCTAACCGGGCTGCATTTTCAGGAGCAGTATCCCAATGTTTAAGTTCACCAAGGGTGATATCCGCATCGAAGTCGGCTGAGGTTAAAAATGGTTTTGCGGGAAAGTTGACTGGAACAATTAAAGTGGCTTTTAATTTTTTAATATCGTCTAGTCGTTTATACTCGTCTCCACCACTTTTGTAAATAAATTTCAATCCAAACTCATCAGCGATTTTCGAGGCGCGCATCAGATCAAGATAATTTGATACCCCGAAAACTACCGGTTGTTTTTTATTAACGACATTTGCCAGTGTCTGAAGAGAAATATTTTTCTCCGGTCTTTGCTGGTTTGGGTTAGAGTCAAAAGCACTCCAGGCATTTTGATACCATTTTGCATCATATAAAGTTTGCCGGATCAAAGCAATTGAACCCATAAGAGATGAAGGGTTGTCCTGCACGGATGTTCCTTTTGAGAAGGACATAAACTGAGCACTATTATCATTTAGGATAAGATTGTTGGCTAAACCTTGTCCCAGTGAAACAACAGCAGCAGAGCCCTGGAACAACCCATCGATTCCGTTTGTCTGTACAAATGTGAACCCGGATTTTCGCCATTCTTCTGCTTTTTTTGCATTGGCATTAAATTCATTTGCTGCTGACCTCTGTGGTTTCACAGCCGCATTCCAATGGATCATCCCGGTTCTCGAAATAGTCGGTTTTGGTTTTCTTTCCCGCTTTCCTTTTTTTAATTCCTGGACACCATAACGGGTGTATGGCTCGATGAAACCCGGATAAATAAAGCCGCCTTTGGTATCAATAATCTGCGAGCCTTTTGGTGGTTTTAAATTATCGCCCACAGCAACAATTGTTTTACCATCCAGTATAAGTGTGTTGGAAACTTTTGATAGTCCCGGGTTGCTAATCCGGGCATTCATATAAACAACTAAATCTGGAGTGTTGGAAGATAAGCCGGATTGAGGTGTCGTTTGAGCAAATAAAAAGGTAGCTAAAATAATCAGGAAAAAAAAGACAAGTCTTAACATTTACATTCCTTTCAATTTTAAGAAGTAAATTTTTAGAGGCTGTATAATTGATATTGAGAACCCTGGAAGATATAAAATACAAAGAGCATTACCCGGCTTTTCGTTCAATACTCACCAAGATATAATTTTTGTCTTTTGTAAAAATATCAGGATTTACAATATCTAAATTATCTTCGATTTTGTGATCAAGTGCAGCGATTGTTTCTTCTAGTAAATAATGCTTCCCGGGATGTTTTCTTTCAAGCTTTGCAACAATGAACTCAAAAATAGGCTTTCCTATTTCATTACCCCACATATAAATATAATCCAGGGTCGGCCGGATATTTGCAGTAATGTCTTGTTTGTATACAATCTCAAGATTATTGTCTTCAAGCTTTTGTACAAAATCATTCCAGTAGTGGCCAGATTTCTCATGAGCTTCATCAGTTCGAAAATAATCTACCACAATCCAGCGGCCACCAGGTTTTAATAGCGTAAGAACCTTTTCAATCGCTTTATTAAGCCCCATATATTGCAAAGACTCCGAGTGAACAATCGTGCTGAAAAATTGTTCGTACTCTGAAACCGGCATCTTCTGAAATTTTGCATGAATCAATGTGGCTTGAGGATATTTTTCAGAGATGTAGTTAACCTGAACGCGATCTGGAGTAACACCGGTTGTTGGTATGTTTTTTTCGAGAAGGAGTCCAATCAGTCCGCCCATTCCGCAACCCACATCTAATATATCATCTTTGATATTTGAAATCTGATCCAGAATCAATTCAGCGTAGCGGATTTGTGCATGGCGAATATCATTCAGTGAAATATCTCCGGCTGACTTCTTTGGGTCATCGAAATAACCGTAATGTAAAAATCCTGTATTGAGAATTTTATCATACAGTTTAAGTTGTGGGTCTTCAGCAGAGCGGGCTACTTTTTTTCTTCTTTTTTTCGCTGTGAAAGCCTTCCATAAATGGGGAGGCCACAAAAGTTTTTTTATAAATGATTTCAACATAGGATAGGTAAAATGAGTAAAGGTTTTGGATTGATTAGAAAAACCAGATATGCCAAGATAAATAAAATCTTCAATAATAAAAAAAATATGAATATGGTTCTGGACATAATAATTCAAAATCCATCAAGTTTCTTTTGACAATGACGAAACAATTTGATAAATTTATCAGCTATTTTAACAACAACCCGGAGAATTGAATGGCGATTCAAACGCTTGATTTAAGAAAAATGCACAAAAAAAATATTAATATTTATGAAGCGTGTTTATTGATATCAGCACGTGCCCGCCAAATTAATTCCGTTCGTCTTGAAGAGAAAAAAGAAAATGAAATCCTGAATGATATGGATATGTATGATGAAGCTGATGTTTACGATCGTGAATTGATGGAAGATATGAAATTTGAAAAAGAAATAAATCCAACCGTTATTGCACAAGATGAATTTTTCGATAGTAAAATTCATGCCTACTACCCTGAAAAAGAAGAAAGTTCAAACAACGAGTAAGCAGAACAGTAAAGAGTCAAACATAATTATAACTTAAAAAATTTGACTCAATCTATATTTTATTATATGTTTTTTCATTGCTTTTAAAAGAGTCCATACTTGGGGAGATTTCAATGAAGATTAAAGAAAAAATCGAGAATCATGTAGCGATACTTACTTTGTCCGGTAAAATGATGGGTGGCCCCGAGACACAAGAAGTGCATGAACATATAAAAGGATTGATTTCTGATGGAATCAAAAAAGTAGTTATCGATCTTGGGGACGTTAAATGGATGAACAGTTCCGGGATGGGCGTTTTAATGGCCAGTATGACAACCTTAAAAAATTCGGATGGAAAGCTTGCCTTGGCACGGGTTACAGAAAAAGTACAAAGTTTACTTATAATAACTCAGCTCATAAAAGTTTTTGATAGCTATGAAACGGTTGAGCGGGCAGTATCGAATATAGAATAAGAAAATAAAAAAAATCTTAAAAGGGGTTAGGTATAATTTACCTGATCCCTTTTTTTGTTTTAGGCATATGATACAGTATATTTTATCGGCCACTTAAAGAATAATTCGGGAAGTAAATCCATGGACGAACATAAATTATCGATTTCTGAACTAGAAAAGCAATTCAATAGAAAATCCGTTGAGATGAAATCCATCCAGCAAATTGGGCGGGCTTTAAGTTCTGAATTAAGGATTGAACGTTTACTTATGCTGGTAATCCAGGAAGTTAACAACTTGATGGATTCTGAGCGGGGGACATTTTATATCGTTGACAAGGAAAAAGGCGAACTTTGGTCCAAAGTAGCACAAGACGCAGAAATATTGGAAATCCGCCTGAAAATTGGAGTTGGCATTGCAGGCCATGTGGCTAAAACCGGAGATGTTATTAACATTCCAGATGCTTATAAAGACGATCGGTTTAACCCGGCGATTGATAAGAAAACAGGTTTTAAAACAAGATCGATTTTGTGCATGCCTATTTTTGAGGCATCAAAAGATGCAGAAAAAGAAAAAAATATTATTGGTGTACTTCAGATATTAAACAAACGTGAAGGTGTTTTTGAAGAAGAAGACGAGGAATTGCTAGCAAGTATGGCTTCTCAAATTGCTATCGCCATCAATAATTCAAATTTATATTCCAAGCTTGAAAAGAAAGTAAATGAACTGGACTTGCTTTTTGATATTGAACGAGAGTTAAATAAAGCCTATGACCTGAACGAACTACTCAATATCTTAATTGAAAAAATTACAGAGACCATTGTTGTAGAAGCAGCGCTGATAACCTTACGCGACCGCAAAACAAATGAATACTCTAAACGCGTTGTTAAAAATATAGACTCAGAAAAAGCCAACAGCCTTCATTTTTCCGGAAATACAGGTATTGTTGGAAAGGTTGTTCAAAGTGGCGAACTCTATTTTTCAAACGATGTTAAGAATGATAAGCTTTTTAGTGAAGAGTTTTCAAAAAAATTAGGTGTTGATATTAAACATTTGGTATGTGTTCCTTTAAAGATTAATGATGAAGTTATCGGTATTTTAGAGGTTTACAACAAATCAACTGAAAATGATTATTTTAGCTCGGCGGACATTCGTCTTCTTTCATCACTTAGCGGCCAGATTTCCCGCGCCATTGAAACATTTCAGTTAAAAGAAGAAAAAATCAAAGCAGACCGTTTGTCTTCCATAGGAAATATGATGAGTACAATAGTGCATGATTTACGCACACCGATGGGTAACATTTATGGCTTCGTTGATCTGCTGCAGGATGAAGATGATGCTGAAACACGTAAAGAATATTCTGAAATCATAACTCAGCAAATTAAGTTTTTAACGAACATGACCACCGATGTATTGGACTTTGCAAAAGGAAAATCCAGTATTTTGCCAGTCAAATGCGCAGTTAATAAAATACTTGAAGAGTTTCAGAAATTTTTTGAAGGCGATGTTAAGAAAAAAGGATTTGAGTTTGAAACAGCCTGTAATACTGCAAGTATGATTTATGTTGACCCGGAAAAAATACAGCGCATTTTTATGAATATTATGAAAAATGGACTTGAAGCCATGGAGCCTGGTGGAAAATTTTCTATTACGGCCAATAAAGAAAAAAACGACGTTGTGTTCCTTCTTTCCGATACAGGTGCGGGTATTCCGGACGAGATTAAACAAACTTTGTTTGATTCTTTTGTAACAAGCGGTAAAAAAGGCGGAACAGGTCTTGGTTTGGCTATTGTAAAGAAACTTATTGAAGAACAAAAGGGTCGCATTGAAGTTGAGTCTGAGGTAAATAAGGGCACTACATTCAAAATCTATTTTCCAAGATTAAGTTAATTTCCTAATGAACACAATTGGCTATATTTCGGATCCCATTTTTCTTGAACACAATCCGGGAGAGTTTCACCCGGAAAGAGCCGACCGATTACGGGCCATTGAATCTCATTTAAAAAAATCAGGAATTTGGACCCGGCTTTCACACTTCTCACCACCTCCGGCAACTAAAAATCAACTTTGTCTTGCCCATAACAAAAATCTGGTAGAATACAATCTTGCCCAAAACGGTATAGAAAATTTTGTTATTGATGGTGACACCATCTTAAGTGAACAATCAATAAGCGCGGCTTTAAAAGCTGTTGGTGCCGGCATACACGCCGTGGATTTAGTTTTTAAGGAAAAGAGTCATTCCAGAATTTTTACCGCCGTTCGCCCACCAGGCCATCATGCAGAGAAAAACCGATCTATGGGATTTTGCATTTTTAATAACATTGCCATTGCCGCCGCTTATGCCATTGAAAAAAAGTATATTAAAAGTGCCTTGATTATTGATTGGGATGTTCACCACGGAAACGGGACACAGGATATTTTTTATAATCGTGATGATGTGTTTTACTTGAGTTTGCATCAGTCTCCACTTTTTCCCGGGACAGGGTTTTCGAATGAAACAGGAGCTGATGAAGGTGTAGGTTACACGCTCAATATTCCTTTAGATTCCAGCCAGGATGATGGGACGTATTGTAAAATTCTTTCGGACGCGTTATCTAAAATTGGAAAAGTTTTTTCGCCGGATTTAGTTTTTATTTCAGCAGGATTTGATGCGCATGTTTCAGATCCAATCGGCGGCATGAATGTTAGCAGTGATGGGTTTGCACAAATGACAAAGATAATAACCGCGTTTGCAAATGATCATTGTGATGGGAAAATTATTTCAATGCTGGAAGGTGGATATGATTTAAATGGCCTTGCAGAAAGCGTGACCGAACATTTAATGGTTTTAAACCAATAATACTTTTTTCATGATGTGAAAAGAAGGCAAAAATGGTGATTAATAAACGGTTAATAGAATTTTCTTATGGGAATTTTAGCAAACAAATAATTTTGGTTTGTTTAGCTATGTTTTTTGTATTTTCCTGTACCAGCAAAAACAGGGAAACAATGGCAGAAGATCAATTTACACAACTACGAAGTGAGATGGTGAAGCGCCAGATTTTAGCACGCGGTGTAAAAGACACGTTAGTAATTAATGCCATGAAAACTGTTCCAAGACATAAATTTGTACCGGAAGAAGATCAAGCCGCAGCCTATAATGATGAAGCCAGATCAATTGGAAAAGGACAGACGATAAGCCAGCCCTATATTGTGGCTTTTATGACAGATGAGTTACGCATTAAACCTGGTGACCGGGTTTTAGAAATTGGAACAGGCTCTGGTTATCAGGCTTCAATACTTGCCCAAATTGCGGATACAGTTTACTCGATGGAAATTATAGAAGAGCTTGCTGAAAGTGCACAAAAAACAATCACGAGCCTGGGGTATGAAAATATAATTATCAAACAGGGCGATGGCTATCTTGGTTGGCCTGAACAAGCCCCATTTGATGCGATTATGGTTACGGCTGCTCCATCAACAATACCGCCTCGTTTGCTTGAACAGCTAAAAGTTGGTGGCAGAATGATTTTGCCGGTTGGAAAATATGTTCAGGAATTAGTTGTAATTAGCAAAAATAACGGTGGCCACACAATGGACAGTGTTTTACCGGTTCGGTTTGTTCCGATGACAGGAAAAATTCAGGAAGAAGAAGAACAGGAAAACCAGGATTAATGTTTATTCGCTGCTTTAGTAACACAAATCAAAGGAATTAATTGTACTCAAAAAGACGTGCAGAAATTGCAGAACCGGTTATTCGCGGACGTTTAAAGCTTGATAAATGGGCGCGGATGTATGGATTTCTGGTTTACAAGCAAGACATAAATAAATTAACAGATGATGAAATACGTGGAATACAGGAAGAGCTGTTAAGTAAAGGACTTTATTCTCAGGCTGAATTTTCCAAGAAAAAATACTACCTCAGGATTCTTTCATCGGATCATAAACCTGGAAAGAACCAGGTATTCGTTCCCATATTGTTATTATTTGTTACCATTTTAACCACTACAATAACGGGTGTTCAACTTGGAGAAAAGGACCCGTTTTCTTCATGGGAAAACTTCAGTTACGGATTTAATTATTCTTTTGCTTTGCTTTCAATTTTGTTTTGCCATGAAATGGGGCATTATCTTTTCGCCCGTTTTTATGGGCTCAATGTAACACTTCCGTATTTCCTGCCCATCTATTTTCCATTTATAGTCAATTTTGGGACACTTGGCGCTTTTATCCGCCTAAAGGAGCAGATCCCGAATAAAAAAGCACTTTTTGATATTGGGGTTGCAGGACCCATTGCCGGTTTTGTTGTAAGTTTAATTTTTCTCATTATTGGTTTTCACCAAATCCCGAATGAAGAAGCAATGTGGGAGTTTATCGGATCATTGCATCCAATTGCCACCGATACAACGGGAGCCCTTACTTTTGGGAGCAACATTTTATTCGATTTTATTGCAGAAAAAACAGGCAGATCTTATTTGCCTATGAGTGAAGTGTATCATTTTCCATATATCGTTGCCGGATGGTTTGGGCTGCTTATTACTGCGCTTAATTTAATGCCGATTGGCCAGCTGGATGGCGGACACATTACCCATGCAATGTTTGGCGGAAAATCAGCACGAATAGCAGTCGCCGGATTTGCTGCTCTTATTGCGTTAAATATTGTTTTGATTTCCCAATACAATTCATGGGTGTATTTTCTCTGGCCATTTTTAATTATTCTGTTTATAAAGTTTAAACATCCGCCAACTTTGGATGAATCGATTAACATTGGAGTTGGCCGAAAACTAATTGGCTATATTTCATACATAGTTTTTATAATTTGTTTTTCACCCATGCCCATTTATTTTCAATAGGAGAAATTGTTTTTATGCTTATGATTGCTGCATCGGTTGTTTTGTTATTATTGCTTGCCTGGGCGGGGTTGATTTATCTTCGAAAATCTTTATGGGATGTTGTTCATCGAAATATGTTGGACCTTGAAGATAATTACAGTGGGAAAATTATAAGAAACAGTTTTGTTGCAAGACCAGTTTTTCATGGCAATGTAAATGGAAATGACTTAACCATAAATTTTAGCACAGCCAGAACAAGCTCCGGAAGAAAAACCTATATTGATATTTCGTTAAACGCAGTTCAGGACTTTTCTTTAACAATTACCGAAAAATCATGGCAGCTGGAACAAAATAATGAATCGCCGGATAATGCCGGCGAGGTTTTATCAAACAACGGCAAAGCTTTTTTTATAATGCCGGCAGATAATAAAAAAATAAAAGCACTAATCGAAAAAGAAGAATTAAAAGACGTTCTCGGAACATTTGAAAACCTGGCTTATTTTTTTGTAGGCCAAAGCGGAGTTATCTGCGAATTTTGGTCAGATAAAATCGATCGTGATACAGGATTTGAAATTATGCAGCCACGTTTAGAACAAATTCAAAAACTACTAGAAATTTTAAAATAAAGAACACAATTTTGAACCAATCCATAAACACAAAACACAAAGCAGGTTATGCTGCAATATTCGGTTTACCAAACTCAGGTAAATCCACTTTATTAAATGCCTTGCTCGATATTCGGCTGGCAATTATTTCTGCACGTCCACAAACTACACGGCGTAATGTACTGGGCATTTTAAATGAGGAAAATCTTCAATGCATTTTTGTGGATACGCCCGGTTTGGTAAAACCAAAATATGAGCTTCATAAAAAAATGGTAAAGCAAATTGAAGAGGCTTTGAGTGATGCAGATTTGCTGCTTATGATGGTTGACTGCACACAAAAAAAACATCCTGTGGAGATTGATCTAAAAGCATTAAAAACATCGGCACATCGTTCCATTTTAATTCTTAATAAAATCGATCTTATAGAAAAATCTAAAATATTGCCATTGATTGAGCTCTATCAAAAATGGTATTCTTTTGATTCGATTGTTCCCATTTCTGCGACAAACAGAGAGGGAGTTGATGAACTGAAAACTGAAATCGAAAAAAACTTGCCATTGAGCCCTCCATTTTATGATAAGGATGCCATTACAGATCAACCGGAACGCTTTTTTGTTAGTGAGCTGATCCGGGAGCAAATCTTTCGGTCATATCATGAAGAAATTCCTTATTCTTCAGAGGTAATGATCAAGGAATTTAAGGAGCGAAGTAAAGGCAAAGATTATATCGAGGCAGTTATTTTTGTTGAACGTGATTCGCAGAAGGGCATTTTAATTGGCGCAAAAGGGGCAAAGTTAAAAGAGGTTGGTGCAAAAGCCCGCAATGTTATTGAACAGTTTTTGGGCAGAAAGATTTACCTGGAACTACGTGTTAAAGTTAATCCGGCCTGGCGGCGGAGCGAAAGTAAGCTGAAGCAAATGGGATATTAATACTGGTTTTGCTACCACAGATCAGCACAGATTTACACCGATGTAAGTAATAATTAAAACTTAGTTTTATTTAAGATCCGTGATGATTCTGTGTGTGTCAGTGGTAAGACTCTTTTAAAACTAAAATGATTTATGAAAAAACTTCTTCTATTTGATATTGACGGCACGCTTATCACCGGGCGCGGTATACCTAAAAAAGTTGCCCTTAATGTAATCCAAAAGCATTTCCCAAACTTTAAAAATGGAAACGAGGTACGCTTTAACGGAATGACTGATCCGTTGATTGTTCAACAGGTTTTAGCGTCTAATAATCATAAAATTGAGCTCGATGATCCGATTATAAATATCATTTTGGACGACTTCCTTTGCGAGTTAAAAAAACATGTTACTCCACAAACTCCTCCTGATATTTTGCCTGGTGTTGAAAATCTGTTGAAAACCTGTAGCCTGGATAATGCTATTTTTATGGGCCTTGTTACAGGAAACATGATGCACGGCGCTAAAATTAAATTAAATGCTGCCGGATTGGATAGCTATTTTTCACTTGGTGCGTTTGGCAGCGATCATTGGAACCGAAATGAATTACCACCCATCGCCATTTCTCGGGCTGATAAATATTTTGGTAAAACATTCTTAGCTGAGGATACCTGGATTATTGGTGATAGCCCAAAAGATGTGGAATGTGCCAAAGCAAATGGTTTAAAATGTTTGGCCGTTTTAACGGGAAAAATTGATAAGCAGGTTATGCTAAAAGCGGGAGCAGATTTTGTGATGCAAGACTTGGGTAATTTGGAGGAGTTCTTTTCGATTATTAAAAACTCTTAAAGCGATTGTACCCTGATCCTGTCAGTAGGACAAGCTCAGTCACCACTATATGGATGTCTTTAAATGAAGAAAATACTTGACGAAACAACCACGACCTTAAAGGCCTTTTACGAAGACAAAAAACAATACCAGCCGATTATCGCATTTTTTGCCGGTTTTACCTGGGACAGTTTTACTCTTACGCGCATTGATTTACTTTTGGATAACCTGATTATGTTTTCCTATATCCTGTTGGCAGGAGTTTTTATTTACCTGGTGAACCTGGTTGAAGAAAATATCATAGAAAATAAATGGCTTTTAAAATATAAGGATTGGTATCCAAACCTGGTTCAATTTTTCTTTGGCGGTTTGTTTAGTGGTTATGTGGTTTACTATTTTCAGAGCGCATCAATCACAAAAAATTGGCTTTTTCTACTTTTTTTAATTTTGCTTTTGGTGAGCAATGAGTTTGTTAAAGACAGGCTTGGCAATCTCACTTTTCAAATAATATTTTACTATTTGGCAACATTTTCATTTTTTATTTTTTACCTGCCAGTTCTTTTTGAAACCATGAATGCTTTCATTTTTTTACTTAGCGGATTGGTCAGTTCAGGGTTTATTGCCGGATTGGTTTATCTTTTGTATAAACAGCTGTACGATAAAATGCAGGCCAAACTTAAGAATCAGCTAATAACGCTGGGTTCCATTTACCTGATTTTTAATATGCTGTATTTTACAAACCTGATTCCGCCGGTTCCGCTTTCTTTAAAAGAAGCCGGCATCTATCATTATGTAAACCGGGTTGGCGATGGTTATAAGCTGCGTTTTGAGGAAGGCAGCTGGTATGAGCCATTTAAAGACTCCGATGATGATTTCCGATACGCGCCCGGAGATACGGTTTTCTGTTTTGCCTCGGTTTTTGCTCCTACAAATCTTAATACGAGAATCTACCATCACTGGCAAATGTATAATGAAAAAGAAGATGAGTGGATTACAACAGATCGTACAAATTATAAAATAAACGGCGGGCGCGATGGCGGTTATCGCGGTTATACTCAAAAACGCAACATACAAGCCGGTTTATGGCGTATTGATGTTGAAACAGATCGTGAGCAGCTTTTGGGGCGGGTCTCTTTTGAAATTGAAAAGGTTGATCAGAAGGTAGGGCTGAAGGAAATTATTAAGTAGAATCAAAAATAGAGAAGTTTAAATCATTTCACTATTTACAATAATGCAACCGTCATTTTTCATTTCTTCTAAAGCTTTTTGTACATCGCCGGTATTTAGCTCTACACCGCGGCAAGCATCTTCAATTACAAAAGTTTTAAAACCTTCAGCTTTTGCATCCAGCGCAGTAAACTTTACACAATAATCTGTCGCCAAGCCACAGATGTAAACATCGCTGATATTGTTCTCTTTCAAATAATCGGCCAACCCGGTTGACTTACGATGGCCATTATCATAAAAACCGCTATAACTGTCAATCTCCGGATTAGTACCTTTTTGAAAAAACTTAATCACTTTTTTTAGATTTAATTCGCGGTGAAATTTAGCACCATCACTTTTTTGTACACAGTGTACAGGCCATAAAATTTGTTGCAGACCGTTTAACTCAATTACTTCACCAACCTCACTGTCTTCATGGTTTTCCGCAAAACTCCCGTGATTTGCCGGATGCCAATCCTGAGTTGCAACAATAAAATCAAAACTATTTTGTAGTTTATTTACGATTGGCACTATGGCGTCACCATCATTTACGGCTAAAGCTCCGCCCGGTATAAAATCATTTTGGATATCAACAAGGATGAGCGCTTTCATGAGAAACCTTATATTTAAATAGTGAAAAGAAAAATAGAATCACAATACCTGACCCCAAAGCTATAAAATTTTTTGCCCTTAGTCCACCACTAATACAACTCGTTGATAATCAAATTAATCCGGCCATAAAATGTACCATTCAGTTTTTTATTATCTAAATATCCCTGTGCATAACCGCCGGCAAAACGCAAGAAACTCTCACCAAAGGAAAACTCACCACCAAAACTATAAACATCGTTCGATGTATTTAATGTAGTATTCTTAATTTGTGCGGCGTCAATAAAAGCGGTTATTGCAACTTCTTTAACAGGAATTATTAAAATTTTAGCAGGCGTGTTCTGAGCAAGAACATAGGAAAGTTCGGTGGAAGACCAAAGAAGTTCATCTCCTAAAATATTTTTTTTGACCCCGCGGATGGCTTTTGAATTCCTAAAATCTCTGGGAATATTATATGAATAATCCTGGTCGATCCCGGTCTGTGCAGAGGAAGGAACATCGCCATCAGTTTTAGTAAAATTGAAACGGCTCACAATTCCAATATTTTCCATGAAAAGGTTTGATCCGACGCGGCCAACGGCTTGTAACACTGAAAAATCCAAATCTTTTCTGGCAGATTTATAATAATTCACAGAACCCCATATTTGACGTTTAGGAAAGATAAATGGAAGCTTTGCCGGTAAATTATAGCCCATTCCAATTTTAATTGAAGGGCCATGATGAGAGACGGAATTTACGGTTGGAACTTTCGAAAACTGATCGGTTGAATATGAGAGGTTTAAAGCATATGCCAGCCGCGGATTTCCATTTATGAAGCGTTTCATTTCCACGTCAAAAACACCATAATCGTGAACAAGTTGTTTGTAATGGCCATCAATTCGAGTAATAAAACCCGGTCCATGATAGTATGCCGTGGTAAAATTGAGATCGAAAAATTTTATGGAATGTATGGCGGATAGAAAAGAGTCATCCCAATTGTCAAAATAAAAAAGACCTGTAGCAGCTAATATTTGTCTTTGCATCGATTCAAGCCAAACGGAGGAAACAAAAAGCCCTGCGCCAGATTTTTCATCATAAATGGGGAGAGGAATAGTTTGCATGTTTATCAATTGGCCTTGTGGAAATGGGAATTCTTCAATTTTCTTATGTCTCAATATTGCCTCACCATTTCCTTCGATGGAGTCTGCAACAGCTTGTTTTTTTGTCCAGCTTGAATATTTTTTTAGGCTTTCTTTTTTCTCAGGGCCAATTTCCATTTTTAATAGCGAGTCTACTTGTAGTGCTGCAAAAATTGTATTAGATCCGGCATCTTTGTGTATGGTAATTATTTCATTTTTTCGCTTGTCAAAACTGTGCAGCCAAAGCGGGAATTGTTGATTAATCTTAGTGCTAATCTTTCCACTATTTCTATCCATAATAGCAATGGCAGGGTTGTTGTCGATCATCTGGTTAAATGCGATAAGGTCTTCATTAATTACAATTGCATTTCTGTTTTCAGGCGAATCTGCCGTTATTTTATTGGTTTTTCCATTTTTCCAAATGTATAAATCCCGTTGAGAGCTTTTTGCCTGCGCTTCGAAAAGTATCGAGCCGTCTTCCAAACCAATTACTTTGCCAATGGGCATTGGCGTTTTAAAAATTTGTTGCGGGGGATATTGAAAATTGTCTAAATGCGGGTTGGGAATCTTTGTCAAGATCGTTTCACCTGCTTCCGCAACAGATAGAACCAGTTCGTTTTTGTTCGTGAAGGATGCATTAATTGCACGAACATTGTCCGTTGCTTCAAAAGTTAAGGCTGTTTTTCTGTCATAAACAAACCACTCGTAATTCAATGTGGTCTGATTAAATTTTGCTCCGAGATTCCGTCTACCATAAGCAATAAAATTATTGTCCGGGCTAACAATAAGTTTTGTATTGACATTGTTACTGATTGTGCTCAGAATAGTCTGGTTTCCATTTTCAATCTTTACAATAAAAGCTGTTATAAAAAGATGGTTGGATTCTTTGATAGTTGAAACAAGGTAGGTTGAATCAGCATCACTCAGCGGTAAAATTTGTAAATCACGAAAGCCAAATGAAGGCAATGTATTTGTAAAATCAAGAACCGGATAATCAGCTGCCTTATTGCCATAGTAAATAATCATATGCCTGGCAAAATAGGGAAAAAGTGATGCAGGGGTTTTTCCATACACACTTTCAAAAGCATCATCAAAATTGTAAAAGAGACCATCTTTTTCATAAGCCATAAGTTTAATCAAAGACGAATCGCCAAACTGATCTGCCAGATAGCGAATATACGCGTGCCCGGATGCATAAAGCAGGCGGCCATTTTCCAGGCTTAGTAGCGAGTTATAAGAAAAACGACCATTTAAAACGGCTTCTTTCATGTAAAGATCACCACGAAATGGCGTCCATGTTTCGGCGAAATATTGTGCAATACCCTCAAAAAACCAGCGTGGCGTAGATACGATTGGCAGCATTCCAAAAATATTGGCTGTTCTTTTAATAGCGCGGAAAGTAAGGTGATGGCCAAGCTCATGTTCAAGAACCATTTTATACCAGGTATGAGGTCCACTCCAGGAATTCATGTACATTGAGCTGCGTGCATAAATGACAATATCATTTTCTATAGCATAACCATTTGAAACGTCTGGAGCGTCTGTAAGGATTATTCGGGTTTTGGTTTCATCAAATTCAGAAAGTGAAACACCGTGCAGGGCAGCAAGTCTCGGGATAGCCCTGTCAGCAATATTGACCATGGAATCGGCCAAGGCCTCGAAGCCGGGATTAAATTCCAAAGTAACATATTTGCCATGCATTCTTTGCCAATCACTGGCAAAAAGAAATGCATGTGAAATTATAAGAAGCGAAAATATTATTCCGATTTGTTTTAACATTGCGATCCTGATATTAAGGAAAATTGAAAAATATAATTGGAGTTTTTGTTAATATTCTATTTTAAAGAACATATAAAGTAAATCATCTTTTGATTTTTTAGCAAACATTTTATTCTAAGTTTGTCAAAAGGTTAAATATTAAATATATTCTTTAAAAATCTGAGAAAGGTAAATTAAAATGAATGCAGGTGATATAAGTAAAATGAGTCTAACAGAACGTTTTCAAATAATGGAACTTCTTTGGGAGTCATTCATGAGCGAGCAGTCTCAAATTGAACCACCGGATTGGCACGGAGATTTAATCAAAGAAAGAATGGAAAAGATAGAAAATAAAACGGCCAGTTTTATACCTTTGGAAAAATTAAAAACACAGCCATAAATGATTCGAATTAAAAAGATTTTATTACTAGAAGAGGTTGAAAACGATCTGAAAAATGGAAAAATTTTTTATGATAAGCAAGAAAAAGGGATTGGTGAATATTTTTGGGATAGCTTGATTGCAGATATTCAATCACTCAAAGTTTATGCAGGCATACATAGAAAAAAATACGGGTTATATCTTATGTTTGCCAAACGTTTTCCATACACAATTTATTATTACATAAAAAATAATATTGCCTATGTTACTGCCGTTTTACCAATGCGCAGAGACCCTATGTGGATAAAAAAAAGGTTAGGGCAATAATAAATAGTTAAAAAAAGTTTCTAAGCAAACTTCAATTATTTATCCCAGTATCCCCAATCAGAACTTTGTACGCTTTTTTTGTTTATCCCCGTAATAAGGAAAAAAGCTCGTAACCCACCGTGCCAGAATTTTTTAAACATACCTGCATCCAGGCGGCGATGATCGGTTTCATAGACTTTTAGGTTGCGATTAAATTTAATCTTCCAGCCAGCTTTACGGATGCGCCAAAGGATATCACTATCCTCACTGTGAGAAAGAGAAAAATCGAATCCGCCAATTTGCTGCAAAGCTTTTTTTCTCAAAATCATATTTGAGCCGCTTCCAACCGGGATTGTAAACCAGGAAAAGAACATCATATTAAATGAGTAAAATCGATAGTACCATTTATACTTTTTAAGGCTGTGTTTTCCTCCCATTATCTCACCGAGTTTTTCTCGGATTTCCATTTTTTCCAGATTTTCAAAATACATCTTGTCAAAAATCATATCGCAATCACTATACAAAAGCCATTCTGTCGACGCATTGTCTGCACCAATTTGCCGGGCCCTGGGTATATTACATTCTTCAAAAAATACTTCAGTATTCTGCGGTCTTTGTATTTGGATTAGTTCGCGGGTTCGGTCAGTGCTAGAATCAACAACTAAAAGTTTTAAATGTTTTGGTAAACTATCCAGAAAAGAAATAATGTTTTTCTCTTCATTTTTTGTGGGAATAATTACTGTGAGTTCTTTTAGGTTCATTAAGAGTTTTTCTTTTTTCAAGTAGTTCTTTGCCAAACCCTTAAAGTTAAAGGTCAGGTTATTTGAAGTTGCTTTTCAGGATTTCCCCAAGCCACTTTGATGTTATTATAACTCGCCAAAAATCTTGTATTCAAAACCAATTTTAAGCCAGCGTCCTGGCATTGGGACACCTGGGAGATCTTCATATTTTTCATCTAAAATATTTGTTATATCAAGAAACATATGAAAAGAAGGTCTTTTCCAACTAATGCGTGTATCCACTGTTGTTTGCTGTGAAGGTAAAAGACGGTCTTCATAGCGAATCCGCCAGCTTTGATTTAAGTGATCTAAAAATGGAATAGAATAATTTAACCCGCCAATAATTTGGTGCTTAAAATGGGTAAGTGCATAAATTGTTTTTTTTCCGACCAGATCTACATTTAAATCCAGAAAAGAATATTGAATAAAAAGTGAATTAAACCCGAGCCCTGGATTTAGAATCTTAAAGGAACTTTCAAATCCTTTTGTAACCAGTTTTGTAAAGTTTTCTGCCCGGTAAAGTGTGTCCGTTTCATTAAAGACATAATCAATCAGGTTTTTATCATTTCTTTGAAAAACGGCGGCTTCAACATTTATATGAGAATTATGAAAGGCGTAGCCAACTTCATAATTATGGGATTTTTCATTCTTTAAATCGGGATTTCCAAAAGCGCGTACAAATGGAGAGCTTGTTGCAGGGAAATTAAGATAAAGATTGGTGTATGTTGGCACCCTGAAACCTTCGGAATAAGACGAATAAATTTTTGAATTCTCAGACAGTTTATAAGATACATCTGCACCGGGCCAACCATGCCAGCCCTGACCGGAATAATTATATAGCGATCCACCGACGCTCAATATCAATTGATTAAAAGCAACCTGGTGTTGAACAAAAAACCCGCTGTTTGCTCTCTGGTGGGTAAATAACCCATTGCTGTTTCGTTTTTCTTCAATTCCCAGAGAATTACTTTCGAAATCTTCGCTTGTATACTCAGCACCAAAACTGGTAATTCCAAACTTGTGATTTAACTGGGCATTAAATTCAGTTGTAACAGAGTTTGATTGATGCTTGTTTGGTGAGCTTGTGTTTTTATTCCAAAAGTAAGTGTCATTATGTCCGCGAAATGAAGTTTGGGTGCTTAGAACCAAGTTTTCGATTTTATATTTTAAGGCCCCTTTTAAGAAAAAAAGATCAGTTTCTTCGTATTGGAATGGATTTGGGAAAATAGGGATGTAAAAGTTGTTTGCTCCAAAATGTTTTTCATTATAGCCACTGGCAATTGAAAATGTAAGATCATCAAATATTAACTCGCTGTTTTGCGATACATTTAAGTTATGGAAAGCGGTATTAAACTTATAACCATCACTTCCGGCTTTTGCGATTGTGAGGCGTGTAAATCCATTATTATGTGGCAGGCTAAAATTTATCTGGGAATTGTATAAACTGTGTTCTCCAATCAATCCACCAACAGATAATTCAAGCTGGTCGCTACTTTTTGTGATAATGTTAATTACTCCACCAAAAGCATTCGGGCCGTACAATCTTGAACCAGGCCCTTTTAAGATTTCAATGCGTTTAATATCACTAATATCAACCGGAAGATTCATGTTGTGATGGCCGGTTTGAGGATCGCTCATTTTTGTTCCATCAACCAAAATTAAGGTCTGGTTAAATCCGGCGCCGCGCATGCTTATATCTGCCTGTACGCCCTGTGTGCCGCGTTGTAGAACATCTACACCACTTACATTTTCTAAAAGTTCCGGAATGGATTGGGCAGCAATATGTTCAATTTCAACGTGATCAATTACCGAAACAGTTCGCGCAACATCGTTAAAAGCAGTAGGTGTTCTGTTTGCAGTAATAATGATGTCCTTGTCCAGTTTGTAAACAGTTAAACTATCCTGGGCAAAAATAAATGTGTAGCTAAAAATGAAAATGGAAAAAATATTAGCAAAGCTAATAGTCTTCTTAAACATTGAATTCTCCTGATTTTGATGCGGGTTTGTAAACTTAATTATTTGGGAGAATTATGCCAACTCTTTTGTTTTTCGAGGAAGGATTGAAAAAAAAGGCCATCGCAAAAAAAAAAACGATGGCTCTAATCTTTACATGAAAACATTGGTTTTGCTGAATGATTACAATGGTTTTACAGGCACATAAATATCAACAATATGTTTATTCTCAGGATGTTCCTTTGGGTTATTCAGATATAATTCATAGCAGGGCCGGTCATCCGGTTGAAAGCCGCTTTGTGGCAACCAATCCCCATATATTACCTTCCAGGCTGATTCATATTCATCAGAATCAATCTCGAAATGAGCCACGGCAAACTTTCCTCCGGGGACAGTTGCTTTACCAATACTTCCGTCTACTGGCGTTTCTGGTGAAATGGTTATGCATGCATCGACCCTTAATTTGTCTTCAGCAGTGATCCCAGGATCGTCATAATAAATGCACATCATTTCTGTTTTTGGGAATTGTAAAAGATCCCGCGGAGCTGCCCACTTCGATAGTTTGTTGAACATATTCTCGAATAAATTGTAGTCGCCTTTATAGGGGCCAATATGCCTAACATATGCTATATGCCTTTCCGGCACATCTTTAACTTCTATCTGGATATTTGCTTTATCTAACATGTTGATCCTCCAATTTAGGTTATTGTTAACAGGATCAATATACATGGCTGAAATCGTACTTTCTTTCCAGATCTTGTTTCTTGATTGACTTATTTTGTTTTCTGTTTTACAAATCTTGCTATTCTTTTTATAACCATTATCACGCCAATTTGTAGCGCTTATTCCAAACATATTTTTAAATGCCCTGGCGAAGGTTGCTGAACCGGAAAAGCCGCAATCGAAAGCTATTTCAGTAATCATTTTTTTAGGATTATTTAGTAATTGCGAAGCTGCTTTCTCCAATCGAAGACGGTTAATAAATTGGTTTAGGGTTTCTCCAATGATTGATCCAAATAAACGGTGAAAGTGGAATGGTGAAAAATTTGCTTTTTCCGCAACAGTATTTAAAGAAAGCTCATTATTTAAGTTTTGCTCAATATAATCAATTGCTTTGTTTATCCGTGAGATGTATTCATCTTGATGCTGTTTTTGAGTTTTTTTTAAATCTGCCATATCATTCCATTATTTTCGGTCAACTAATTTAAGCAATCGCATATAGACGAACAATAGGTTTTAGTCTTGCATGAATATGATTGTTCTTTATTCACCCCAATCTTTTGGCTTATAAACAATATGTGAAAATAATTTGTTTTTTTGCCTGGGATTTCCCATGTTTTCTGCTTTTAATTTTTCATTAACTTCTTATGATTTATTTATTAATTGTTTCAATAATTTGGGCACTTTCGTTTGGTTTAATAAAAGGCAACCTGGCCGGATTAGATTCTCATTTTATCGCATTTGCCCGCCTGTCGATATCGTTTGTTTTTTTTGGTGCGTTTTTGCGAATAAAGCAATTCCAATCCAAACAGCTTTTGCTTTTAATGACAGTAGGGGCAGTTCAGTTTGGTTTGATGTATATTTTTTACATTTATGCTTATAATTATTTGCAGGCCTGGCAAATAGCCCTGTTTACAATTTTTACTCCACTGTATGTTACCTTAATAAATGATATTCTATCAAAACGTTTTCATTTGTTTTTTTTACTAATGGCCATCCTATCCATCTTTGGCGCAGCAATAATTGTTTTTAAAAATATCCCGGATGTAAAGTTTCAGCTTGGATTTTTGCTAATGCAGCTTTCTAATATTTGCTTTGCAGTCGGCCAGGTTTATTATAAAAAAATAAGACAGAATTTTTTGAATGTTAAAGATGTTCATTTATTTAGCTGGCTTTATTTTGGCGCTTTTATTATCAGTGGGACAAATTCCTTTTTTATGACTGATTGGGATTCATTAGTCATCACCACAACACATTTTTATACATTGCTTTACCTTGGAATACTGGCATCCGGTATTTGTTTTTTCCTTTGGAATTATGGGGCTGTGAAAGTTAATGCAGGTACCTTGGCAGTTTTTAATAATTTGAAAGTTCCTCTTGGAGTTGCATTTTCTATTTTTATTTTCTCAGAGAGTGGTGATTTTTTAAAAATGATAATAGGTGGTACAATAATTATTTCTGCTATATATTTGGCCGGACGATTTGATAAAAAAAGAATTCCAAAAATAATTAGTAGGTAGAAGTTTATCGGATATGAATATAGAAGTCAAAAAGAAAACAAAGCATAAAAATCCTATTTCAAGATTGTTTGCTAAAGTAGTATTAAAATTAATCGGCTGGAAAGTTGATTTTAAAATACCGGAAGAAAAGAAGTTTCTATTAATTTCCGAGCCGCATACTTCCAATTGGGATTTACCGCTAATGCTGATTATTTCCATTGTTATTGGCAGGCAACTTAACTGGGCCGCAAAAGATAATCTGTTTAAAGGTTTGCATGGAAAATATCTACGCTGGCTTGGCGGAATTCCGGTCAACCGGCGTTCGCGGACAAAATTTACAGACCAGATTATTGAAATATTTAATAAATCGGAAAAACTAATTTTTGTGATTGCGCCATCGGGAACGCGAAGTTTTACAGAGTTTTGGAAATCAGGGTTTTATCATATTGCCAATGGAGCAAAGATTCCCATCGCTTTTGGTTTTCTCGATTATGGAAATAAAGTAGGTGGCATTAAACCGGGTTTTCTGCCATCAGGAAATATGGAAGAAGATTTTAAGTTGATTAGAAAATTTTATGATGGAATGAAGGGGAAAATTCCGGAAAATTTTGGCCCGATCAGATTTCAGGAATCTAAAGAAAAGGATTCTTAAAAGTAATAAAACTCAGTTACATGGTGATACATTTGTGAATAGTTTTCTCTTAATTGTGCGACTAATAATTTATGCATAAAAAAGGAGAATTAATATGAAAGCAATATGGAAAGACCAGGTTTTAGCTGAAAGTGAAAAAACAATTATTGTGGAAGGAAATCATTACTTCCCGCCAAGTTCTATAAAACAAGAATTTTTTGAAAAAAGTAACTCACATACAACATGTCCATGGAAAGGCGAAGCCAGCTACTATACTGTGGTTGTTAATGGCATAAAAAATAATGATGCCGCTTGGTATTACCCGGCCCCCAAAGATGCAGCCAAAGAGATAAAAGACCATATTGCTTTTTGGCGTGGCGTAGAAGTTGAAAAATAATGAGTTCATAGGAACCAATTAATTAACCAGATTTATTTTGAACAATCCCGGAAAAATCAAGGACTATTATGGACAGCGATATTTTAATTAAAGATAAATCAGTCGGTTTAAAATTGATGTACAAAGAAGTTATGGAGGGATTAAGTAAATCCCGCAAAGAATTACCGTGTAAATATTTTTATGATGAACGCGGATCGAAATTATTTGATGAAATTTGCACTCTCGATGAATATTATGTTACTCGTACAGAACTTTCCATAATGCATGACAATTTTGAGGAAATGTCTGATGTAATGGGTGAAAAACTAATGTTTGTAGAATATGGCAGCGGCAGTAGCGATAAAATTAAGATTATCCTTGATCATGTTAAGGGAATTTGCACCTATGTTCCTATAGATATTTCCTGTTCTCATTTGGCAAAAAGCGCTGCCCAAATTGCTGCAAAATATAAGCATCTGGAAGTCATTCCGGTATGTGCGGATTACAATAAAGAATTTTTAATTCCTGAACCTAAAAACACAATCGATCACAAGATTGTTTATTTTCCAGGATCAACCATTGGCAATTTTCATAGAGACGAAGCTCTTAAATTTCTATCTAGGATTGCAAAAGTTTCCGGGCAAAATGGCGGATTATTGATAGGTGTAGATCTTAAAAAGGATACATCGCTATTAAACAATGCTTATAATGATTCACGTGGTGTGACAGCAGAGTTTAATCTAAATCAGCTAAAACGTTTTAATAAAGAATTAGGAAGCAATTTCAACTTGGATGATTTCCGGCATGATGCGTTTTATAATAAAAAAGAAGGTCGAATGGAAATGCATTTGATAAGCAAGAAAGACCAAACTGTAAAATTAAACGGTTCTATTATTTCTTTTAATAAAGATGAAAGCATTTGGACAGAATCATCCTATAAATATAGTCTGGATGAGTTTAAGAATATCGCCAATGATGCCGGATTTTCAGTTGAAAATGTTTGGATTGATGAAGCCGAGCTATTTAGTGTTCAGTATTTAACAGTAGATTCATAATTTATAACTAAAACTCAACTAATCATCAGAAGAAACTGAGCGATCACTCATTAATGTCTACGGTTTAACAGTTTCTAATTGATAATCCATTTTTGGTTTGTAACTATTAGGCCCCAATTATTTAACCTAAAGGAATATGTATGAAAAAGATTTTATGTACTATTTTGTTTTTTTTAAGTTTTGCATTTAGCCAAAACATCGAAGTTTTGGATACTTTTTCTAGCCGAGGTTATATGAGTGATGTGTGGGGTTATGATGCCCCGGATGGAAGATTTTATGCAATATCCGGTGCCTTTAACGGTGTCTCTGTTTTTGATGTTACAAATCCCAATGATATTGTAGAAATTGGTTTTTTTCCTGGGCCCAATTCTGCCTGGCGGGATATTAAAACATACAAACATTATGCGTATATTGTAAACGATACTGAAGGTGGCTTGGTTATCCTCGATCTTTCGACAGCCCCGGATAGTGTTCGGTTTGTTGCAAACCTTGAGGTCCCAAACTTCCATAATCTCTATATTGATACTACAACAGCTGCCATGTACCTGGCCAATGCTTCTTCATCGGGTGCAGTTTCCATTTTTTCATTGGAAAATCCTGAAGAACCTGTTCATGTTAAAGATTTCGGTACTGAAACACACGACCTATATGTACGGAACAATACTGCATATACTGCACAAGGCAGACGCGGCACACTTGGTTTTTATGATGTTTCTAATCCTGACAATCCAACTACCATTAAAGAAATTCAGGTGCCAAACGCTGGTTATGTTCATAATACTTGGTTATCAAAAAATAGTGATTATTTGGTTACTACAGAAGAAACAGCAAATAAAACATTAAAAATATGGGATATAACTGATTTGGACAATATTGAACTTGTGTCTGAATATCTTGGGCCAAGTCGTTTACAGCATAATGCTCATGTTGAAGGTGACTATGTGTACCTTGCACATTACGAATCAGGATTATCAATACTGGATATTCACGATCCTACACGAGCCACATTGGTGGGTTATTTTGATACATATCCCGAAAGTAATAATCCGGATTTTAATGGAAATTGGGGCGTTTTCCCCCATAGCAAATCGGGTAATATTTATTTAGGTGACATGGACCGAGGTTTTTTTGTTGTAAAATTCAACAATGCAAGGGCAGATTTCTTTGATGGAATAGTTTCAGATAAAGAAAGTGGTCTTCCTTTGGAAGGTGTAGTTATCCAATTTAAAGGTTTTGATATAAATACAGTTACTAACTCAAATGGATTTTATAATATTGGTTTTGGATTATCTGACACTGTAAATGTGACTTTTTCTGCTATTGGATACAAAAATTTTTCACAGGAAATAATTTTAGGTGGAGGTGTTGAACATACGATAAATGTTGAGCTTGAGAAAGCGCCAAAAACAACGTTTAGGATTACTGTTAAAGACAACCAAGGAAAACCAATAAAAGATGTTTTATCTACTTTTATTATGACAAGTACCTTTTTGGAAAATGATGAACAATTCAGTGAGTATTCTGATGAGAATGGAATTATTGAAATCACAGATATGTATATATCGGACAGTGATGTTGTAAATTATTTAAATTTAAAAATTGGCACATTCCCTTATGCTTTTTATGAGCAGTCGGAGTTTATACTGGATGAAGTGGCGATAAATGAATTAGAGGTAACGTTGAGTATAACCGATGCTGATATTTTGGTGGTAAACAACGATCCAAACTCAAATTATGGGGATTTTATCAAAGAGTCGCTAAATCAAATAGGAAAAAAAGAGTACATTTATAATGTATCGAACGGTGGCGGTTTACCTTCGGTAGACGGAATTAAAAAATTAAGTGGTTCTTTTATTATCTGGATGACTGGTGATGCCATTGATGATGTAATCTCTCAGGCAGAAATTGACACAATTAAAGCTTATTTAATGAATGGTGGAAATGTTATTTTATCAGGACAAAATATAGCCGAACACTTAAACAGCACAGTCAACCCCTTTTTACAGGATTGGATTCATGTTAACTATATTGAAAATATGGGAACTAAAATTTTGAGTGGTCGGCATCATCAAATTAGCGATGGTGTTACATTCCTTGGCATTTTTAGTGGGGAGGCTGCAAATAACCAGACTTCACCTGATGCAATTGAGCCGGATAGCAGCAACCAGGCGCAACCTGTATTTGAGTATCGTAACTCAAATGGAAAATATGGTGCTGTCGGTGTTGAATACACGGATTACAACTCAAAACTTTTCTTTGCAGGATTTGGCCTTGAAGCTGTTTACCAAAATAATGACAGCTATATATCCAGGGATGATTTATTAACCAGGATTTCTGAGTGGTTTGATAGTCCTCTCTCGCTTGATAAAATTATATCCGGAAACCCTGAAACGTTTCAGCTAAAACAAAATTATCCAAACCCGTTTAATCCTTCAACAAATATTGAATACAATCTGCCCAAGAAGACAAATGTAAAGATTGAAGTATTCTCCCTTACCGGCCAAAAGATTAAAACGCTTGTAAATGAGCAGCAAAACAAAGGCCTCCATTCAGTTAACTTTGTGGCAGAAAATCTTGCATCCGGAATTTATTTTTACAAACTGCAGACCGAGCAATTTACAAGTGTTAAACGAATGATTTTAATTCAATAGTTAGTTTTAAAATTAACAGTTTTCTAAAATGCATTGGAATCACCAAAATATGGGAGCTTTAAATTGGCTCCCATTTGTTTTAGTTTAAATCTAAAATATTGAAAAGGATAAAATGAAATCAATTATAGCGAAGTCCGCAATTTTTTCGTTTTTACTCATTTTTGTTTATTCATGCAGTGAAACAACTTCTTCAAATGATGGTTCTGTTGAATCCATTTATGTGTGCAACCAGGGTGAAGGCACAATTTCAATCATTGATGCACAGAAACATGAAATTATTGAAACGCTTAATTTGGTGGATTATGGTTTTAGCGCAGGCTCTAAGCCGCACCACATTGTTGTTGAAGAAGATGGAAACATATGGTATGTAAGTTTAATCGCTGATGGCAAGGTTTTAAAGTTTAACAAGGAAAATGAACTTTTGGGAACTGCTGATACACCAACTCCCGGAATGCTGGTTTTACATCCTAATATGCCAAAATTGTATGCCGGCCGGTCGATGACAGCACCAAATCCGCCGTCATCTATAATTTCAATTAATACGGAAACAATGACGGTTACAGAAATCCCTCTTCCTTTTGCCCGCCCTCATGCATTGATGATTCAGAATAATGGTGAATTCCTTTATTCCGGTAGCCTTGTAGAAAATAAAATTGCTGTCATAAATGCCGGTAATGATGAGCTTGAAGAGACTTCTACATTTGCCGGGGATAATAATGTACTTGTTCAGTTTGAAGTTTCTTCAGATGACCAACAGCTTTTTGCAACCGGACAGATTTCAAATCAGCTGCTTTTTTTTAATCTCGATTCGATAGGTTTGCTTTCTTTTGATCAGGCCATTGATGTTGGAAATGCTCCGTGGCATCCCGTTTTGGCTAATGATGGTGAAACTTTGTATTTAGGCAATAAAATGTCAAACTCTGTTTCGGCTGTAAATATTGTCACTAAAAATGTTGTTAACATTACCGGAAATGGCCTGGCTTCTCCGCATGGAAGCGCATTATCTAAAGATGGAAAATATCTCTTTATTTCCAACCAAAACACAAATGGTGATTATATTCCAAATGATTCATCTGGTAATGCATCAGATACCGGAACAGTAGTAGTAATTAACACTTCCGGTAATACAATCGAAAAAGTTATTGAAGTTGGTAAAACACCATCTGGAATAGGATCATAAATTCACGTGTTAAAATTTCTCTTATCACTTTCTTTAATTTTTATTTTTTCAATCAATTTGTTTTCACAGGAATTACAATTTGAGCGCAAAATAAATCCTTTTCCTGTTAAGGATAAAAACGGATTTGTTTTTAAACAGCCATTTATCGGTGGCTTTAATGTTCCGCGCATTCAATTTATAGACATAGATCATGATAATGACAAGGACCTGTTTGTACAGGAAATTGATGACCGGATAACCTTTTTCGAAAACATAGCATCAGCTCAAAATCCAGAATTTACCTGGCAAACGGATGATTGGCTCATGAAAAATCATGGTGCCTGGTATCGTTTTGTGGATATTGACAACGATGGAGACATCGATTTATTTAGCCAGGGTGAACAAGAACAGGTAAGTTATTATCAAAATCAAAACGGAATTTTAACCCTTAAGGCGGATACTTTGCGTGACTCTGCCGGGGATTTGATCATCTCGGAATTAACGAGTATTCCCAACTTTTTTGATATTGATTGCGATGGTGATAAGGATCTTTTTCTTGGCCGCCAAACAGGGACGATCACTTTTTATGAAAATATCGCCAACCCGCCTGACCAGATTCCACAGTTTAAGTTTGCTACCGATAGTTACCAGGATATATTAATTATCGGGGGAGGCCTCTCAAAAAACACAAAACATCATGGTGCAAACAGTCTTTCTTTTGGTGATTTGAACAACGATGGGCCGGCAGAATTGCTTTATGGCGATTTTTTTTCACGAGGTCTTTATTATTTTGAAAATGATGGAAGATGCGATTCAACTTCCCTTAGACAGGCAAGTGATGAATATCCTGACACGGGACCGGTAGAAACAGGTGGCTTTAACGTCCCGGAGCTTGTGGATATAGACAATGACAATGATCTTGATCTTTTTGTTACAGTACATGGCGGCTTTTTTTCATTTACTCAAAATGTAGTGGAAAATTTTCTTTTTTATGAAAACTTTGGTTCAGAAGAGCAGGCAGAGTTTGTATTTAATACGGGTACTTTTATAAACCAGTTTGATGCAGGAGAACAATCCGTACCTACTTTTGTGGATATAGATGCCGATGGCGATCTTGATTTATTTGTTGGTAATAACACGCAACCGGTTGCATCTGCTACACATGGACAACTTCTTTTCTTTAAAAATATTGGCGACTCTTTAAATCCACAATTTCTATGGATAGAAGGAGATTATGTTGTAGTTGAAAACATGTTTAATTATGCACCAGCCTTTGCAGATTTGGATGCTGATGGAGATTTTGATCTTTTCATTGGCAGGATAAATGGGAAACTGGCCTATTTTTTAAATACCGGCACAGCACAAAATGCTAAGTTTGAATTAGTTAGCAGCCGTTATGCAGATATTGATGTCGGGGCGACCAGTGTTCCGGCTTTTGCAGATTTAGATAATGACCAGGATTTCGACTTGGTTATTGGCGAGTCTGATGGAAATCTGAATTTCTATAAAAACAATGGTGATAAAAACAGCCCTGATTTTTCTTTGGAAAGTAATTCATTTGCAGGGATAAATGTCGGATCATTTGCAAAACCGTCTTTTTATGATTTTGATAATGACGGGGATTCTGACCTTTTGATAGGCAACAGTGATGGCAAAATATTTTTTTATAAGAATAACTCTACTCAAAGTGAAATTCTTTTTAACGAAATTGAAGAAACACTTTTAACAGCTCAAAAAATTGCTGCACCGGCAATGGCAAATCTTTATGGAGGTTTTACTTCTATCGTGTCAGGAACACAAGGCGGCGGCCTTTATTATTTCGATTCGCAAAAAGCCAATCCGATTGAAAAAGAAC
The DNA here is from genome assembly GCA_013112635.1 of Calditrichota bacterium. NCBI lineage: Bacteria > Pseudomonadati > Calditrichota > Calditrichota bacterium. The sequence goes on along the minus strand of JABFGF010000002.1, from coordinate 614,325 downwards.
CTGCTTTAAATCATCCGAACTCTTTTAACATTTCGCAAAACTATCCAAATCCTTTTAATGGTCAAACCCACTTTGATATTGAATTGGCAAAACCCGGTTATATAAATATTTCAATCTTTGATATTTCCGGAGGTCTGGTAAAAACTATTCTAAGTGATCATAAAACGGCTGGAAAATATTCTTTTATGTGGGATAGTTCTACGGAGAACAATGACATTGCCGCATCCGGACTTTATTATCTGCGTGTCAATTTTGATTTTTCCTCACATTCCCGTAAACTCATCCTTTTAAAATAGTTGAGTTTTTTAAGCCGACTTCTCTTTCTGGGAATTCGTTGGCATCACTTATAAGCAAAAGATTATGACACGGGTTTTCGCCATTTCCGATTTACATGTAGACTATGATCAAAATATGAATTGGGTTAAAGGCCTTTCAAATTCTGATTATAAAGATGATGTTTTGATTGTTGCCGGTGATGTATCGGACAATGTTTTAAAGTTTGCCGAAGCTCTTGAGTACCTTGTTCGAAAATTTGCCCATGTCAGTTTTGTACCGGGAAATCATGATTTATGGATTCGCAAAAAGGAAAGTAAAAATTCACTTGAAAAGTTTTACCTGCTGATAAGTATCTGTTCTACTCTTGGTGTTAAAACATCGCCTTTTATGATTGGCAATAAAAAGCAAGCAATCAGAATTCAACCTCTTTTTTCCTGGTATTTAAAACCTGAAGAAGGCCCTGAAAGCCTGTTTTTACCGAAACCCGGTGAAGATCCAAATTTGGGAATGTGGGTTGATAATTACGCTGTAAAATGGCCTGAATGGAATGGGTTTGCCAATGCTGCCGAGTTTTTTCTTAAAATGAATAATTGGAAAATTGAAGAAGATGGTAAAGTCACTATTTCTTTTAGCCACTTTTTACCACGGCAGGATTTGATTTTTGGAAAAAAGAAACCGGCTGATTTAAAAAAAGCAGGTTTTAAAGATCCGGCGCCAAAATTTAATTTTAGTCGTGTTGCCGGTACGGCAGGTCTGGAAAAACAGCTAAGGCAGGTTGGTTCTTCGGCACATATATATGGACATCAGCATAGAAACCGGTTTATGAAAATAGATGAGGTTTTTTACATTTCTCATGGACTTGGTTATCCCAAAGAAAGAGCATGGGCAGGCATAAAAGATGAAGAGTACCTTCCAAAACTTATTTGGGACTCGGAGAATAATTTTATCACCGGGCAGGAATATTGAACATCTTATTTTCTTTATACGATCATTCTACATAACTATTGGAGTACGGTTAATGAACAAGTCATTTGTATATACACTTCTTTTTGGCCTATTTGTATTTTGGGGATCTCTCTTTTCTCAGACAAAAGATTCGCATAAAACATTTATTAATAAAATCTATAGCGAGGCATTGGTCAAAACTCCGACACATAAATTGTTAAAAGAATTAACAACAAAGTTTCCTCATCGTTTAAGCGGATCTAAAGGGGCCGATGGGGCGGTAAAATGGACAAAGCAGGTTATGCAGGATTTTGGCTTTGACAATGTTTTTTTACAAGATGTAATGGTAGAACATTGGGAGCGTGGTGAAAAAGAGCAGGCATATATAGTTGATAAAAATGGAAACAAAGTTGAGTTTTCAATTTTGGCCCTTGGCAGATCCATTTCAACGCCAGAATCAGGCATCACAGCCGAGGTAGTAAAAGTTCAATCTTTGGATGAGGTCGCTGAATTAGGCCGTGAAAAAATTGAAGGGAAAATTGTTTTTTATAACCGTTCTTTTGAACATAAGCATCTGCGTACATTTTCCGGGTATGTTGGAACTGTCAATCAACGTACAAAAGGTCCGTCTCAGGCAGCTCGTTATGGTGCAATAGCTGTGGTAATCAGATCTGTTTCATCTGGTGATGACGACTTTCCACATACGGGTACTTTGGGTTATGCAAAAGATGCACCGCAAATTCCCGCCGGGGCTTTGGGAAATCATTCCGCGAATAAACTTGCTGAAATCCTGGAAAGCAATCCACAGCAAAAATTATTTCTAAAAATAAACAGTCAAACTTTGCCCGATGCAAAATCCTACAATGTTATTGGAGAAATAAAGGGATCTGAGCATCCTGAAAAAATTATCGCTGTTGGTGGCCATTTAGATGCCTGGGATGTAGGACAAGGTGCGCATGACGACGGATCAGGATGTATGCAGTCAATTTCAGCTTTAAAGATTTTGCAGCGGATGGGTTATAAACCAAAACATACCTTGCGGGCAGTGATGTTTATTAACGAAGAAAATGGTTTAAGGGGCGGAAAAACATATGCTGATTCAGCAGTTAATAAAAAGGAAAAACATATCATTGCAATCGAATCAGATGCAGGTGGATTTACGCCAAGAGCTTTTGGTTTAAAAGGGCCTGACTCTACGTTGGCTAAAATGCAGGAATGGTTAAAATACTTTCCTGATTACACAATCGAATCAATAAAAAAGGGTTATGGCGGACCGGATATTAACCCGCTTAATAAAGCTGATGGAACACCAACGATTGGATTGGTTCCAGATTCTCAGCGCTATTTTGATTTTCACCATTCCCCGGCAGATGTGTTTAGCGCGGTAAATAAAAGGGAGCTGGAATTGGGTACAGCTTCAATGGCAACCTTGATTTATTTGGTGGATCAGTTTGGATTATAAGTTATGCTCGTCTTTAGTACAATTTTTAACCGAACGATTTCAAAATGTCAATCTGTTTTTTGGATAAACTTTTCCGCGTATCGGCTTAGTTTCAGGAAACCTGGATAATCGGTGACGGCCATAATGCTTTTACTGAATTTTTCCCAAAATTTATTTTCATTTGCCAGATAATAATCGCGTGCTAAATTTTTATGTTTACTCCCGCCGGCAATAAGTTCGGCCATATAAGTGGCTCCGCCTTCACGAATAGAGGTTGCCAACAATGTTCGTTCTTTACCGGAAAATATTGCAAAATATGCTTCGCCAGTTGCAGCCAGTTGCTGCATGTGTATCATTTCATGAACAAGCGTGCCTTGCATTTCCTTTATAGATTTAATGGTCTTTTTTTCTATTGAGATTAAAGGGCCTTCTGTTGAACCAGATCCAATTCCCCGATGCCCTGCAATTACAAAGTAGGTTGGTGGAAAAACTGCATTTGGAACCACATTTTTTATTTTAGCATAATATTCTTTGTAACTTGCTTCGTGGTTTTTCAATGCAGTTAATTTTTCTGCAACATTTGAATAATCATCAGAATAGTTTTTTATTGCACGCCTTAAACGCTCAATGGTCAAATCGTATTTGCTGATAAACATTTTTAAGCCGGGTGATGCTTTATCGAGATATCTTGATTTTAGGGCCTCGCTTGTGTCTTTCCCCGATGCAATAGCTTGTTGAGCATCAACAAAATTTTCAATATCCTGGTAGACAAAAATGGCCTCTGATGGATTTTTAACAACGTTTTCAGTCAATACTTTTTGGGTCTGGCTGTTTGTAAAACTGGTTGTTAGTAATCCAAGAGTGATAAGAATTGAATAATGTAGTTTATTAGAAGATGGTTTTTGTAAAGAACTAATTTTCATTTCCAAACCTCCTTGGGGAAAGTATTTTAATAACACTATATTCGGGCTAAGAAAAGAAATTGTTTCAAACCAAATAATATGAAAGTGGTTCCGTTTAGACTATGAGATGTGGGACTTATAATGTTAAACTAGCTAAACCGACAACCGGAGCAATTTTATTATACAGTTCATAAAACTTTTGCCCATATTCTTTTCCTTTTTCAAGCAGTCCGTAGACTTTACCGATCCGTGATTCAGTATTTTCTAGTGATTTTACAAAAGTCTCAATTCTATTTTTTGATTCCGGTTTAATACTCTGTTCCTTATCAACCGCATCTGATGCATCTTCAAATGCTTTTTCTATATGTTCTAACTCCTTCGTTAATCGGTGTTTGTCTTTTTCATCAGCCAATGAAATATCAGCCTCATCAATTAAATCTTCTTTTATGTTTTTAAACAAACCCTGTATTTCATTTATAGTGATTACATTTTTATTTTTTTGGCTGACTTTTTGACTTTGTCTAGAACTTTGTTTTTGTATAAAACTATCTTTTATTTCAACTTGAGAGCGGTTATCAATCGGCATATTAATCTCCTTAGCTTTTAAGATTTCATTAATAATCATTTTACGCTCATCCGGTTTTTCAATACCATCCAACAATTTTGAAATACTATATCTCTGCTCTAATTTCCCAATTGCAATATGAGTTTCTCTCATCCGTTCGAGACCAATTAATTCTTCATAACTTACAGTGAAGTCGGGATTATCAGGAAGCGGGATCAGTTCATCGACTATTGGGATTTCGAAACTGTCATTGATGATCCTGAAAGCTTTGCGAAGATAAGCAAAGTAATCACGTTTTTGTTCACCTATAACAGAAATATAAATTTGCTTTTCTGTATCATCGCATCTTATTACGGCCCGCGTACCTAAGTCAGAATCCATTAAAACAACTCCACTACGCCAATATAAATTACTTTCAATGTCATTTTGCATTTGTACCATAAAGCGTGGAAATACCGACTTAGGTAAAAAGTCGTATTGAAAAATGAATTGCAGGTTTTCATCTTTGTCAAAAGTAAAATCCGGTTCGTCTTTACAAAGCAAATCGGGAATTAAAACAGTTCTCACATCCAGCGGAAAACATATCTCAAACTTTTTCATGATATTAATAATATAATCATGCTTATTTTTAGGATAATGATAGGGGTTTTCTTCGTCTTTTTGCGGTTTTAAAATTTCACTTAAATCATTTAAATCCAATACGCCTGCTTTTTGGGACACTTTTTTTGAATTAATTATTTTATAAACAGCATTTGTCAACCAGCGTGGATTTAGTACATGCGTGTCTTCTAAACCCATCTCTGGATAGTGAACTATAATACCCAGGTTGTCTAAAAAAGTGATCAAGGTTTTCCGGGCTTCTTCACTTTTAATCCCTTCATCATGGCAGAGTTTCAAATAGTCATCATAGCTTATAAAATCGTCCTTCATGTCGCGCAGCTTGTTTTTTATGTTAAACCAGCTTTGGGCAAAAGGTGTATTAACAAGCTCCAGTTGAGGCAAACATTTTTTTAACAATAATTCAAGATTTCTTTTGCCCTCTCCGGTTGAGCAGGAAAAGCGCACAAAATCTTCAATGTTTGGATATTTCCTTTTTAAACTTTTGCGTTCCAAATCAAAAGCTGGATTTTCGTCAGCCTTATTAAGAACGATAATTACCGGGGCGTTTCCGCCAAAGGTTTGAATGTGTTTTAACCAATACTCTGTTTTCTCATCTTTGCGGCCGTCTAAAACAAGAAGATAAAGGGAACGTTTACTAAGGAAAAATGTGTGTGAGGCATGCATTATATCTTGGCCACCAAAATCCCAAAAATGAACGGAAATATTATTTATCTTCCAATCACGAATACGGATACCATGCGTCTGTGGCTCATTGGGATTAAATTTATCCTCCATCAGGCATTTGACCAGAGATGTTTTGCCAGCACTGCCATCACCAATCAAAATAATTTTACATTCATTCAGCAGCTGTTGTTGTTGGTGTTTAAAAGATTCAAAATAAGCGTGTATTGCCTCGTTGCCTTGTTTCACCACCTCCAGCGGTGGCTTCTCTATCGGATTTCCAAATAAATTAATGCAACCAGTAGCGAATTCATGTTCTATTTGTATTTCCAGGTTTCTTTCAATAATCCATTCTGGAAGAGTGCTAACTTTATTTTTCTCTAAATCGAGCGATTGCAGGTGACAGCCCTTTTAAAAAAGAGATGTCGCTGATTTTGTTAGAACTTAAATAGAGCGATTGCAGGTTTGACAGCCCTTTTAAAAAAGAGATGTCGCTGATTTTGTTATAACTTAAATAGAGCGATTGCAGGTTTGACAGCCCTTTTAAAAAAGAGTAGTCGCTGATTTTGTTAGAACTTAAATCGAGCGATTGCAGGTTTGACAGCCCTTTTAAAAAAGAGATGTCGCTGATTTTGTTATAACTTAAATAGAGCGATTGCAGGTTTGTAAAATTTTTTAGATCGGCTTTATCTTCTTTCTTCAGCTTAAGGCCATAAATATTTTCCTTTTTTATTTCGCATTTTTTAAAGACGTGAAAATCAACAAATAAACCCTTAATTTCAGGGATATCTTTTAATGGGTTTCCTCTCAAATCAATTAGCTCTAAATGAGAAAGTTTTTTTATATCAGGCGGGAGTACTTTAATGGTATTATTGTTAAGTTTTAACTCTTCAAGCTGTTTTAACTCAAATACAGGTCCTGGCAACTCGCTAAGTTCTTCATAAAATGATCCATTCCAAAACCGGCTTAGATCCAGCGATTTGAGGTTTTTCTCTTGAGCTTCTTTTAAGCGTTTTTTAAAAACAGTGGGTATATCGGCCATAGTATACCTCGTTTTAGGTTATGTAATAAAGGTTGGTTAGACAGATAAAAATACAACAGTTTTGCGGTTATGTAAAGGCGCTGTTAAAAAGTAAATTAGCCAGGTAAGGAATGGGATTCTTCGCTCCGTGCACTATGCTCAGAATGACAATTTTTTATTACTCAAACAAATCTTTTTGGTCTTCCTGGGCGATAATTATTTCCGGGCCATCAGGTTTATGTGGTTTTACATCAATTACCTGGTAAGTACTTAAACGGTTGCCGCGTGATTTCCAGCCTTTTACATCAACGAGGGTTTTTAATTCCAAAATGCCGCTACGCCTATCTTTTTGTTTTCCAAACAGATATTTATAATCTGCTTTTGGGGTATCATCTGTGGAAATAATGGCAGCAAAACTACCTTTGCTTTCAGCAGTAAACTGTGTAACCCGGCCAACAACTTCCGATTCTACTTTAAATCGTTTCACATAAAAGTTCTGGACGTCCGCGTCATAATGAACAGCCGTTATCACAATCTCCGGATTGAATTTAACGATGGTTTCAATTTTTTCATGTTCATAATGATTGCTTAAATCAAATGTCGTCAATTCCAGCGAACCATTTTTATAGAGTACCAAAATCCGTTCATCGCCTTCAAAACTGCCAACAAATGATCCGCGTGAATCATTGTTTAAACGGCCTACAGTTTCATCGTACCAGATTTCCAATCCACCAAGTGTAGATTGCCCTGCTTCCTTATGCGCAATTTTACGGACGGGATATTTGGTGATAATATTGCCCTGAGATCCACGGCCTTTAATGGCCAGCGAATCAAAATCGAAATCAAAAGATTTTTGGCGTGCGCTGCATCGCGGATTAAGGGAAACGGTAACAACTTCCGATTCACTATTTGGATTTGCGGTAAAATAAAAAACCTTGGAGTCTTTTGTCCCTTTGGTCAGGTCATTTTGTTTATCGCGTGTAATGGCAGTTACCGAAAAACGTTTTGCATAAGTCCGACCATCTTTTCCGTCACGATAAATCATATTATAAACCATGCGTTCGTCACCTTTTTTCCAAACGCTTGCATGGATTATATCTTTACCGGCAAATGTTTTATCTGCCACTCTCGTAACGATGAATGTTCCGTCTGACTTGAAGGCGATAACGTCATCAATATCCGAGCAATCACCAATATATTCGTCCTTGCGCAGTCCGGTTCCAACAAATCCATCAGCACGGTTGACGTATAGTTTTTGATTTGCCACGGCAACCCGGCGCACCTGGATGTTTTCAAAATTGCGGATTTCTGTTTTACGTTCACGGCCTTTGCCATATTTTTGGATAAGCATTTCAAAATACCGAATAGCGTATTGGGTAAGGTTGCGCAGATTGCTTTTTACCTGTTTAATTTCGCCTTCCAGATTTTTGATTGCTTCGTCGGCTTTAAAAGAATCAAATTTTGAGATTCGCTTTATCTTTATTTCAGTAAGGCGAACAATATCATCTTCTGTAACTTCCCTAAACAGTAATTCTTTAAAAGGGTCAAGGCCTTTATCGATTGCTTCTATCACCGCTTCCCAGGTTTCACATTCCTCGATATCGCGGTAAATTCGTTCTTCAATAAAGATTTTTTCAAGAGAAGAAAAGTGCCATTTTTCATTCAGTTCACCCAGCTTAATTTCCAGCTCGCGTTTTAATAAACGCACTGTATTTTTTGTTGAAGCCAGTAAAATGTCATTGACACCCATGAAAACAGGTTTTTCATCAATAATTATGCAGGCATTTGGCGAAATCGAAATTTCACAATCGGTGAAAGCATAAAGCGCATCAATCGTAACATCAGGTGATGTCGCAGCCGGCAGCTCTATCAGTATTTCAACATGCTTTGCCGTATTATCTACAACCTTTTTAATTTTAATTTTGCCATTGTCATTGGCTTTAACAATCGATTCCATTACGCTGGTTGTTGTAGTTGCAAATGGAATATCGCGGATAATCAGTGTTTTTTTATCAACAGTTTCAATCTTGGCACGAACGCGAATTTTGCCGCCCTTAAGACCTTCATTATAATTGGAAAAATCAGCCATTCCGCCGGTGGGAAAATCCGGGAAGATTGAGATGTCTTCTTTTTGTAGAATTTTAATTGAGGCTTCCAGCAGCTCAACAAAATTGTGGGGCATTATTTTTGTGGCCAGGCCAACAGCAATTCCTTCTGTGCCATGTGCCAAAAGCAGAGGGAATTTCATCGGCAAGTTTACCGGCTCGTTTTTACGGCCATCATAAGACTTTTGCCACTCAGTCGTTTTTTCATAAAATGCTACTTCCAGTGCAAACTTGGACAGACGGGCTTCAATATATCGTGGTGCAGCAGCCGAGTCTCCCGTGCGGATATCACCCCAGTTGCCCTGCGTTTCAATCATTAAATCTTTCTGGCCGATATTTACCAATGCATCGCCAATGGCCGCATCACCATGCGGATGATACTGCATTGTATGGCCAATTACATTTGCGGCTTTGTTAAAGCGTCCATCATCCATTTGTTTCATGGAATGCAGAATGCGCCGTTGTACTGGTTTTAATCCATCCAGAATTCCGGGGACTGCACGTTCCAAAATCACATAAGAGGCATACTCCAAAAACCAGTCGCTGTACATTTCCTTAACATGGACTGTTTGTTGCAGTTCCTGGTCTTCACCATTTTCATTCATTATTTCTTCAGACATAGGTAAAACATTCTTTCTATATTTCTAAATTCTTTTATTACAGATTTAAACCAGTTCTTCAGCCAAATCCTTTTCTACTTTTAAGTTTCGAATAATAAATTTTTGCCGTTCAGGAGTGTTTTTGCCCATAAAATATCCGAGCAATTTTTTTATGGATGTTTTTTCCTGAAGCACTAATGGATCAAGCCGGATATCATCCCCGATAAACCCTTCAAATTCGTGCGGGGAGATTTCGCCTAATCCTTTAAAACGGGTTATCTCTGCATTTTTTCCAAGCTTTTCAATGGCATTCAGTCTTTCTGAGTCATCGTAGCAATAAATTGTTTCTTTTTTATTTCGAACACGAAATAGTGGTGTATCCAAAATATAGACATGCCCGTTTCGTACAAGATCGGGGAAAAACTGAAGAAAAAATGTCATCAGTAAAAGACGGATATGCATTCCGTCAACATCGGCATCGGTGGCAATAACCACGTTATTATAGCGCAGGCCATCCAGGCCATCTTCAATATTTAGTGCATGCTGTAAAAGGTTAAACTCTTCATTTTCATAAACAATTTTTTTGGTAAGCCCGAAGCTGTTTAATGGCTTGCCACGCAAACTAAAAACTGCCTGGGTTTCAACTTTTCGCGCTTTGGTAATAGACCCACTTGCAGAGTCACCTTCAGTTATAAAAAGTGTGGAATCGTAACGCTGATCTTTTTTTGCATCCTGATAATGAATTCGGCAATCTCGTAATTTTTTATTGTGCAGATTTGCTTTTTTGGCGCGCTGATTGGCCAGCTTTTTGATACCGGCAATTTCTTTTCTTTCGCGTTCTGACTGTTGAATTCGTTTTAATAATTTTTCTGCTGTATCAGGATGTTTATGCAGGTAATCATCAAGTTCTTTTTTTATGAATTCATTTACAAAGCCGCGAATTGTCTGGCCTTCCGGAGCAATATTTAAAGAGCCAAGTTTTGTTTTGGTTTGCGACTCAAAAACCGGCTCCTGAATGCGCACACTAATTGCTCCTATAACTGAAGCTCTAATATCTGTTGCATCAAAATCTTTTTTATAAAACTCACGAACAGTTTTTACAATTGCTTCACGGAAAGCGGCAAGATGTGTCCCGCCCTGTGTTGTGTGTTGACCATTTACAAAAGAATAATATTCTTCGCCATATTGGCTACCATGGGTTAGCGCAAATTCAATATCTTTGCTTTTGGAATGAATGACATCATAGCGTAATGATTCTGGATCGCTTTTGCGGGTAAGCAAATCCAATAAGCCATTTTCAGAATGAAATTTTTGACCATTAAAATTTATGGTTAATCCGGCATTCAGGTAGGCATAATTCCAAAGCTGATTTTCAAGATAATCCGGAATAAAGTGAAAATGTTTAAAAACAGAGTCATCCGGTTTAAACTCAATCTGCGTACCATTGCGTTGGTTGGTCAATTCAATTTTATGGTCTTTTGTAACCTCACCTTTGCAAAATTCGATAACTTTCATTTTGCCATCACGAACGGCCTGGACTTTAAAATAATTTGAAAGGGCGTTTACAGCTTTTGTACCAACACCATTCAATCCAACTGACTTTTGAAAAGCCTCGCTATCATATTTTCCACCGGTGTTCATTTTAGCGACACAATCAAAAACTTTCCCCAAGGGAATTCCGCGGCCATAATCACGAACTTTTACATTATGTTCTGAAACGCGCAGATCAATTGTTTTGCCAAAACCCATTACATGTTCATCAATTGAGTTATCGATGATCTCTTTTACCAGAACGTAAATTCCGTCATCCTGGGCGGAGCCATCACCAAGCTTGCCTATATACATGCCTGGGCGCAATCGGATGTGTTCTTTCCAGTCCAGTGAACGAATATTGTCTTCAGTATATGTTGCTTTTGACATTAAAACTTTCCATTTAATCGTTAATAAAAATGATTGCGTAATATAAAAAACAAATCGCTTATATGCACAACCGTACAGTAAAAAAATTTTAATTATTTTACAGGATTTAATCGCGAATCAAAAATAAAATCATCAACCTGTAACAGTTTAATATCTTTAAAATTTTGATGATTTTGGTTTATTATATAATTGAATTCCCCGGGAATAATTACAGATGGTACTTCAAGAACGACTGAAGATTTTTGACTTATCCACGCATCGCCAATCTCTTGTGTAAAAGGAAGATTTGTAAACTCCTGCCATGCATCCGGTAAGCCGGATTCATCAACTTTTTCAACCGGAAGATTTTCAGGAATTTCAATTTTCATAACTTTAAATAATTTATTTAACCCCTCCCCGCTTCTATGGACAATATTCTCTAAACAGGCCAATGCTTTAGACGCTGATGTGTAAATCACAAAATTACCTTTGGAATTCCATCTGGCCGGGAAGCCGGATGCCTGTAAACTTGTTGACCATTTTTCAAGAGTGATGCGGTAAACTATCATAGTTTAGGTTAAAAAATCTATACCCATAGTTTGTGAAGATTATATCTGATATTAATTCTAATTTTTCTTTTCTCTGTGCTCTCTGCGACCTCTGTGTTAAAATGCTATCCATTTGGAAAGAAGCATATTCTGGTATTAAGCCAAATCTCCAAACTCGATGCGAACCAGTTCATCATGAACCAAGTCAATACCGGTTGAGGTATGGATTAACGAAAACGGAGTGTTATTACCAAGACCAAAAGCAGGTTTACCAAGCCAGGATTTAAAACTATCAAGGCTGCCAAAAACCTCAATGCCCTTTTTGAAAAGGGCCATAATTTTTAAGATAAGCTCACTACGCAAAGGGCCTAATTTTTTATTTTCTTTCTCGTACCGGGAAAACGTTTTTACAGATGTACTAAAAACCTGGGCCATTTCATCTTTGGAGTAGCCGGACAATTTTACAATATCAAAAAATGTATGTGCATCTATGCCTTTATTTGCCTCCAGCGCAATGGCGATATTGCTTTTTATACTTGGGCTGTATTCCACGATTAGATCGGAAATACTTTCAAAATCGTGCTTTTCGGATTGGTACATTTTTTTGCTCCATTTCATCCACACCACAATATAAGACATTTGTCCGAATTATCAAGAAAAATGTCCAAAATCATGAAATATTAATCTGGGAGTTTGTTGTTTCTAATATTTTGGATTTGAAAGAATCACATACACTTTGAGGCAGAGCCAGCCTCATTTTCACGATCTCACTATAATCAGAGTCTTCAATTTTGCCATTAAATTCTGCAAGTGTTCGCCGTATCAAATTTTCAAATGTATAATCAAATTCGATATTAACTTCTGCCCAATGGGTTTTTATTTTAATTGGAGTATTTGTCAATGCTTGCACTGTACTATCGCCATAAGCACGTATCAATCCGCCGGTTCCAAGTTTTGTTCCACCATAATAGCGCGTAACTATACATAAAACTTCTTTCAACTCTTTTCCATCAATTGCCTGTAAAATTGGTTTTCCGGCAGTTCCGGAAGGTTCACCATCATCCGAGTAGCGAAACTCTTCCTGATTTATGCGCCAGGCAAAACAATTATGGGTCGCATCGTAATATTTTTTTTTGATTGCAGCGTATTCCTCTTCAGCTTCCTTTTTTGAAGCACATGGAATAACAGTGCATAAAAAACGAGATCCTTTAACTTTTATTTCATGCTGATGTTTTGATTTAGGCACAAGATAGTCATCAGGTTTTAGGGTAGTAGATTTGTTCATTTTAAATAAGTTTATTTAATATCGGTTCTCAAAAAGGTATCTATTTTTAAAAACAGAAACAACCGGGATAAAACTCAGCTTAACAAGCCTTAGCAACGGTTTAAATAAAAATTGTTCATTTAGCTAATTTCTATAAGGACTTTTGATACTTTTTATTTATTTTATATTCTATTTATTCGAACCTCAAATTCTAAAACTATATCGGGGGAACTATGTCTAAGAAAATCATATTCTTTGTATTAATATTAATGGCAGGCTTCACGTTTTATTTAACGCAAAAGAAAGAACAACCAAGAATTTCCGGTGCTTATAAAGCCTTAAAATTCTGGACAGCATCCCGTGCATATCCTGAAAAAGACATTTCCCAAAAAGCAATGTACGAGGGCTTTGCAAAATCAAAACTTCAACTAAATAAATCTGGGCTAAGTGTGGATGATTCATTGGCAGAATGGAAGAATATGGGCCCGGATAATGTTCCGGGACGAATGATTAGCCTGGCTGTGAACCCGGTTGACGAAAAGACTCTTTATGCAGGATCTGCCAGTGGTGGACTTTGGCGTACCTACGATGCTGTTAACGGTACTGGCTGGCACAGAATTACAACAGGATTTCCTGTTCTTGGGGTTATGGCAATTGCGATTGATCCGGTAGATACAAATAATGTTTATATCGGTACTGGCGAGGTTTATGGATATAATAAATCAATAGGTGGGTTAGTTATCCGGACCACACGCGGAACATACGGCATTGGGATTTTAAAATCTGAAGATGGTGGAAAAACCTGGAAAAAAAGTCTTGACTGGACTACTGCTCAACAAAAAGGCGTTCAGGTTTTGGAAATAAATCCACAAAATCCGCAAAGCATTTATGCCGGCACATCAGAGGGTGTTTATAAAAGTGTTAATGGCGGAGAAGACTGGGACTTGGTTTTCGAGAACCTGATGGTTGAAGATATTGTTATCCATACAGAGGATACATCAAAAGTGCTTATTTCCTGTGGAAACCTGGGAAGCCCGGGTACCGGTTTATACCGAAGTTTAGATGCCGGTGCTACATGGGACAAACTGCAGAATGCGCCTGATTTTTCTGGTAAGACACTTATTGATGCATATGCATCCAATCCAAATACAATTTTTGCTTCAGTTGCGGATAGTTTAACTGGACAGGGATTATTTAAAACCGAAGATTTTGGTACAACATGGGTTCAGAAATATAATTCGGATGTTATTGATGTTCAAACCTATCAGGGCTTTTTTGCCCATTGGGTAGCGGTTCATCCGGAAGACAGTAACCAAGTTGTTCATGCTGGTGTTCAAATCTATAAGTCAGAAAATGGTGGAAACAGTATAACCCAAATTAGCGGGCCTCACGTTGATCATCACAATTATGCACACGATCCGAAAAATCCGGGTACATTATATATTGCCAATGACGGTGGTGTTTACCGTAGTACGGATT